>NZ_LVYZ01000032.1:0-132095 GCF_001909095.1 Paenibacillus sp. P46E
ATAATGGCTTTAATTATCATTTTAGTTAGAATTTTTTGATTGGATTTAATAAAAAAAGCAAAGAAGCCGCTTCAACGTTCTGCGGCTTCTTTGCTTTTTTTATTAAATTAGACGGCAGGGTAGAGGAATGTAAAACCAGGTAAAGTAGTAGCGGTTGTTTCGTGAACTAGACTTGTATTGATTTTCAAGACACCAACCCCTTTAACTACCCCTGATCCTAGAATCGCGCCTTCAGTAACATAATGCCCGATTTGTGCTCCGGCCTCTGGAGAACCGTCACATAGGAACCGATCACCACATTTACATTGGTACAGTCCGACATCTCCGTCCCAAATAACCCGATTGTAGTTTGCATCAGAGAGGAAAGCAATCGCCTTTGCTCTCATTTGGTGATTCCCTGCAAAGTAAGTACATACTGCTTCTGGCATGTAACACATCTCCCTTAAGATTATTTCAAGCTCATAATTTATTAAAATTAGGCTTGTGCTTAGTAAAGAGACTTAAGAGATAAAAATAACAACCATTTAAAATAAAACATAGTTAAGATTATACCTGCCTCTGTTGAAACATAACGCTGTGAAGCTGAGGGGATTGCTAATCCGGACTTGCCAGATTTAATGATCGTATTCTAGCAAAGGAAAAAGGTTTTATCTCCATGGCGTTATATAACTGCTGACACAAGCTGCGACAGAAATATCACTTGATTATTGCAGCAGAATATATGCTCATGAAATGATCCTCGTGGTTTTGGTAAGGAGGCGGCGGAAGTGCCTGCCCTTTCTGTCAAAAAAAATAGTGTATTTGAACTCGGAAAAAAAGTTGTAGACTGACTGGGGCTTTTACGGAGGCGGGCCGGGAAATGGAGATCCGCCGGCAGCACCTTAGCGCCCGCAGATCTTCAGCTATCGCCAACTGAGGCGGGTTATTTAGTAACAGAGATAGATAATAGAGAACGTATAAATCCTTATATATATAAAAAAGACAAAGCCCCGGCGGCTTTGTCTTTGTCTGTTTCTATGACCATCTCCGTTGCCTCAGCGCGGATTCACCTTCACCTGCGAGCCTTTGCCGCCATACTGGATGCCGGTGTCTTTCATCCCAACCTCCTTAAGATCAGCGAGCAGCCGTTCAATGACGGCCTTGGATGCAGCAGCCTCCTTCGCACCTGAGGCCTTAACTACCAGCAGCACCGGCTTGCCGGAGCGCAGATGCTTGTCCGCCTGACGCAGCTTCGTGTCGTAGTCATGCTCCTCAATATGTGCGGTGAAGCGCAATTCCTTCACCTTCTCCTTGCTGTCCGCGCCTGCCGGTGTGCGGCCTGAAGCTGCCTTACGAGCGGTGTTATCCTTCTGCGCTGCCGCTTTGGCTTTGCCCTTAGCCATGAGGCTGCAGGGCGGCGGGCTGCTCATCAGCGAGGTACAGACCAGGTCTGCTCCTGCGGACCGTGCCTTAGCCAGCGCTTCCTCTCTGGAAACCACGCCCAGCTTCTCACCCTTCAGTCCGGTAAGGACGACCTCGGACGCTCTAATTTGTTCATTGATTAAGACTGCCATTGTAAGCAAACCCCCTGGGTACAATAATCTATAGCTATCATATACGGAACTTGCCGGAGGTTCAATTTCGGTCGTTCAATTTTGAGATGTTTTCAGGAATGCCTGAGGGTAAAGCATCTTTGGTATCGTCAAACCAATAGACGCAGGTTATCAGATAAATCGGGAGGGCATTATGAAATTAACAATTGACAACGTAAGCAAGAAATACAAGGGCGATTCTTACGGGCTCCGTGACCTATCTCTGCAGATCAATACAGGGGTTTTGGGATTATTAGGTCCGAATGGTGCTGGGAAATCAACCTTGATGCGAATTCTATCAACCATTACTCAACCCACAGCAGGTAAGGTGAGCTGGAATGGCATCGATATCACTAAGGACCCAAATGCGGTTCGGGGCATACTCGGTTATTTACCACAGGATTTTGGCGTATATCCTCATTTAAATGCGGTTGAGTTTCTAGAATATTTAGCAGCAATTCGAGGATTGGATCATACAATTGCGAAAAAAAGAATTGATGAATTACTTTTTTTGCTCAATCTTCATGAGGTCCGCAAAAAACCGTTGAACAGCTTTTCAGGCGGGATGAAACAACGTGTAGGCATAGCACAAGCTTTATTGAATGACCCTAAGCTATTAATCGTTGACGAGCCAACGGTGGGACTGGATCCTGAAGAACGTATTCGTTTTCGTAATCTTTTAGCGGAATTGTCAGGGGATCGGATTGTAATATTATCAACGCATATTGTATCCGACGTCGAAGCGACTGCAACAGATATCGCTATTGTCCATCAAGGCCGGCTCGTGATACAGGCAGCTCCTAGCAAGTTGTTGGAAGCGGCGGTGGGGAAAGTGTGGGAGTGGCTGATACCGAATGATACTTGGATGGAAGTGCGTAAGCAATTGTTAATCAGCAGCACCATTCAGAGCAGTGACGGGGTCCGTATGAGAGTTATTGCCGATAATCAGCCTTCAGCCGACAGCCGCTTAGTAACACCCACTTTGGAAGACGCCTATTTATATTGCATTTCGGCCAATAAGCAGAAGGTAACCGTATGACGCCGCTTCGCATTCTATTTCAGATGATAAAAGCTGATTATTTAGAAAGGGTCCGAAGGTACAGCTTTTTGATTACAGTACTTGTATCCATCTTTATCGTATATAAATTTATTCCCTCCAGTCATGAGAGCTATATAACCTTATCGTTCAACAATATACGCGGTATATATAACTCCGGTTGGGTCGGCAGTGCAACAGCTATATTAGCCTCCATGATACTAAGTCTTCCAGCGTTCTTTCTGGTGAAAAATGCGATTGAACGGGATGTGCAGACGGGAGTAGGGCAAATTATAGCAACGACTCCGATTACAAAGTGGATGTACACCATGGGTAAAATGTGGAGTAACTTCGTTTTCTTGATGTCTATTGTGACTGTTTTAATGGTATCCGCCCTTGCCATGCAACTGATTAGAGGGGAAAGTTATACGGTTGAACTGCTGAAACTATTGCTTCCATTTTTGTATTCTACATTGCCAACTATAGCTTTGGTTGCATCCATAGCCATCTTCTTTGAATCGGTACCTTTGTTTCGCAAGGGATTGGGCAATTTAATATACTTTGTGTTATGGATTCTCTCGCTTAGATTGTCTACAACAGCAACTCATTCCAGCCAGGATATACTCGGAATTTCTCCGATCCTTACCAGGCTATCAAACGGGGTTAATGCGGGGCTTCCTCATAGCAATGGGGGTCATATCTCTGGGATGAGTCCGTTGCGGGGGGACTTAGTAACCTACGACTGGACAGGTGTACCTTGGACGATGCAGATGTTTTTGGAACGTTATATTTGGTTAGCTGTGGCAGTAGGGATTGCAGTAGTGGCTTCCATCTTCTTTCATCGGTTCGATCTTACGCGTTCATCCAACATTAGTACAAATGGTAAACCCCGCGAATTTAGAAATGTAGAGCCGCAAATGAAGCCTGTGCCTATAAATGACAGCGGAATAAAGTTAACTCCCTACACTAATGTAGTACATGGGCAGTCCCGCTACATCAGGATATTAGGTATGGAGTTGCGGCTTATGCTCAAAGGGTTGCGTATTTGGTGGTACTTGATCGCACTGGTCATGATTGTCCTGGGGTTGTTGTTGCCTATGGAGTCTGTATTAAGTTTGGTTGCACCCTTTACCTGGGTATGGCCTATCCTGATCTGGTCAGCAATGGGCACGAATGAAGCGTATCACCGGACTCATCAAATCATGTTTACGGCCATGCATCCGGTTCGGAATCAATTTATTGTACTGTGGCTAGCCGGAATCATCGTTGCGTATTTGACAGGCAGCGGGGTTATGATTCATTGTCTGCTCGCAGGGGAATGGGACAGTCTGATGGCGATGGCCGTAGGCGGGTTATTTGTTCCCACGCTGGCACTAGCATTAGGTGTATGGTCGAGAAATGGCAAGCTTTTTCAGGTGATATTTATGTTGATGTGGTATTTGGGGCCTCTAAATAAACTAGCGGTTATGGACTTTATGGGAGCCTCACGGCAATCTCTTGATCAAGGGATATATCTGTATTACCTGCTGGCTACGGTTGTTTTGCTAATGCTGGCTGTTGTGGGAAGATTGCGGCAAGTGAGAATCACAACCTACTAATTCGACCTGTTTGCCCATTATGGTACACTAAAGATAACACTCAGAGTAGGGTGTTAATTAACTACAAATAAGGATTGTCCACTATAACAGCTATGGAGTATAGATAGGATGAGAACGCTATATCCGAAGCGGAGATTTCTGGTACGATTGGCGCAGATCGAGGACAAACGGAGTAAATTGTAGCTACAGAAGTTATCAGATGGAGGCATATATGTTGATTCAGATTATTGGCGTAGGCAAATTGAAGGAAAAGTATTTGACCCTCGGCATCGCGGAGTATGCCAAGCGGCTGACGCCATACCTCAAGTTTCAGATCATTGAGGTGGCGGATGAGAAGGCACCTGACAACCTAAGCGGTGCTGAGGTTGTTCAGGTGAAGGAACGCGAGGGCGAGCGTATCCTCGCGCACATCAAGAGCGAGGCGCATGTCATTGCGCTCGCGATCGACGGCAAGCTCTGGAGCTCGGAAGAGCTTGCCGCCGAAATCGACCGGCTCGGCACCTACGGGACGAGCCATGTCGTCTTCGTCATCGGAGGGAGCCACGGGCTCTCCGATGACGTCATGCGCCGCGCCCAGCAGCGTATGAGCTTCGGCCGCATGACGCTGCCCCACCAGCTCATGCGGCTGGTGCTGGTGGAGCAGGTGTACCGGGCGGTGAAGATTAATCGGGGGGAACCGTATCATAAGTAGGGCGAAATTTTGGGAGAAACTTGTGCGCGTCTAATAGCTCCCACCTAGAGGGGGGAGCTATTTTGAGGAAAATTATTGATATTCTTCATTCTATATTCATCCGGGAGCGAATGCGACCATGGTAGAACTGATTAAGCATTTAAGCAAAGAGCGGCAAGGGAAGCTCAGTTGCAAATCTAGCGAACAACGTGGGAAGCGATAACTTGTCCGAATGCCCTTTTGACGGCTCCATCTACCCCATATCTTCCAGTTAGCTTTTTTCCAGTTTTAGTTCTATAAGTCGTAGAATACTGGAGTACGAAGAGGTATAAGTCATGGAATACACGGACACCGGGATTAGCTTTCATGGCATTAGTAGCGCGGTCCAATACGTTAATGCCTGGATATGGGTACATATAATCGCTCCTTATAGTGGTTTTAGTTTGAATAGTTCTATTCGTATCTCCAAATAATGTTACAAACCCTTTTGCCAAATCTTTGAACGAATTCTCCTTCCAAATTTTTCGTCATTGAATCCCATCCCCGTTTTGTGTAACCGTCATCTGACGTCCAGGATTTTAGAAATTTAATTGCATCAGTTTCACCAGCGCGCTCCAGCTTATTAATTGCATCATCGTAGCTCACACCGGTTAAATATGGTTCAAAATCTGATCGGTTATCGGGCATGATCAGCAGGTTCTTAAAAAAGAGTTCACTTTCATAATTTTTTACTAGCCATTCTGTTGCCATGACAATCAATGTAGTTACACTAATCCCAGTTTGTTCCGAAATTTGATCTAGGCGCTCTTTCAAATCGTTTCGTAGTGGAATGTTAGTTCTCATGTCCAACCCTCCGAGTGATAAAATTTATATCATGTGCACATTGATAATAACATGGGGCTTATTTCTTGTCAACCGACTGATAAAATTTTTATACAATGGTCTTTGTTATAGGAATGAAGACATTTCATCAAGGTTATCTTAACCGTATTAAAGTTGGAGGATGAAACGAAAATGGCACTTCGGGTTAAGCGATGCAAAGGATGTAGGTGATTTAGAGAGTACATTCAAGTTTACTTTGCAAAGAAGGGGCTTTTCCGGACAATGGAAAAGCCCCTTCTGCATGTGTGTCAGCAGAAGGGGCTGCGCTTAAAAAATACTTTTCGTTCTCAGAAGTGAAGCTAAGTTCCACATCCTTGACCCTTCGCTTGTCGTCCAGGGTGATCTTCTTGACGATCAGGTGCAGGAGCGTCTTTCGCTGCTCAAATGGAGACTTTCGGAGCAGATCATCGAACCGTTCCATTAAGGAACGCACAAGTTCGTACGGTACTGGTTCTGCCTCGTCATCTCGCAATTCCAACTCTAACCTGGACTTTCGGGTCAATTCATCGTCCAAATCGCCATTGATGCCATTCAGACGCTCGGAGAAAAGGTCACGGTCGATTTGGTCCATTTCATACAATGAAAGGTATTTGCGCTTGTTCTCCTCCAGCTTAGCGATTCTAGCCTTTGAACCAGCCAATTCTTCCTGAAGCGGCTTTATCCGGCCTACTTTCCTCTCATTGACGTTCTTAACGATAGCTTTCAGCAATTGTGATTTGACCAGAACATTCTTGATTCTATCCATAACTGCTTGTTCAGCCTCCAGCTTGCGGATACTATTTGCGTGACATACAGAACTGCCCTTACTGCGAAAGCTGCTGCAGGAGTAGTACATCCGGGTTACTTTGGTGCCATCCTTCATCTTGTTGATTGTTCGGCTTGCCGTCATGGCCGCTCCACATTCGGGACAGCGTATGATACCGGTTAGTAGATATTCACCTTCGAATCGTTTTTTTGCCATAGAGCTTTTCCTCTCACGGAGCAGCCGAACCTTGTCCCACAGGTTTTGGTCGATGATCGCGGGATGGAGTCCATCAACGAGAATAGGATTTGTACTTTTCCCTTTGCGTCGCTTTTCACTCCAGTTTTCGTACTGGTTGTAGCGTATTTTCCCTATGAACATCGGATTATCCAGCAAGTCACGGATGGAGCAAGTGGAGAAAGGGCCGTTAGTTTTGGTTGTGTATCCTTCCTTGTTAAGTGAATTGGCGATAGATTTGAGTCCCTTGCCGGAAGCATATAGTTCGAATATCTTACGGACAAGCATGGCTTCTTCTTCTACAACAACCACTTCCGTGTTTTTGCCTCGACTAGCAGCCGATCCTTTGACCACACGATAGCCCAGCGGGACTTTCCCGTTGTGACTGCCTGTTTTAGCCCGCTGCTTGTGACCCATTTTTACGTTGTCTACAATGGTGTTTCGCTCCAGTTCGCCAACGGCTCCCATCATCTGCAACGCGAAGCGGCCCATAGGGGTTTCAGTCTCGAAATTTTCGGAGAAGGAACGGAAGGCAATGTTGTTTTTATCGAGCAAATCTACGATTTGGAGTAGATCGATATTTTTGCGGGCCATCCGGTTGATCTTCCAGACGATGACTTCATCGAACAGTCCGTCCTCGGCATCTTTCAGAAGCCGCTGGAGTTCATATCTGCCTTTCGTGCTCTTTCCACTGACCCCACGATCTACGTATTCTCCTATGATTGATTTGTTGTATAGCGCACAATAGTTTCGGAGAGTATCCAGTTGAGCATCTATGGAGTATCCGTGCTCTGGCACCGGGGTCAAGTAATTTCAAGTGAGGCTCATATATGTCAAACATATTGCTCATAAAAAGGGCTAAGCGTGGTTCGGTAAAGAACTGGCCGAGGTTCGATTTTGTTGCTTTTTCAGTAGCTTTACTCACTTGCTGTCGAGTAACGTTGACTTGAGTCAACAGAAGCTCTGAAAGTAATTCATTTTGTTTATCCATTGCTATCATGATAAGCCTCCATTCTGACCGACATAAGATAGGTTTAATTATATCAAAGGGAACATATGTGCGATAGATGTCTTAATGATTATATTTTATAGTATGAGGTTTACGGAGTCCAACTATTCATCGGCTATTCAGAATAAATTAGGGAATTAGTAAAGAGAATACCTCCCCTTTTTCGTCAAATTTTGTAAAGACAGGAAGGCTGAAAAAGAAGTAAGATATAGGTAAATAATCCTATTTGACGGGGTGATTTAATGAAGCTTTCTGTTTACTTGCTCAATGAGGATGTGAAGGATTTTAAGCAGGCAATACAACGAAAATATCTGTCTGGAAAGAATCCATTTGTGGAATTACCCAAAATAGGAGACTTGAGTTATGAATGTATTGCTTTTGTACAGAGTAACAAAGTTAAGGCTCCTAAATGGCTAGATTTTGTGGATAAAAACTTTGACCTATCGAATTTTGCATTACTAAATGCCTCAAACTCTTTCTTGATTATTCTAAGAGTGAAGAGTCGTGTGTTTGCTGTCCCCTTTGGGTTTGCCTATAGCGCTCTAGATAGATCAAGAATAGAACAGGGTTTTGGCATGCGAGTTACTTTAAATGAGATTGACCCTGAACGTATAGAAACATTAGATACAAGGAATATTGATTTGGTTACCAAGCAAAGAAGAACGCATGTGACGGTGGGAAGTAAGGTTTCCGAATTTGGTCTGAATCAAAATATTGATTGGATTAGATACGTAAGCGGTAAACCTACAACAAAAGAATTTGCTTCTAGACTGTCCGGTTCGGATTCTTTAGCAATTACTACAGACACAACAATTAAAGAGCTTGGAAGGCTCTGTGAAGATCTTTTAGGGAAATTTCAGTCAACCACCTATAAAAAACACTTTGAGTTTATAGATTACCTTCGGCCTTTAAAGCGCACAGATCCAAAAGTTCAGGAATTGAATATGGAATTAGAAGGATACTTAAATGAAAGATCGACTCAAAAAGTTACTGTTGCATTACCTGAAATTCCTGAATCAAATGTAGATCACTACAAGATCTTTATAGGAACTCGTAACAGCAAGTTATCGGATGTAACGTTGGAGAGTTTTTATGATTTTTTGAATGACAATTCTGATATAGATAACTACCTAGATAAAGTACATATAATCGGTTTGGATAATGAGGGTTCTCCAGTAACCGCTAAGTATAAAATGCGAGAATTTATAGTGGCGGAAATCATCAATGCTTCAGAAACTTTTGTATTGTCACTGGGTAACTGGTTCCAAGTAGACAATGAGTATGTCAGGATTATTAAAGAAACAGTTAAAGGTATACCTGATATTACTGATACTCTAAGATTACCTGCTATAAAAGTGGGGGAAAAAGAAGGGGAGTATAACGAGAGGGTTAGCAAGCTTAAGAATTGGATTCTGTTTGATAAAGAGCTTCTTCACTTTAGCCCAACGGAAAAATACGAGATATGTGATCTTTTAACAAAGGAAATGCAGTACTTATGCGTTAAGAAAATGTACAGTTCTGCAACTCTCAGTCATCTTTTCGCACAAGGAAGCGTTTCTGCAAGGCTTTTAAGAGGGGACCCGAGAGTAGAAAAGAAGGTGGAAAAAGCATACAGTAAAAAGTGGTCTAACCAGGATTTTCTAGCCCAAGATGCTCCTGAGTTTGTTTATGTGATACCTACAACTAAAGAAGGTACTCTTAGTGAATGTTTATTCTTTTTCAGTCTTATAAATTTGGTAGATCATGTACGTTCTATTAAGGAAGTGGGCTATAAGGTTTCTCTTTGTAAGGTTGAATATATTAATTAAAGTTTTTATTATGCCTCAGTTTATTATCGTGACATTCAATGTTGGAGCTACAAACTGAATTTGGAGGGATTAGGATGTCTTATAATATATCTTTTGAGAGTTTTAAAGAATTATGGGGAGAAGATTGTATAGTAGTTCTAGATACCAATGCAATTTTAGATTTATATCGGTATTCTTCTGCAACCACAGACCACGTTTTTACAGTGTTAAATAGTATCAATGAACAAATCTGGATACCTGCACAAGTACTTGAAGAGTATGAAAGGAACTATCGCTCTGTAATAACAAATGCTCGAAAGAAATACTCTGATGTAACTCAAAATGTTCAAGCTATATTTCAAAAAGCAAAGAATGGAATTGATAAGCAATTTATTCGTTACAAAAACTTTAATTTCCCCCGAATTAATGAATTGGGTGAATTTATAAATACTAAAATTATAGAAATAAATACGGAAGCAGCTAATTTTAGCATTTCAGTAAATGAAGAGATAGAAAGTAACAAAACAATGTTGGAAGATGGTAGAGTTAAGGCATTTATGGATGCCTTAAATGAATCTGGAAGAGTAGGGAGTGCATCAAGTTTTTCTGAAAAGGTGAGTATCTATTCGGAAGGGGCAACACGTTATCTTCATAAACTTCCACCAGGCTACATGGATATTGACAAAGATAAAAAAGACGAAACAAAGACTGAAAAATTCGGAGATTTAGTACTATGGAAACAGCTCTTGAAATATGCTAAAACTATTGATAAATCTGTTATTTTTATTACAAATGACGACAAAGAGGATTGGTGGGTTCTTAATGAAAGGAACAATCCAGTCGAACCGAGACCTGAACTCGTGCAAGAATTTAAGGAAAATAGCGAGCATGACTTTATGATGATGAGTTTGTCTAACTTTATATCTAACCTTTCTAAAGCGAAAAATATGGAGAGTCAAATCTCTTATATAGAGATGAACTCGGACCAGTTTGCATTAAACTTGATAGAAAATAAGGGATGGGACATTTTAGTGTCTTCTAATTCTAACTTATCCTCGTATTTGATTCATAGTGGTGATCTCCAGAATTTTGTGGGTTATGTGTATTCTGATGTGGAGATTGAGAATTACGGTGAACCAGAAATCGAGATTGATAACGTAGACATAATTGGGAACATAGTTACTATGGAAGGGACATTTTCTGTTACTCAAGGATTAGATATTGTGATCCGTGAAAGTTTTTCGGAGCATTACGAAGAAAGCCATTCCGCCACTATAGATATTTCCGGATATATAAGTTTTACATTTGAAGTAGATCCTCAAGTGGAGATTGATATAGATAATGAAGATGGCTTCATTTCTAGCATAAGTAATAGTATGAGGACTGATATCGGTGGATTCGAGATAAACGAGTTAAGAGATCACCGGGAGCGTGAAGATTATGATGACAGTTGCGTAGATTGTGGATCGCGACATGCTAGCTATCAAACAGAAAATGGAGACCCCCTCTGCGAGAGTTGTTCTTCTAGTTATGAAGTATGTCCAGAGTGTGGACTGTTTTTCAAACAGCTTCCAGGTGCATTTTGTGATACTTGCGAGTACGAAAGAAGCTAGCTGTTCTGTTATGTTAAATTGGGATGCCAGTTGGCACCCCTATTTTCTCTATAGATGATATGGTGACCTTGTACGTATCCTCATCTTAAGCAACTATGCAGAAAATTTGAAGCAAGAAATTGAGGCGAATTTGGGATTTGCCAAGCACGGCTCGAAAGAAGTAACCCTTGCCCCTATAAAAACACCATAGTTAAGTAAGGGCACGGGTTAAACCATTTGAGTAATCCGATGAACGGAAGGTTCAACGAATTAGTCCAAGAGTCAGGAGTATAAGGTATGAAAATAAAGAAAAGAAATATCGCGAGAGCAATTGATGTTGCAGCTTTATCACTGCTTATTTACTCATTTTTTCAGTTTGTCGATGGAGATGACTTATACTACTTTGGGAATAAATTAGAGAGTTTTCTACACATACATACGAATGTAAAGGTTGAAATAGTACGCACATACCTAACTACAATTTTCTCGGGAATTTTTGCGAGTACCATTGTGGCGCTGGGTTTTTTCATAGTAGAATTTCAAGGTGAAAAGAAAGAGAAGATTTTGAAACTGTATTATGAAAACAATAGGCTTTTTGAGAGAATCATGAAAATCCCATATTTTGATAACAAAACAGAGTATGGAAAGTTGTGTATAGATTACTATCTCGAATTGACAAATAACATTGCTTCAAGCAAGCGTAAGGAAGAAATGCAACAAATTATTCTCAGTAACTTAGAAAAAGCATCACTCAATAGGAACATTTGCAAAACTAAGTTAGTAAAGTATTTAGAGCAGCACAAAGATCATCTAAGATATGAATTTGATGGTCTGGAGCTCTCAATAGAACAAAAGTTACAAGATATCGTATTAGAGACCCATGTTAAGCTCAAAGAAGCCCTGGTAATATATAGTGATGTTATTAATGAGGATTTAAGGACCTTGAAAAATTGTGTATTCGATATTAGCCGCATTTCGTGGCTTGGATATAGGAAAATTAAGAAAGTAATTGGTCAAGAAGAGCAAATACTTCGAGGCCTTGGCCCTATCGGTTTGTTCAACCGCGGTGCTGTTGAGGATCGAATATATACTTTGCATCGACGCGTGCATGAAAGAGTGAAACTCATTTTTGAAGAAGTTGAACTGAATCATGAAAGTATTGAAAAGTACTTAATTAATGAAAACGTCTACGGGGTTTTGTTTGAAAAAACTCTTGTTGCGCAAAAAGGATTATTTGACTATGTCTATCATGAATTTTTTAAGGGGCACTTGTGCTACAATAGATTTGCTTATCACTTGGCAAAACTTAATGGTATTCTTTTATATGATCTAATTCGGCAAGTTGATGAGATTAGTAAATATGATTTCGTTGATATAAGAAAATCAAACGTTAAGGCTGGAAGGGTGTTACATAGTAAGATTATTCCTGGTGAAGTGATCTACGGGGATTTGTACAGAGAATAAACGATGAGCTGAAGGCTATTCATCCATAGGTATAGAAGTATTTAATTGATGATTTTTCTCTAATTTATCGTACTAACTACTTAAGATAGTGCTTAGAATTCTGGATGGGGATGGAGACTAGACATGCAATTTATAAGCGATTCAAGTGCAATCGAAAAAGATAGACTTCTTGCTCAACATCAAGCGGCACTTACATTGTTACAAAGGGCTTTATTAAACCCTACTGTTAATGAATATAAGTGGTTGGATTTGGCGTGTGGTCGTGGCCAAATAATTAATCATCTTCATGAGGTTTTAGAGCGTCCACAACGACAGAAGATATCTTACCATGGATATGATATTAAAGTGGACTATATAGCCATAACTGAGAAAAAGGCTGAGAATCTCGATCTTTGCTCGGTGCAAGTTCAGGTAGGTCAAATGGAACAGTTCCCCACATTAAATAGTCCGGAAGTAAAATATGATTTTATAACATTCACGAATACTGCACATGAAATTGACTTTCGCTCATTACCAATCGTCTTAATTGAGGGAATTCTTCGTTTGAATGACACGGGATGTTTATTTGTGTACGACATGGAAAAATTGCCGGACTTAGAGTTGGAATTGGGGGCAATTACTTGGAGTCGAGAAGAAATTCAAGAGTTGGTTGAAGTTATTCTTACTGAACTAGGAGTTACCGGAGGTCTTCAGTTCCCAACTGGTCGATGGAAACACTCTACTGTATATGGATGGAATATTCAGTTGCATCGTGAATATTTAGGTTTAACTGATGATGAAATTAACGAATCAAAAGGTAATACAATTGAAAAATCAATAGATAAATTAGTTGAATTACTTAGAAGAAAGTATATTTCTACTAAAAGTGCACTCGATGCAATGACGAAATATGGACCGGGAAGCAAAGAAGAAGCAACGCAACTTCAGCGTTATTTATACGACTTTTATTCTTTAAGTAGGGCCCTGGAGGTAATAGCATGAGCAAAATATTTATTTCTTCAAGCATGTCTTCAATGAACGAAATTTATAAATTGAAGGATGAACTTAAGGTTTTGGGATATGAGTTTATTAATAGTGACCTGCTAGTTATAAATCGTAAAGAATATATTTCTGAAATTTCCCATCAATTAATTAGAAAATGTGATGTTTTTATCTGTTTTATTGATAGTCAATCACCTGCAGTCTACTATGAGCTGGGTATAGCAACAGCCCTTAGAAAAAATATCTTGCTGTTAGGATCGAATCAAACTAACATCCCAGATGAACTACAAGCTTATAGATACGTCGATTTAGATAATCCCAATTGGTGGTTTGATGTGATTACCCAATTACGTGCTTTAAACCCAGGGCCTCAAAACATTGATGGGATTGAAGATCCAATAAGATCAAATCAAGAATTAATAAATGAATTAAATGAAAGACCTGAATTATTGGATAAGATCGATGTAATTGAATTTGAAGGGTTAATAAAAACTTGGTTCTTGGAGCAGGGTTTAGAAGAAGTTGACGTCGATGGGCTTCACAGAATCGGTTGCGACTTTTTACTAAGAAATATCAGGGGAGAGTTAATTGTTGTTGAAGTAAAGAGAAAGAGCATTAATAGTCAAGTATCTGTTATGGATGTACAAAAGGTGTTGGGTGCAATACACTATAATAAGGCCAATAAGGGATATGTTGTTTCCTCTTCAGGGTATACGAGCTCAGCAAAACATTTTTCGGAAACTTGTGACCCAAGGATTGAATTGATGCATATCAAAGATTTAAGAAGAGGCGCTAAATCCAATTTATAGTAAATGAAAATTTATTGCAGAAATCACTGATCTTGATTGGGACAGTCGCTCACTTCACTAAACACCCCAACCTGCGAATTGTGGATTTGCCATGCCACGGCTCACCGTTCCGAACTCCTGTCCCAACTACGAAGGGCATCCAATTGGGTGCCCTTAAATTTCGCCCAATAGATGTTACGGTGAACCGTATCACAAATAATGGTAAAGCGAAAAGCGGAGGTTTTGGTTAGTCTTCAAGAGTGCAATATTATTTTTTGAAAGTGTAGTAACAGAAAAGGAGCCATCATTCGAGTCATTCGAGGGCTCCTTTTCTTTTCTATCTCCCCAGCGACTGTACGTAAGATTTTATCACTTTAATCATTGATTGAAATACCTGCGGCTTTTAAATGTCCGTGAGTTAGAATTTTACCAAATTGAGATGCAAGTTCCTTTGGAGTATAGGAAAAATCATTTTTAACCCACCACACTACAATGCCCATAAAAGTAGATGCAATATATTGGAGTAATAATTCCTTTGAAATCTTCAATGGAGTATTATCCAAGCCAACCTCCACTGTGTTTTTTATAATTTCCTCCATTTTTGCTTGAAAACCATGAATTCTATTCTCATCCAGTAACAATGCTTTGTAAAAAGGGATATTGCCCTGAATTTTCTCCAGGATGGTTTGCATTAGTTGTTCAAGCATAGAACCGCTTACAGGAGTTTTGCTGCTTGAGCATTGCTTGAGTGTACTCTTTAGTTCTTCTATTAATTCGTCCATAGATGCATTTAGCAAATCGGGTTTGTTCTGATAATGAAGGTAAAATGTATTCCGGCTAATCATCGCTTTATCGGCAATATCTTGAATCGTAATTCCTTCGTATCCCTTTTCCGTAAGAAGCTCTATAAACGCCTTTTTGATCGAATGTTTGGAGCGAATGATACGCAAATCGGTTTTTTTGTTCATTATGGCTCATTCCCTTAATTTTTTTGTTAGATATACGACATTTGAGCTGAAATTGCATTTTATCTCTCAAAATCAGAAATATTAAATATTGAATGCTGACCTTTTATTAATCATAATAAACACAAGATAAATATACAACACATTGACCATTATTTATCTTATTGACCATTAATTCTAATTGAAAGGGAGATATGAAATGAAAACTATAGCCATTGTTGGAGCAGGAGCAGGTTTAGGAATGTCCATTGCGAAGAAATTCGGACAAAACGGCTTTCGCGTAGCTCTTATTGCCCGAAATGAAGATAAGCTGAACCAGCTGATTAGTGAATTAGAACAATTGGGAATTGAAGCGGCTCCATTTCAAGCGGACATATTAAATAAAGAAGAAATCGAGAGGGCCTTCGCCGCTATTAAAGAGAAGTACGGATTTATTGATGTTCTTGAATACAGCCCAACGCCGAGCATCAACACCGTAGCGCCAACATTAGATGTAACAGAAGAAAATGCGTTATACCAATTTCAATTTAATGTTTTAGGTGCGTTATCGAGTGTTCGGCAAGTGCTGCCGGAAATGCTGGATAAGCAAAGCGGTGCCTTATTATTTACTACTGGAGGCTCTGCAATCCACCCGGTACCGATGATGGGTAATGTCGGAATTGCAATTTCAGGGCTTCGTAATTATATCTTTAATTTGAACAGCGAATTAGCGGACAAAGGTGTGTATGCGGGTCACCTTTCGATCGGAATCTGGATGCAGCCGAATTCAGGAGTTCAAGACAAAATCGCTGATATTTGGTACGACATGTACACCAAAAGAGACAGAGTAGAAGAATTTATAACTGAAGATCGAGTGTGATTTTGAATAATTTATGATGAAGGAGGGTTCAATTCAAGAATATGAATATCACCATTTTTGGTGCAAGTGGTGCAATCGGACAGCTGCTAACACGATTAGCTCTAGATCACGGAGATTTCGTTACGGCATATGTTAGAAACGCCCACAAAATCAGCCTCAAACATCCCAATTTGAGCCTTGTACAAGGGGAACTTTCGAATGCTTCATCCATCGAGAAGGCAGTTGCTAAATCAGATGTCGTAATCAGCACACTAGGACCAGCATCCGATATGTCACGAAAGCTTAAAGGCACGCCGATTGCGGACGGACACGAACTGATGATTAGGGCTATGAAGAAACATAACAAAACAAGGTTAATTACACTTGCAACGCCGGCTTTACAATCAGATGACGATAAGAAAAATATTTCGACGATACTTCCAGGTGTGATGGCCAAAGTGTTCCTTCCAAACGGGTATGCAGAGATGAAGAAAATGGAAGGGATCATTAAACAATCGAACCTTGATTGGACAGTTGTCCGAATTATTAACCCCAATGTTAAACACAAAGGGCAATCTTATGACTATTCATTCGGAGATAAATCGGCTAAATTATCGGTTTCCAGGGAAAATGTTGCCGGAATCATGTACGCTGCCACCCGTGACAACCATATGATTAGAAAAATGCCTATCGTCTATAACAAATAAGCTCAAAAAAATGCAGTATTCACCGGTTAGTGGTTAGTGAAGGAGGCTTCGAAATGAAAATCGAGATATGGTCAGATTATGTTTGTCCATTTTGTTATATTGGTAAACGGCGGTTAGAATCTGCACTGGAGCAATTCGCTCATCAGAATGAAGTGGCGATTGAATATAGAAGCTTTGAACTTAATCCGCAAGCATCATTGTACTCAGGCAAAAATATGCATCAAATGGCCTCTGAGAAACATGGTGTGAGTATCGAGCAAGCGAAAGAGGCAAATGCTAAGCTTGGACAACAAGCGGCGATGATGGGTCTGGTGTATAATTTCGACGGAATGAAGCCCACCAATACGTTTGATGCTCATCGTCTAACCCAATATGCCAAATCGGTTGGTAAAGATAAGGAATTATCCGAGAAGCTGTTCTATTCGTATTACACGGAAGCCAAGCTGATTAGCGATCATGATACATTAGCAGATATTGCAGAATCAATTGGTATGAATAGGGACGAGTCAATGGCAGTTCTCCAGGATCCATCCAAATATGCTAACGAAGTACGTTCAGATGAAGCCACAGCAAAACAGTTGGGAATAACAGGAGCCCCTTTCTTTGTCATTGATAGAAAATATGCAATTTCCGGCGCACAACCCATTGAGATATTCTTAAGCGCCCTTAACCAAGCAGCTCAATAAATAAGCCTCGCACGAATCATCAAGAGGAGAGCCGAGTGACAAAGAAAGAATGCAAAAGCACAAACCATTGGTTTGTGCTTTTTGCCGTAGCTTAAGTGTAGTTCTTATTTTATGATCAATGGTGCTGAGTTTGACTGGCGTGTAACTTATGAGTCACAAGGAGGAAAAAATGACTGAATTATTAGCTCCAGCAGGAAATATGGAGGCTTTAAAAGCTGCAATTTCTAATGGTTGTGATGCAATATACTTAGGAATGCAAAAATTTGGTGCACGTGCATACTCATCTAATTTTGATTTTGAATCGTTAAAAGAGGCTGTTACGTATGCGCACCTGAGGGACGTTAAACTCTATGTTACAATGAATACCATCGTTTTTGAAAACGAAGTTGAAGAGATGAAAGAGCAGATCCACGAATTAAATAAAATCGGTGTGGATGGCATTATCGTCCAGGACCTGACTGCTTTCGATTATATCGTTAAAAACTTTCTTGATATGGAAGCACATTGTTCAACTCAAATGGGAATCGACGATGTAGACGGAACTTTATTATTTAAAGAACTTGGTGCTAAACGAGTGGTTCTGTCCCGTGAGGTTGAGATTGAAAAAGTAAAAGAGATCAAAAGAATAGCTGAGATCCCTTTAGAAATTTTCGTTCACGGTGCTTTATGTGTATCCTACTCGGGAAACTGTCTAATGTCAGGATTAATGGGCAATCGAAGCGCAAATCGCGGAAGATGTGTGGGTTCATGCCGTAAGGAGTATGAACTCATGGATAAGACAACAGGTACATCTTTAGGGAAAAACCATATTCTATCTACCAAGGACTTAAACACAATCGACTATATCGAGGATTTAAAAGAAATCGATTCTTTAAAAATCGAAGGCCGAATGAAAGTGCCTACGTATGTTGCTAATGTGGTATCCAAATATCGCATGGCCTTAGATCATAAAATAACCGAAGAAGATAAAGAAAATCTGAAAAAAACATTCAATAGAACATTTACTAAAGGATATTTGTTTCACGAAGATAGGAGAAATATTACAAACATTGTAAGACCTAATCACTTTGGTTATGAAATTGGAACCATCAGCAAGATTGTTAAAGACATGTATGAAATAACACTTACACGTACTTTAAATCAAAACGATACCATCAGAATAAGTCACAACAATGAAGATGTTAATCTGGCTGTTGCCAAACTGTACGATCAAGAGGGTGAATTAATCAACAAAGCAGATGATGTCTGCTATATCAAAATCAAAGAAAAGGTGTCTAAGGGAGATTTAGTATATAAAACGAAGGATTATTTCTATAACAAAGAATTAGAATCATCACTGGAAAAAGAATTTAAGCGGTTTAACCTCGATATTAGAGTATATGCATCTCCAGATTCAAAGCTTGTCATAGATGCGGAGGGCTTAGGCTTTACTTATTCATATGAAAGCGAGGAAATACTAGGCGAAGCCATTAATAATCCAACAACAAAAGACCAGGTAATCAAGCAATTTTCAAGATTAAATGATACGATATTCGAACTTAATCATGTGGAATATGAAGAATGCAATGCGTTTATTCCAGCTAAACTGTTAAATGCAGCAAGAAGGGATATTGTACTGGGCTTATATGACTTGAAGCTTAACAGCCAAAAGAAACGAACCAAGGCTTTGGAAGCAAAAGAAAAAATAAGCTTTGCCCCTGAAGAACCATACCTTACGGCCTCTGTAACGACTAAGGAGCAGTACGATGCTTGCGTGAGCTGTGGAATTAAGGAAATCTATTTTGAAAATGTGGTTAGAAGAAATCAGATTGATTATAAGGAAAAAGAAGGGCAGCTACTCATTGGAGGATATGGCGGAATTTATCACTACAGAGACACGAATCCGTTTGTTACGGACTATTCTCTAAATGTTGTTAATGCTACTAGTTGCTATGAATTATATAAATTAGGTGCAAAACGAGTCACTTTATCTTATGAATTGAATAAGAGTCAAATTGAAGATTTAAGGAATGCCTATGTTGAAGAAAATGACGGCTATCCTGCACTGGAAATGATTGTATATGGCAAGGCTCCTTTGATGTTTACAAAATATTGTCCGATGAAAAAAATGAATCAATGCAGAATTTGCAAAACGAAGAGCTATGAGTTAAAAGATGAGCAAGGGACGTTCCCTATCATTTCCCATGATGATTGTACAACGACTCTCCTTCATGGGAGGACGCTTAACCTATTAGATGAGCTACCAAACCTCAAAGGAATCGAGGCGCTCAGATTAAACTTCACAGTTGAATCCAAAGAGCAGGTTGTGAAAGTCATTCATATGGCGTCAGGTAAATTAAATGGATCAATGAATAATGCTGTCTTTAATCAGGAAACAGACACAAGAGGACATTTTAATAAAGAGATTGTGTAGGTAGCTAAAGGGATGGTTCTGGCGAAGACTAATCGTTCAGCTTAGGGCAATGAAACCAGAAATCCAATAGGTGATCATATAGCGTGAGGTGACTGGTCGTGAAATGGAAAGGGACGTTTACTTATCAAACCGTTCTTATGCAACCTTTGGAGCGGGTTTGGGACTTTTTTCAGTCAGCCGAGAATTTAGTCAGAATTACATCCTTCCCCAAAACGACGGTGAAGGGGCCTTCCGAAGCAGCTGCGGGAAAAACGATCCAGTTGGAACTAAACTTTGGGTTCTGGAAAATCTCCTGGAAGTCGTATATATCAGAGTGGAAAGAACGGGAAGGATTTGAAGATATCCTTATCGATCCCATATTTCCGTTCCATTCTTGGAAGCACCGCCATCAGTTTGCTTCAAAGTCCGTTCGTGAAACGATTATGACGGACAGGGTGGAGTTTGAAAGCTCTCTGCCCAGTTGGTTCATAAAAGTTGGCCTGATCTTCATGTTTAAAGATCGTGAAAGAATGATAAAGAAGTATTTTGGAAGAAGGACGGAATAAGGCAGTAAGATCAAAGAAGGGGTCATCCCGCAAAGGATGGCTTTTAACCTTGCCGTTACAGACAGCGCGGAGAACCGTACCATAAGTAACGGCAATTTTTATCGGAATTCCCCGTGAAGTTAATGAAACTATTCATTCATCGATAACATATGGTTTGAATCGAATATGTGGTCACCAATACAGGGATTATGGTCACAAGCATGCAACCTTCGTCATGGACATACGCATATAGCACTGCTATAATGGGCGTATGAACACATATGACAAAATATTAGCAGCTGCTCTTAAGGTACTCGAAGAGGAGGGCGGAGCCCATTTTTCGACGCGAGCCGTAACTGCGATCGCGCAGGTTACGGCCCCTACACTCTATCACCATTTCGGCAATGCCGATGGACTCCTGAGTGCAGCTATAGTGGAAGCGTTCAAACAGTTATTTGAAAGCAAGATTGCCGCAGTGGAGTCCACCATTCCAGAGATGGCTCTTCGTCAAGGATGGGATGACTATGTCCACTTTGCGGCTGCCCGTCCTCGGATCTATGCGGCGATGATGGGGCGGTTGCTCGAGGGCGCACATATCGAGGCGGCAGATCATTCGCACCAAGTACTAGTGCAAAATGTTCAGAGAGTCGCTGCCGAAGGCAAACTGGCTGTGTCAGCTCAAGCTGCAGCAGATCTGGTCTGGGCTTCCGCCAATACGGCCTCTTGGCTGTATGTGACGGCCCAGATTCGTAAGGCACCCCTACCTGAACCCAACGTCGTTGATCTCATTCGGGAAAGCGTAATGCAGATCATTTTGATTCAAGAGCCGGACACCGATTCAAAATGAGGGATCCGATGACAGAGTGTAAAGATTTCAGGTAAAGATGAAGGTCCACAAATAGTGGCGCATAAGAGAGATCGCCTATCCAAACAGGATGGCGATCTTTTTCATTTTCTGAAGGATGTCGATGATCTCACTCCTCACGCAACGCCCGCCAAAATGAGGTTCAGGCCGCAGGACGACACTTCGTAAAAATATATAGCACCGCTATAGACAACTTTGTATAGCGGTGCTATAATACTCGTATAGCAGTGCTATATCGCGAACCAAATCTTAACAAACCTAGGAGGCTTACTATGTCATTCAACACTCAAGAACTGGTCGTTGTCACAGGTACGTCCAGCGGCATCGGTAGGGCTACCGCGGAGCAGCTCGCCGCTGAAGGATTTCACGTTTTGGCGGGGGTTCGTCGTCAGGAAGACGCCGACCAAATCAAACGCAAAAATATCGAGCCGGTCATCGTCGATGTTACCAATATCGGCACACTCAAGGCGCTGGCCGAACGGGTGGAGCAAGATCCGCTTGGCCGTCCTTTGCGGGCAGTGGTCAACAATGCCGGCATCGCCGTTAATGCCCCTCTTGAGATGGTCCCGCTCGATGAATTTCGCCGCCAGATTGAAGTCAGCGTGATCGGACAGGTCGCGGTTATTCAGGCGCTTACCCCGGCCTTGCTGAACAGCGGCGGGCGCGTAGTCAATATCGGTTCGCTTGGGGGTAAGGTCTCCATGCCCGGTTTCGGAATTTATTCGGCTGCCAAGTATGCTATGGAAGCGGTCAATGACAGTCTCCGCAGAGAGATGTCCCCGTTTGGCCTCAAGGTAATCATGATCACTCCGGGTGGCGTCAGCACTGGCCTGTCGGAGCAAGGGATTATGACAGCGCAGCGGCTGGCCAAGTTGATGACGCCGGACCAGCACAGGCGCCATGATCGTCTTTTTGATGCCGTGAAGGCTCAGGCGAAAACGTGGGCAACGGACGGTATCCGCCCCGAGAAGGTGGCAGCAGTGGTTTCACGAGCAATTCACGTCAGTAAACCTCATACCCGCTATACGGTTGGTCGCGATTCGGCACTGCTGACCCGACTGGTCCGTATTCTCCCGGACAGACTCCTCGACCGGATGCTCCGTATCCAGATGAAACTGCAGTAAAGGAAGAAGAACGATGTCACACAAACAGATTGAACATGCCATTATTGTAGGTGGATCTTTGGGTGGTCTAATGATGGGGCTTGCGTTATCTCGCTCTGGTTATACAGTTACCATTCTTGAACGTGCAGATTCCTCATTAAGAAATGGTGCTTTTATTCGTTTACACACAAAGCCTTATCGTAATAGTGAAATTGAACGGGAATTAAGACACTTGGCATCTAGTGGTAACAACAATGTTGAAGCCTGGTCAGCCATTCAAGAACGTTTGCGCAATGCGGTTGCTAAAGAACCTGGTATTACCCTTCGGCACAATACACGAATTGTTAGTGTTGGACAAAATGAATCATCTGCTTGGGCTACTAGTGAAGAGGAGCAGACGTTTAAAGGGGACTTTTTGATTGGCGCAGATGGATATCGCAGTATTGTCCGCCGCTATTTAAATCCTGACAAACCCTTTGCAGATTATGCTGGCTATCTGGTTTGGGTTGGGAAGGTAGACGAAGAACTGCTGCCAAAGAAAGACTGGAAAAAACGGCAACTTTCGAACGCTTATTTCAACAACAGTGCTGCCGGTACATTGACAACTGCGGTGATGCCAGGTAAAGAAGGAGGAACCAATCCCGGCCAGCGGTGGATAGGTTATTGCTGGTTTGATCATTCGCATAATCAATTGCTGTCTGAGTTAGGGGTGTTAAAGGACGGGGTTGCCCAGCATTCCTTATACGGTGAAGATATTCCGGACTGGCTACTGGAAGAACTATCACAAACCAGCCATGCCCATTGGAATAAAGAAGATGATGCCATTTTGCAAATCGCAATTAAGAACCGCAGTTTAATCGGGGCACCTGTTAATGAATACATCCCTAATATATTGTCAAAAGGAAGAATCGCCATGATCGGCGATGCTGCTCATACCATGTCACCAATGACGGGCGCAGGCTTTAATGACTCACTTGATGATGCCGTTACCATTATAGACTCTATTAAGCAGTATCCGGATTCGATAACAGAAGCTTTGAGTGAATACCAAACACGCCGTTTAGATGTGGTTCGTCAAGATGTTCTTGCGGGCCAATACAATAGGAGGAATTAACATGAACGATACAAAGAACCGTTACGTTACTGTACTCTGGGAGGCGAGAGCTAAGGCAGGAAGAGAAGCCGAGATGAAGGCATTCATGACTGCTGCTGTCACCCCGTCACGCAACGACCTAGGCAACATTGACTATGAGGCTCACGAGGTAGAAGGCCAGCCGGGCACATTCATTATCTACGAGCGCTGGGAAAACCGGGATGCCCTTGACCGGCACCTGAGTGCCCCTCGGATGCAGGAACTGGTACCCCAGCTCTTAGAACTGATGGAGGGATCCATTGAGGAAGGGATTCGACTCCTGAAGCCTTTCCGTCCAGTGCAGTAAGAGCAACGCCGAGTGGTTAAAGACTTTAGTGGAGGAGGCAAAACGTTGGCAACGATCGATGATTTTGCAGCACTAGATATTCGTGTCGGAACGATTAAGGAAGCCGAGTTTTTTGAAGAAGCAAAGATCCCTGCGATCAAGCTTAAGATTGATTTTGGACCGGAGATCGGGATAAAATCCTCAAGCGCACAAATAACTAAGCGTTACAAGGTTGAGGACATTGTAGGGAAGCAAATTATAGGAATCGTCAATTTTCCTCCTCGGCGCATTGCGGGATTCAAATCGGAGGTATTGGTTTTGGGAGGAGTCGCGGAAAAAGGAGATGTTATTCTATTAAAGCCGGATACTGAAGTGCCTAATGGTACTCCTATTGCGTAAAAAATAGAATCTACGGCGATGCTTTTATAAATCTCCAGTACCAGCTGGAGGCTTGTTGAGCATAGAACTAAAAAATAACGGTGAAGGGATAGCTCCCTTACGCCGTTATTTTTTCTAGTTGAACTTATCTTCTCGCTTAAGTGCTGTCTTCAACCCAAGCTTCAATAAGCAAACCCTTCTGCGGGGTTACGATAATGACTTTCTTTAATCCGTATAGTGGCCTAAGACAAGGTCAACAACATCCTGGATATCTTGTTTAGTAGACATAGGCGTTCCAAAAGGATTGTTTTTGGCTTCCTGATAGGCGGATTCAAGGGCAGATAAGACCTCACTTAAGTTCGAAGCGGTCACTCCGGTTATACCCGCTTGAGCGAATACTTCTTCGTTAGGAGCAGATCCTTCATGGAAAGGATTCAAATAATCATAGATTACAGCTAACATAATTGCCTGATTAGTCTCGTCAACAATCGCTTGAATTTGAGACAATGTTCTTGGAAGTGGTGTTAAACCGGTTTCCAATGCGTATTGGTAGGAGGTTAGGTCTTCTGATTGGATGTCCGTAACACCTGCAATGGAAAAAGTCGTCACATCAACATTCGTCCATATACCCGAAGCCGTTGCAGCATTGATCAAATCCAGTGCCGCTTGCTGTGTAATACCGCCAATAACTGTATTGACGATGGCTTGGATTTCAGATGCAGTCCATGGGGCTGTTCCATCCGCGTCCAATGCTTGTTCGACATCTGTTAAGTTTGACGATGTGACGCCCGTAATACCTGCATCAGCAAAAGTCATCTCATCAACATTGATCCATGTCCCAACAGATGTATTAATCATATCTAGTGCGATATTGGATGGAGTCGGCATCGGTGTCAGCGTTGGCGTTGGCGTCGGTGTCGGTGTTGGTGTCGGCGTCGGTGTTGCCGTAGGTGTTGGTGTTGGTGTTGGTGTTGGTGTTGGTGTTGGTGTTGGTGTTGGTGTTGGTGTCGGTGTTGGTGTCGGTGTTGGTGTCGGTGTTGGTGTTGGTGTTGGTGTTGCCGTAGGTATCGGTGTCGGTACCGATGCTGGCGTAGGAGTCTGCGTTGGTGTAGGTACTGGCGTTGGCGTCGGCGTCGGCTTCAGTGTAGGTACATACTGTTGCTTCGCTTCGTAGGCACCAGTAACTAGTAAATCACGCGTAGCATTCGCTTTGCCGTCAAATTTACCATCAGTACCACTGGGTAACAATTTAAGCTCCAATGCCGAAGCCACATAACCCTGTGCCCAGTCGGATACGGTTGTATCGGTACCCGTCTTCGCTTTCGCTTCCGCGTCCTTTCCTAGCACTCGAACCAAGAACGTAGCCAATTGCTCTTTGGTCACTTTACCAGCCGGATTGTATGTACCTCCGCCATAGCCGTCAGTTATGCCGGCAGTTTTAAGTGCTTCAATGTAGGGCAGCGCATAACCATTGGCGGCATCATCCGCCTTGACGTCGCTGAAGCTCGAATTCTTCAGATCTTTATTGACTTCAATACCCGTGATCAATGCTGCAACCTTTGCGAACTGGGCACGGTTCATCTCATCTTTGAGCCCAAACGTCTTATCACTGACGCCATCGAAAATCCCAGCGCTAATCATTGCATCAAACTTAGCTTTCGTCGCCACATCCAAATCCTTTAGATCAGAGAAGTCTGCCGAAGTCTTTGCGTCCGCATAAGCTGTAATGCTGGTCGTGCACATTAATAAAATCAAAGATAAAACAACCCATCTTTTCCTCACAAATCCGCCTCCTTAGACTATACTGTCTGGGTTAATCGCCAATGTCGCTTCAAACCCATACTTTTTTGTAACAAGATATTTATCGGCAGAACTACTTTTATTTTTAAATAAATTTTAACGGAACTTGATATTGTTGCGGACACTAAAGGAGAGATTGTTAATAACCAACCTGATGTATATTATTATAAAGTTGGATTAAATCATAAAAACTGTAAGGATAGAAAAATTCACTAATGAGAAAATGAGGTGAAGGTTGATGTCTAAAATTGATAATATGATGGCGATTCTATGGATGTTTAAATCAGGCAGGAAAATTACTGCAAAACAAATATCTGAAAAGCTAGAGATCAATATTCGGACGGTTTACCGTTATATCTGAAACAGGTCATAACGGGGGATATACGCTGTTGAATGATTTTTCTGAAAGCCCTCTTCTTTTTGAGGTTGATGAGAAAACGGCATTACTTCATGCTGCTTTTTTTGCAAAAGGAGCCGGGTATTTTTGGGGGGAGGCACTAGATAGTGCAACTTCAAAGCTGAAAATGTATTCAAATCAAGAGCAGGACAAAGTGATCAATCAACATTTAGAAGGGCTCGAAGTACTAAGCCCAATTGGAAGATCACCTGTGGAGCCACTAATGAAGGAATTGGAGCAAAGTATAGTAAACAAAATATCTGTAGAGATGGATTACCATACAAGCCATGAAGCGCAGCACAAGCGTAGAATTGTTGATCCCTATGGCATAATTTATTGGAATAATAACTGGTACGTCATTGCATACTGTCATCTGAGGAATGAAATCCGCAGTTTTAGGGCGAGGAGAATTACCAGGTTGACTCAAACAGGAGATCCCTTCAATCGTCCGCAATATTTTTCGGCAGGAGAATTCTTTATGAAAAGCCTATTTCCAGAAGCAGATGATCAAAATGGACTTGTACCTTTAGTCCTTGGTGGTAAGACAAGTGCGCTGGATAACTTATGCCAGCATTGGTTTTTAGCACATCATTTGAAAGAACGGACATTAGAGAATTCAATATTTATACTAGAAGAAGACTTGAAGAGTAAGGTGGTTGGTATGTTGGAGAATACAACCTTTGTCTGGGGAGTGTTTGTAGCGGATAGTTCAAAACCATTCCCTAACTTCTTTCCAGTTGGACTATATACAACACGCGAATTAGCTATTAATCAACTTGAAATCATGCCGAGGGACAATAATTATCAATTGCTTAAGATGCCAATTAACAAAGACTTTTCGTATTACCATAAAAAACACGGGAAGTTAGTTGGAATGGACGTTATTCATCACGAACACTTTTATTTCAAAGATGAATCAAGTAATAACCACTAAGGCATTAATAAAAGAAGTGCACATGGATCGCGATAGAACAACCCTCAAAAAAATCGTCTTCTGGTTCCTGGAAGACGATTTTTTTACGAAAAGTGGTTTACCAGTTGGTGAGGAACAGAGAACCGTATCATAAGTGTGGCGAAATTTGGGTCAAGGCACTGCTTTGTAGGAGACATATGATAACATATTTCTATATGATCCAGGCTAGGAGATAATACTGTGGGTGCAAGTTCTGCCTCTTGAGGTGAGTCAGGGGAATTTCCGCACTGGAGTATGGAAATCATTCAGATTACATACTCTTCGCAGAGGGGCCTGCTTTCAATGAACTGGCACAGGGTGTCTGATTTTCCACATCAGACACCCTGCAGTGTTCACGTAGGATTACGCTGCGATTTTCTAGGTATTTACTATGTCTTCTTTCATAAGTTCTTGATATAAGGTAAGTTTCTCTTCGGCGAGAGAAATCATGTAGTCAATTTCTTGTCGTCTGGATTCCAGTTCCATCAGATGCTTCTCAAGGATCTCAATCCGCTTTTTTAAGGTGGGATTATAATTAGAAGGATTCTCCCCTTGTTGAATTTTGTCCATTACACAGCCCTCACGAGTAAATTCCGTAATCTCCTCAAGCGATAAGCCTAATTTTTTTAGTTTATTTAGACATTGAATGTAGGAAACCTCGCTTTCTTTATAGACACGTGCCCCTCCATTACTACGCTTGGGTTCATGTAGTACCCCGATTTTTTCATAATAACGGATCGTATAAGGAGTTAATCCCGTTTTTTCTGACACTTGACTGATTGTAAGCATCCGATTTCTTCCCCTCCTTTTTAATGCTGATGTTGAAAAATATTATACAGCTTTCAGTCAACTCAAAGCGAATGTTTACAATTCCCCCTAACCTCACCCTGAAGAATCTCTTGACTTCCAGTTGACTCTAACTTGTAAGTTAACTCTACTAATTGATAAAGGGGTGCAACAATGAAAAACGAATATTTCACCATTCAACAAGCATCGGAAGGTATATGGGGGGTTATTTCGGTTCCAGGCAGCGGTTCTCTGGGGAATGCAGCAATTATTGATCTTGGGGATTTAACCGTTGTAGTGGATACAACCAACCTGCCGCATTCTGGTGCTTTGTTACGCCATACTGCTGAACAATTAACAAACAAACCGGTTAAATATGTTGTGAATACACATTTTCATGGAGATCATGTCAACGGCAATCAGGAATTTATGAAAAGCGAATTTATATCTACCGTTTGGACAAGAGATTTGCTTTCTGATATGGGTGAAGTGAATATTGATCTCATGCAGCAAAACATTCAAAAGATAATAACTAGCCTAAATCAGGTACATTCAACACAAAAAGATCCCCACATGCTGACTGAAATCGACTATGATCTTTCCGTACAGCGAGCCCTTTATGATGCCATCCCTTCCCTTTGCAGGGTGATACCCACGATAACTTTTGAGGATAAACTCGTTATTCAAGGAACAAAGCGAACAATCGAAGTTTTATCATACGGAGGCGGTCATTCTTTAAGTGATGCTGTTGTGTACGTTCCAGAGGAGCAAACTTTGATTGCGGGTGATTTAATATCGACTAAGACCATCCCGGTCATACCATACGGTAATCCATACGCTTGGATACGCATCCTTAAACGAATTCAAAAAGACCTCAAGGTCGATACTGTCATTCCGGGACATGGAGATGTATCTAATTCAGATCGAATCACGGATGTCATACGCTTTTTGGAGAATACGATCACTTATGTTTCTGGAGCTGTAAAAAGCGGGAAGTCAGAGTCTTACTGGCTGGAACAAGGGGTATTAAAAGGCTATGAGGATTGGCATCTGCCCCAGTATTTCAGATGGAACTTTCGCTGGCTCTTTAACAGTATGCTTGTTCAAAACAACAGATGAGACAACATGCAACCTGTTTTTAACAGTGCATTTAAACGTATTCATTTTTGTTAAGGCCCCTAAAAACCGAATGCGAAACGTACCAAAACTACTTCATGGGGAAGGTCCTTAATGAAATGATTCCCTAACCTTGCGAAAGCGCTCCGCCTAATTGTTCGTTAGTCAATGCTTGACCACCAATGCCCCAGGCTCCATCGACTGCATGAATAACGTTGATCCAGATTTGCTCTTTTGGTAAATTTCCACCTGACATTTCATGAATGATGTCGGTCGCTTCCATGAAATACCCCTGTTGAATTTCTCGGGTATTAAATGCTGTCGCTGGCGTTTTCCATTCAATAAAAGCGACAGGCGCTTCTTTCGAGCCAGAGAATGTGTGCTCTTGCGAAATGATATGAATGGAGCCGACAATGTTTGGTGTCATGATCTTGTTACCGCTAAGCCCGTGCCATTTTAACATCAGGTCACTTAGACGTGAGAACGCTAGTTTCTCGGTTGACCGCCCTTCAGGGCGGACTTCTTCTTACACAGGTCCGCAGGGAGACGAGCCCGCTCGAAGCGGGATTGGACGCCATGATCGCGCACATCCGCTCGTTCATGGTCTGAAGTGCTGCACATTAGGGATGTAATCTCATTCCAAGGCAGGACTATTGCGGAGGTTAGACAAGCGTTTCAGGATTCAGTTGAAAATCCCGATAAGATCCGCCATAGTGTTGGAACCCGAACCATTCGATTCGTGAGGAAGCCCTGGAAATTCTAAAACGCTACTGACATAACGTTGTCAGTAGCGTTTTTTTATAATTGGACATGTAAATGTAAGAAAGATAGATAATTAATAATTAGGAAGGATGATATCTGGTGAACTTCGCTTCTGTACGCATCATTACGGACGACGTGGATCGTCTCGTCGAGTTCTATGAGCACGTTATGGGGGTCTCGGCGGAGCGACCCGCGCCTGTATTTGCCGAGCTCGTTGTGCCATCATGCACCCTTGCCATCGGCCACTCCCAAACGGCGCAGTTATTCGGCGCCGGTTCCGTAGTGGGGGCTAATAATCGCACTGTCATTATTGAGTTCCGTGTCGACGATGTCGAGGCCGAATATGTACGCTTGAAGCCATTTGTCGATAATTGGGTCAAGGAACCGACCACGATGCCGTGGGGGAACCGTTCTATGCTGTTCCGCGATCCCGACGGCAACCTTATTAACCTCTTCGAGCCGGTGACCGAGGATGCGATTAAACGGTTTAGAGGTAGAATGTGAGGAGAATGTTTCTTTGTTGAATTTATATAAACTTCGTGATGCCAATGATGAGAAAATACGTGTGGCGAAAAATGTACTAAAAGAATTATTATGAGGCAAAGCCCTACAGGGCCAATAAGGTACTTGAGCAGATGCGCTTCGATTTCGTACTATAGATGTTAGGGAGAACCGCACCAGAAATGAAGGCCAAATAAGTATTTCGAGACCCTAAGGCAACAGGTTTGTGGGTTCTTTCTTATGAGCAGAATCGGCAGAAAGACGGCCATTTATAAACCAACCCGGTACCAAAGCAAGTATTGCGAGAATAAATTCAATCCCCAAAACCGTTTGCAAACCGGCAACGATACTTTGTGTTTTTTCTTGAAACGCAGCGGGATCGAGCGAATGGTGAAGATAACGATTGGCTCTGGATGACATGATACCGACGAATAAAGCGATGCCAATTCCCCCAGTAATCTGTTGAAGTGTATTGTAGATGGCTGTGCCATGGGGGACCAGGTGACGCGGAAATTGATTCATTCCTGCCGTCTGAGCCGGCATGACGACAAACGATATACCTAAGAATAAGAGAATATGATTGAACAGAACGGAGCCCCGGGTTGTATCGCTGTCGATACCGGCAAACAGCCACAGCGATAGGGCGATCATGAACAGTCCAGGCATTATGACGAATCTCGGCCCGAATTTATCGAATAATTTTCCCGTCACAGGCATCATCATTGCGTTTAAAATGCAGCCTGGCATCAGAAGTAAACCTGTCGCGAATGCTGTCAACTGCATCACATCCTGCATATAGATCGGCAGCAAAGTCGTGGTGGCGAATAAAACCATCATCAGCACTACGATTAATACCGCTACCAAAGAAAAGGCGGAATACCGGAATACGGAAAGATCAATCAAAGGCTCTTTAATCTTGAGCTACCGCCAAATAAGCAAGAGCAGGAAGAGGCCGCCTATAGCAATCAAACTGTAGCTCCCAGAACCAGCCCGGACACCCGTCTGGCTGAAACCGTAGGTGATACAACCAAACCCGGCGGTTGACAACAAAATGGATAAAAGATCGACCTTTGGCTTGGTTATTTCTGTAACATTCTTTACGTAAATGAATGCATAAATAATCGAAATCAATACGAGAGGAATCACCATGTAGAACAGCCATCGCCAGTTTAAGGTGTCTATAACCAACCCCGACAAAGCCGGCCCGATGACAGGGGCGACCATGATAACAAGCCCCATGAGACCCATGGCAGCCCCCCTGCGTTCTGGAGGATAGAGGGCAAGAATCGTATTCATCATCAACGGAATCAATAATCCTGTCCCGCAAGCTTGAACCACCCTGCCTATCAGCAAGACTTCGAATCCAGGGGATACTGCACACAAGCAGGTACCTGCTAAAAATAACACCATCGCGGACATAAACATCCGGCGAGTCGTGAACCATTGCTGTAGCAATGCGGTCACCGGCACCAGTATGCCGATCATCAGCATATAACCGGTAGATAACCATTGTATGGTTGAAGCGGCAACGTTGAACTCACGCATTAATCCAGGAAATGTATTGGTAAGTAAATTTTCGTTAAGGAACGCAATAAATGCACCGATGAGCAGGGCGGCTAACATCGCCCCCCTCTTCATTCCTTTTGCTTCTTGAACCCGTCTGTTCATCTTCTACCTCCAGAGAATATTCATTGCGTTCCACGAAGTGTCTTAACACCGAATCTTCACCTGTCTGTTGTGCGGGTTATCCTACACCATCACTTTCCAACAAGGAGTAAAAATTATCGCGGTCTTCATCATCGAATTTGCCAAGCGCCCGTACCCTGACAATTTCATGTCCGCCAAACAGGTCGATTTCCTCGCCGTAACTGTTGTAGAGCGCGATCATATTGCCATCCTGATTCAGTTCCATATACCCGTAGCAAGTTGCCTTGGGCACTTCGCCGTAAAAGAGTAAAAATCTGATTTTGTCCACGCTGTTCATGCAGATCTCCTTTCTTTATTCCTCATCGTTCTGGAGAATATTTTACGTGACATCGGATGAATTGGAAAAAGAGGTATCGCCCTGCATATTCGTAAATTCATTTCTATTTAGAAAGCATAAGGGGGGATCCCTCGCTATTTCGCTCGTTCGCACATTATCTCTTGACGAGATGCAATTTGGGGAGTATTATATCGTGCCGGTTAATTCAATAAGGTAAATCAATAAAAAGGCTGACTTTTCGAGTGTGTCGGCACCGAACCGTATCACAAGTAACGGCAAAAAAAGGGAGTGTGCGGACACTCCCTTTGGGCTAATATTGTCTGTTATTAAATGTCTCCGGCAGCAACCTATTCTGCCAAATATAGAAACTACATAGACCCTTATTTACCGCCTTATTGACAAAATTAATCTCATTTCTGATCCCTTTATGGGCGTCATTCCACAGGCCCTTTATCAGGCACCGATACCATCGACTGTAAAGTTTTCGACGATGATACAAACGGCGACTTCGGGGTTTTGGGCGATCTGCTGCATCTTGCCTGAGGTCGCGTAATTTATTGCAGAACGATCATTTCAAATGCTCCCTTTTCAAGAAAAATGCTGAGCGATATTAGTTAAATACTCTGTTTCATCCGTATTTTCTTTCATATGAATCAGCATCTTTGCATCTTCTCCAACTACATATCGGAATTGACTTGTACCGTCTGTGGCCGCTTGGTATATGGTTTCGGCAACGATTTCTGGAGGCGAAGCGTATGCCGGGTGTTTTTCCATCTCAGCCAGTTTACCCCGAAACGCAGTAGTAAATGGCAGATAGTCTGTTAAAGCATCGTCAAAAAAGAACTCCATTGATCGTCCACCAAAGTCCGTATTAATAGCACCTGGTTCAATCAACTTTACTTTGATGTTTTGTGATGCTAATTCATAAGATACGGACTCAGAAAAACCCTCCACTGCAAATTTGGATGAATGATACAGAGACATCGTGGGAAAGGTCACTTTCCCTCCCATAGAAGAGACATTGATCAGCAAGCCTTCTTGATTCGATCTAAAATGTGGTAGCATGGCTGTAGTCATACTGATAAGACCAAAAACATTCACTCCAAACTGTCTTCTAATCTGCTCATCCGTAGCTGCTTCAATAAGACCCATTGTTCCATATCCGGCATTATTGAGAAGAACATCAATTTTACCAAACCGCTGAGTCGCTTCCGCTAACGCAGATTGAATCGTATCTTTTTTCTCGACATCAAGCCTTAGCACTAACACATTATCTAGTGAATTGAACTCAGTTTCTTGTTCAGGTGAGCGCATCGTGGCTACAACGTTCCATCCTCTTTCGGCAAAATGTTTCACTGTAGCTCTCCCAATGCCCGATGAAGCACCCGTGATAAAAATTGTTTTCATAAAAATTTCTCCTAAAAGTTTTGGATTCACTACATTCAGTTCTACTCTTGCACTAACTTCTCCAGGCTTACCAATCCCTCGGCAATGGTCGTAAGTTTAGCCTTATATTCTTCTATCCCAATTTGAATGCAGATGATCTGCGCTGGATGCATTTCATCTTTATGAAGCGAATATTGCTCTAATAATTGATCTAATTTTGTGTGTGATTCCTCTTGGACTTGCTTCAACCAAATAATCACCTTGTCATACCCGACGAATTCACCAAAATATAGCCTCATCATAAAATCAGATTTCCTGATGCTGTCTGCTACCAGCGGGGCCAGTAAATAGGCTTTAAAACGTTCTCTGCCTTTAGGCGTTATATATATAAGATTCTTGTTAGGCTTACCATCCTGGAGCACATTTTCCTTAGTGATCAACCCCTCCTTTTCCATCCGGGCAAGTGTGGGATAGATCGTTCCATAACTAGAACTATAGAAATTTGAGAATACATTTTCTAATAACTGTTTTATTTGGTATCCAGTCAACGCTTCTTTCATGAGCGTGCCTAAAATAACATCCTGACTGTTCAAAATTGGACCTCCTTGTAGTTTGGGGGGGATTTGTATACCGCGATCAAAATATATCACGGTGTTATATATCGAGTCAATACATACTGGTTCGATATATAAAACAATTTTTTGTACTGAATAATACAATTGTTGAAGGATTTTCCTGTGATTTATTGAAAGATAGGAGTACCTGAAATCGATGTACGGCGCTATTGGAAATGGGAGTAGCGGGCCCGTGGTTGTGGTGTTCTGGCTTCGGGGGCGACCATCCGTTTGGGAATCATTTGCGAGAAGGGGAAATTGAACTGATGTCAAAGATTCGGTTAGGCAGTACCCGATTAACAGGAGCGGATGGCATTCGTGCGATCGCTTGCCTGTCCGTCATCCTGCATCATTTGTCACAACGGCTGATGATGCCCGCACAAAAGCCTTGGCTTCAGGATGTACAGTCAGTTTTCTTGCTAGGGAACAGCGGGGTTAGCTTGTTTTTCTTGTTAAGCGGTTTTTTGCTGTCATTCCCCTTTTGGAGCGCTTACCTAGAGAATGAGCCGTATCCTAGTATCCGGACGTATGCATTGCGCCGTGCTGCAAGAATTATGCCCGGCTTCTATGTATCATTCCTGGTTTGTCTGTTGCTTGTGTGGAGGCTGGACATTCCTACGGAGTTCATGTGGCGGCGAATCCTAACGGGGGTCACGTTTACGACGGGTTTCCACTACACAACGTTTTTCCCGTCCGAATTGAATGGGCCACTCTGGTCGATCAGCTTCGAGGTGTTTTGCTACGTGCTTATGCCTTTGTTAATGGCGGTATTATTTGTGCTCGGCAAGCGGCGTTCGTTTGGAAAAGCGATCTTATTCTGGGTCATCGCGTTTGGATTGGTGCTTGCCGTAAACGCTCTCATCCATCAGTGGTTTACGCCAGGCGAGCAGGACCGGGGCTGGGATTATGGTCTAATTGGCGGTGCGAAATTCTGGATGCCGAATTACAATCCCGTCGGATTCTTCGGCCACTTCTCGATCGGCATCCTGGCCGCAGGCGTAACGACCGCGATCATGCAGCGTGGCACTGTAGTGGAACGGCTCCGCAAGCTCGGGGTGTTCGATGCAATTGGAGCAGCCGCTCTGGGGCTTGCCGGTTTGCTGATCTGGCGTATGCGCCACCAGGGCGAATTTGACTTCAGCCTCCAGCAGCAGCCATACTACTTCCCGGCTTATGCCATTTTGTTCGGAGTCGTGCTGCTGTCGGCACCGTTCAGCGTGATCGTCGGACGTTTGCTAGATAACCGCTTTTTCAGGTTTACCGCAAAAATTTCGTTCGGTCTGTATATTTGGCACTATTTGTTCATTACGTTAATCGAAAAGTACGGCATCCAGGATTATCACTATTCCGGGATTAGGGATGTGTGGCGATGGCTCGGCATCAGTATATCCGTCGTCGCAATCTCGTATGCGGCGGCCACGATATCATATTATGTCATAGAGCAGCCGTTCATCAATTGGTCAAAGGGCAAGCCGGCCTTTCGGCACAAGCGGACCGATACACACTCCTTTTATTTATGAAAAAGCCGAATGACAAACAATTACTTGGCTGGACCCCGCGTCCGGCTGAAGAAGCCATTATAGCAACGGGTAGGAGCATGGTGAAAATCATCAAAGGGCAGATGAAGTAATCGGGAGCACGAAAAGAAGCTTGGCTCTAGGTCAATTTAATTATACTGAAAGTTTACCTAGAATTCGCATGGCGTGGCAGGTAAAATATGTTAAAGAGTTTTTTTACTGGAGGAGATATTATAAATTATAACGAGGTTGTTGAAATCAGTGATGCATATTTACTTCCATTTGTATCAGAGTTGTACGGATTGGAAGGCTACGAAATGAAGCCGGTTAAGGAACATAAGAGAGGGCGTAATGTCATTTATACCTGTGTGAAGGAAGGCACTGATGCAAAAATACTCAGAATCTCCTTTATAAATGACAGAAGCCGGGAAGATTTTCTAGGGGAACTTGAGTATGTAAGCTATTTATTCGAGCAAGGCGGCAGTGTCTCGAATGTAGTCAGTTCTCAGAAGGGGAATCTGCTGGAAGAGATAACTCATAATCATCACACCTTTTTTGTCTGCCTGTTTGAAAAGGCTAAAGGAAAAATGCTTGTGGAAAACCATTATCGGTATCGGGAAGGCGTTCCTCTTTCTGAATACTATTATAACTGCGGTAAAGTTCTGGGGAAGCTGCACGAATTGTCAAAAGGGTATGCTCCAGTCCATCCCCGGTACAGTTTTTTTGATAAATACAATGCCGAATATATCGATAAACTGATTCCCAACTCGTTATCTTTGCTTAAGGAGAAGTTGTTAGGGCTCCTTAAAACCTTGGAAGGGTTGGACAGGAACCATGAGTCGTTCGGTATGATTCATTTTGATTATAACGATGGGAATTATTTTATTGATTTTGATACCGGGCAAATCACCGTTTATGATTTTGATAATTCTTGTTTCGGTTGGTATATGTTTGACTTGGCCAGTATCTGGGGTAACGGAATGGGCTGGATACAATCTGAACCAGACACCGGTAAACGCAAAAAATTTATGGAGGATTATTTTGAAAGAGTCCTCGCGGGGTACAGATCCGAAACCAGGCTTGATCATTCATTGGTGAATAGTTTGCCCGTGCTTATTCAAGCAAACCTCATGGAGGGTATTATAGATGCATTCGAGGTCATGCGAAACAACGGCGAAGAGCCGGAGTGTGATGAGGAGCTGTCCTATAATATAAAATGCCTGGAAGACGATATCCCGTATTTCGGTTTTTTCCATGAGATTTATTCGTGTGAAGAACCCTTTGAGTATGAGAAACGAAATATGTAGATTTCAAAGCGAGATCAAATTCAGGGCCATCCCATAAAGGATGGCCCTGAATTTTGCCGTTACAGACAACGCGGTGAACCTTATCATATGTAGGGCGGAATATGTGGTTTAACCGACCCTGGCATAGAATATGCATTTGTTCGTGTGGTAGAGTGCTAATGAGGTGATAAATATGCTGTACGAATTAGAGAAAAAGGACTATTCGCTCTTGGAGCCTATACTTATAAGTGGATTTCAGTTTCCGGAAGTTTCTGCTGTAATCGATTCGATCAACGACCCTGTAAAGGAGCAAGAATCGGCATCCACCCCTTGAGAGGCAGAACGAAGGAATGTGAGGGCAACTACCCAGCGTGACATGGGAGGGTAATCCCCAAGGGCAAATGTGGAGACCCACTGTGCGGTCATATCCATCATCTCACAGTTTTGGAACGCGAACGATCCCAAGCTCTATTCCCGCATACGCTTCGGACGCATACGCCTTGCGCCTCAACTGCTTTGTCAAACCGTTGAAGTTGAAATCCTGCGAATAAGCGAGAAAACGGGCGGAAACTCTACTTTATAGTGGAAGTATCTGTAATTTTTTGTATCCGCTTTTGCTCACTTATAGTTCTAAGAATAGATCTGCAAAATAAACCTTGATGTCGTGAATGTTTTCCAGCGCTTCATAGCAAGCAAACTCCTTGTATTGGCAAATCATGTCCGCAAGGGCGTCGATGAATAAATTTTGCTCATGTATTTGTGCATGCTATTCATGCTGGTTCCTCCTTGTTGTTTGCCTTTTATTTCAGCGATTGCTGGTTTAGATCTTGCTGGGCGTTTTCGGTTCTCAGGTAGAATACAACGGGAATTTTTACATCTGTCATATACGGGGATATTTAAGCGGCATATTGCGCGATCCCGCAAAAAAGATGGCGGGTATACGTCGCAATTTGGCCCTTCTATACGGATTCGCGGATTACGGTCATTCGGTATGCTTGACTTATAACTAGGAAGTTAGATCAAGCCGATCACAAAGGAGACCGCAAATGACTTTCAAGATCATGAACGTCCCAAGAACGCTGCTTACGTCCGCATTGATTTTTTCGCTAGGCCTGTTCACCCCAGTCCTGTATGTCGTAAAACCAAACGTCGCTTCAGCCCAATCGGTTGGGGCTTCCGTATCCACAGCCGCGCTAGGGCCGTCCGACCCTCAAGAGGTCGCTGCTTTTATGGATAGCTTCTTCGCGCGTCCGGAAGTGAAGGCTGCGCTGGCGGGAGCATCGGTTGTCATAGTGAATGACGGCAAGGTGCTGCTGAACAAAGGCTATGGCTATGCGAACGTGGAGACCAAGAAACCGATAGACCAGAGCCATACGTTATTCCGACTGGCATCGATCTCCAAGACGTTCACTGCGATGGCGGTCATGCAGTTGGCCGAGCAGGGGAAGCTGGATCTGGATCTCAATGTGAACGGCTACCTAAAGGGCATGAAGATCGCCAATCGAACCGGCTCGCCGCTGACCGCTAGAGATCTGATGACGCACACGAGCGGCTTTGACTTTACCGACATACCGGAGGATGAGGGCGACCCGGACGGTCCGGTCTACAGGCTGGATACCTTCGTGGCGGACCACATGCCGACCGTAATCCGCAAGCCGGGAGAGGCGTTCCGTTATGACAATTACGGCTACAATTTGCTTGGGTATCTCGTTGAATGCGTCTCCGGACAGAAATTCGAGGATTATATCGAGAAGCATATTTTTAAACCGCTCGGTATGGATAATAGCCGGTTCGTGTATACGTCGGAATTGGCCGCCAAGCTGGCTACGCCGTATGACGCTTCCGGCGAGCCGATCGCGCAGTATACGACGTATCCGTACAACTCCCCGGACGGGGGCTTGATGTCGACTAGCGGGGATATGGCGCGGTTTATGCTCGCTGAGTTAAACGGAGGCAAGCTAGATAACCAGGCGGTTCTGCAAGAGAAGACCATGCAGGCGATGGAGCAGTACAGTGTGTCGATTCATCCAGATATCCCGGGCGTCGGCTATGGTTTCGAGTCGAGCTTCCCAAGCTTCAATAACGGACAATTCGTTATCGACAAGAGCGGAGCGGGATCCGGCTTCCAGTCTCAGCAGTGGCTGCTTCCGAAGCAGAAGACGGGATTGTTTATCGCGCTCAACAGCGCAAAGGACGCCCGCAAGATGAGAAGCTTGCTGTTTCAAAGCTTCATGGATCATTACTTCCCCAAACCTATTACGTCTCCACCTTCTTATATGAACACGCTTAAGAGCGAGCTCCAATACTTGGAGGGTACCTACAGCGATCTACGCCTGCCGGCATGGCATTACGAGGTTGAAGCGACCAATGGCGGATTGCTCGTGACCGACGCATACGGCGTGCATGAACTGAAGCAACTCAAGGATCTATTATTCATAGACGACACAGGCCGACTAGCCGCGTTCAAGAAAGACGATAAGGGTCGCATCGCCTATTTCGAGTACAACAAAGCTGACAGTTGGTCGGAGCGGCTGCCGGACGTGAAGCTGTATGCAGATGTGCCGCTAGATTCGCCTTATGCAAAGGATATCCGATATTTGCGGCAGCAGGGATTGCTGGAGCGGGAAGATCCGCTGAACTTCAATCCGGAGCAGTCGATTACAAGAGCCCAGTTCATTGGGTGGCTCATTCCGACCTTCGGCATCAAGTTGTCCGAGGAGCCGATTATGTTCAAGGATACCATGAACAGCCCGTATGCGGCGGAGATTCAAACCGCTCTCGAGGGCGGCGTCGTCACCGGCATATCAAAGGGAACCTTCGAGCCGAATCGCTCCATTACTCGGGAGGAGGCAGCCGTTATTCTTTCCCGGTTGTTACAGCTTGGACTCGGCATCATGCCGTCTGCTGAAGTCCAATTAAAAGGGCAAACCGACGCTTGGGCGCTTGACGGAGTTCAACATATTGTGGCGAGCGGCTACTATGGCCCGGAGGTCACCCCCGATGCGGACGGGGCGTTCGATTATCGTTCAAAGCAGCCGATGCTGCGACAAGAAGCGGCCGCTATGATACATCGTTACCCGTAAGGAGCCCCTCAATCGCATAATGCTCGGCCATGCCACTCTGGCATGGCTATTATCCGTATTTGGTAGAATAATGCTATACTTGGACCGGAGGATCGATCGCGATGACTACAGTGTCCCATCTGGCTACCCGGCATAAATATGGGCGGCGTCTCTATATGTCTCTCGTTTTCTTCATACTGTTAGCCGCGTATATTCATATTCAAGCCCTCAAATCCCCGTATATCGGCCTTGTCCTAAAGCCGTTACCGGGAAGCGGTTGGCGGATTGAAGCCGTGGACGAGGGCGGCCTAGCCACGGATTGGCGTCTTCAGCCCGGGGATCGAGTCGTCATGCTGGATCCGGATGCGAAGCTGACCCGCGAAGGGGAATTCTACCGACTACGCCAAGCCGACTATTTATCGGTAGCGCGACATGCGGAGGGGCTTATCAACTATCATCCGGCGAACCGACTCTTTTCAGCTTTCATTCTATCGCTAGCGATGGAGGCGCTGCTGCTCGGACTTGCTGTCTACGCGCTTCTGAGACAGCCGGAATCGGCGGTCATTCGTTCCTTCTTCAACTTAAACTACTTGCTTGCGCTTGTTATTCTCAGCATTTACTCGCCGGAGGGCAGTCTGTCACAGCTACTGTTGACCTATTGCTCCATATGGCTTCCGTATTTACTGTTATCCTTCTATTTGCAGTTTATTTATCGCGCCTCCGTCTTCCGTCTTCAGAAGCTGAAGAGCGTCTTTTTGCTCGGTACCTTCACGTTTACGCTTGTGATGACTTACTTTGTTGTCGCGGAGATCGAGGTCTTCAAGTGGATCTCAGACGTGCTCAATTGGGCGCTGCCCGGAACGACTCTACTGCTAGCGGGCGTCACCTTCCGAAGCTGGAGGCTGTTCGACCGGGTCGAGCGCAATCAACTGCTCATGCTCTTCGCCGGGCTGCTTCTCAGCCTGCTACCATACACCTTTCTCTACGCGATACCCGTCCTGTTCCAGGAGCCCTTTATTTTGCCGTTGAAGTATGCGCTCATTGGTTTTGTCCCGTTCTCTCTCATCTTTACTTTTATTCTCGTAAAGCGGAGCATGCTCTATATGCGACTTCATTTCCCTCGACTCGTCGTGCATGTGCTGTACTTTACGGCTACATTTATGCTACTTGTGCTATCAGCCGAGGGCGTGCAGCTACAGCTTTATGCCCTGTTTATCGTATTTATTGCGCTCACGCTCCTCTATCAAAGAGGGCTGCTGCGTTATCGGAGGAAGACGGTCGTACAGGGAGAAAAGTTGGATCGGCAAAAGCGTGCGCTATCCGCAGATTTGGAATCCAGGCAAGCGACCCGCGAGCTTCTGGCGCTCCTGACCGAGATTGTGAGCAAGCGGCTGGGCTCTCAGGATGTCTGCCTACTCTGGCAGGATAGTCCGGTTACAGTTGTTCAAGGCACGGGATCCTACAAGGGGATCGAGGGGGAGCGGCTTGAACCAGATTATCGGAGGCCGGAGGAAGTGATGAGTTGGCTCACTTCTATTGGATTGAGCCGGTTGATCGAGCTGAGAAGTCCATCAGGCAGTGGCGTAACGCTTGGCTATATCGGGATAGGGAACGACTCTTCGGCATTCTCGGAAAAGGAGGTCGAGGAGCTGCTACGCGAGGCTGCCGAGTTGGTTGTGAGATTCATGTACCAAGCCGCTTCCGGGCAGCGTGTCGCTCCGATAGACAGGTCGCTGCTCGAATCCCATGAGGCGGAACGGATTCGCACCTCGCATTTCCTGCATGACCGGCTGCTTCAGAACCTGATCTTTGTATCGCGCGATCTGGAAGAGCTTTATGATACCGGAAAGCCGGACAAGGAGCGAGTCGCACTGTGGCTAAAATGCATCTACGAATCCCAGAGCGACATTCGCGCCCTCTGCGACGATCTTCATCCGCCGATTATCGATCACGGGGACTTGCGATCGGCCGTCGAGTGGCTGATCCGCAGTATGAAGCAAAGGTCGCAGGACGGGGTCGAAGCCGAGCTGGTCTATGAGTTGGAGCCGCACGAGCCTCGGAATGAGCTTGTTAAATCGAACTTGTTCCGGGCGATTCGTGAACTGGTGAACAACGTCTTCAAGCATGCCGGAGCCACTCGATTAACGATTCATCTGTGGCGAGACGGACGCTATTTGTATTGCGTCGTTCGGGATAATGGGCGCGGCTTCGACGTTGCGACCGTGATGGCCCCGTCTGCAGCAGGGGAGAGGCGCTTCGGTATCCACTCCCTTTACAATCAAATCCGGCAGCTTGGCGGGGAGACGGACATTCATTCGATACCAGGGAAGGGCACATCCGTTCATCTTATGCTGCCACTCGATAGGGAGGAGCTAACCAATGCAGTCCAAAATTAGAGTCGTCCTGCTCGACGACCATCCCCTCGTGCTCGAAGGGCTGAAGAGACGGCTGGAGCAGGAGTCGGATATCGAGGTGCCTCGTACGTTCAGCAATCCGGTAGAACTGATAGAGGGAATCGAGCTGTGCCAACCGGATGTGCTTGTCATGGACATCGCGATGCCGCGGATGAACGGGTTCGAGCTCGGTCAGAGGCTGAAGGAGAAGTACGGCCATACGCTAAAAATTATTGTGCTGTCCGGTTACATGTACGAGGAGTTCTATAAGAAAGCGTACGAAATCGGCGTCCATGCTTACCTGTCCAAGCAAAGCCCCTATCCGCAAATCATTAACGCGATCAAGCAGAGCATGCTGGGCCATGCGCTTGTCGCGGAGAACATATGGCGTGCTGATCTGGAGAAGCTTACGCACATGGAGCGAGACGTGCTGCGAAGAGTCGCGGAGGAAAAGACGAACAAGGAAATCGCAGCCGAGCTGTCCATCAGCCAGCGAACGGTTGAGTATCATATCACGTCCATCAACCAGAAGCTAGGTGTAAAGACGCGAATCGGCGCCGTCGCCAAAGGCTACGAAAAAGGACTGCTCGGCTCGTTTTGGGGGGGGACGGACGATAGTTAGAGGAGTTTTCGGGCTACAGGTATCTAATTGGGTTCCTTCGATTTCGCTCTATAGATGCTATGGTGAACCGTACCATAAGTAGGGGAAAGGTTTTTGTAGAAAAGCTCACGGGAGCCTGTATTTACATCATACCGACCGTAGGAGCAGGGTAGGTTACTCTCCAGTCGGGATGATATGTAGATATTTTTCCTGTGGGCTTGTTTTTGCTACAAATGATTTACCTTGAAGGACTTTACTGCCCCCGGTGGGTCTTAGGTATGGTCGAAACAAGCGTCAGACTGGGACTATGCGACGATTATTTATAGATTAGCGGATAAAATGTTGTCATGGCGGGAGCTGCTGGGTAATAGAGATAATTAGAACTTTCGAATTGGCTGAATCTGGATGGGGAGCCACGGAAATGGGGGGGAGATCATGGCGGCACAGACAGTGTCAGGCATCAGCCCGGTACAGGCCATTGCAGCTTACGGTGATACACAAAGCGATGTCAGTTCCATGGAGAAACAGCGCAACCGGTTGCTGATGGAACTGGACAAGGTGAATGAAGCGCAGGGCGGAGAGATGCAGACGCCTTATCGCCGGGAGCAGCTGCAGCGGCAAATTCGACTGCTGGAGGCCCAACTGGTACAGAAAAGCGGAAGCAGCACTTCGGTCCATTTTGTACCGGCTCCTCCGCTTCAGGACCATCTCCCGGTCTGGCAAACGGAACGAATGGGAGGCCTCAAGGGCATCGTACTGACCGATCCACGGACGGCGACGGTCAACGCAGAGGGGCATTTCAATGCTTTGATTTAGACAAAAAGGCGAAGGTGCAAAAAGTATCCGGTGATGAACCGGCTTTTTGCACCTTTTTTTATATCAAGAGGCCGCAGAACTCCAGGTTTGACCGATCTGCCTGTGAGATGATTTCTACTGTACCAAATGATCTAACTCCGGTTGTAATTTGTTCCGCAGAACATACAGCATGATGGCACCGACAAGGAATGCGGCGGCATCCGAAATGACAAGCGACCAGACCACCCCGTGGAAGCCGTTCATTTCATTGGCGATATATAGCACAGGAATCAGCGTAACGCCTTGAATGATCGACATAATAAATGCGGCCGTTCCTTGCGCTGTAGCCTGGAAGACCCCGGTAAACAAAGTGGTCATTCCTGTAATGAACAAGGATAAGAAGGTCACATGCAGAATGTAGCTGCCCAATTCAATTAAATGTGCGTCATTTGTAAATAGCCCGATTAAATGGTCGGAAACGAAATAGACAATGATACCAAATACGACTGCTAACCCCACAATCGCTTTGATCGTAAATCCAATGGTATTCTTCATGCGCAATTTATCCGCTGTAAAAGAGAAGGCAATGAGTGGCACGACTCCCTCGCATAAGCCCATCAGAATAAACTCAGGAAACTGCAATAAACGTGATGAAATTCCGTAAGCCGCTATGGCTGCATCCCCGTATTCGACAAGAAAATGGTTGAAGATCAGCGACATTGCCCCCAAAAAGATGCTCATAATAAAGACGGGAACCCCGATTTTGAATACATTGCCCAGAATATCTTTGGTAGCCTTAAACCATTTTACGGAGATCGTTAAAAATTTGCTTTTATTTCTCATATAGAGGGCAAAGTATACACTCGCAACCATGTTGGAGATGACCGTAGCTGACGCAACACCGATCACGTCCCAATGGAACACGAAAATGACGAGCGCATCGAGAATGATATTTACAACAACACTTATAATCATCCCGGTCATCGATGTGATGGCTGCACCCTCCGAGCGCACGATATTCTCCAGCGTGAAGAATAATACAACGAATGGTGAACCTATAAGCATAATAGTGACATAGTCCTTCGTGAATCCGAAGGAGTCAGGTGTTGCCCCCAGGCCATGAACGATGTGATTGATGAGCGGGAGGCCCACAGCCATCACGATAAGACCGAGAACTAAGCTGCTGTAAAAAGCGAATGAAGACACATGCTTTACGTCATCATACTTTTTCTCCCCTAGCATACGGGAGATGTAGGTACCGCTGCCTATGCCAATCAAATTGCCCAGCGCCATAATGATTGCAAATAACGGTAAAATTAGCGCGAGAGCCGTTAACATAGCAGTATTATGGAGTGTACCAAGGAAGTAGGCATTCAAGAGGGAGTATATGACATTCATTGATGTGCCTAACATCATCGGTACGGCGAAGTGAGCTACGGCCTTTGCAACCGGTGCTTTCTCAAAGTAATAGAGGTTTTCTGAATCCATGTTGGATCACCACTTTCTTTTATTTTCACAGTCTAACGGTGTTAGATTGAACCTTACAGTGTTAGATGATATCATGAACCTATAGACCTGTAAAGCATAAACTTACACTGTTAGATAAAAGGGCGGATAATGATGAAAAAGAAGCAGCCTCAAATTTCGGAGGACAGGATTCTGGAAGTCTCGTGGGAGCTTCTTGGGGAGGAGGATATCGGGAAATTCAGCATGAGGCGATTGGCCGACAGGCTGGGAATTCAGGCTCCCTCCCTGTACTGGTACTTCAAGAGCAAACAGAATCTTTACCAGCGCCTGGCCAATCAGGTATCGAAGGTGATCCTGGAGGAGTTCCATTCCGAGGGGGATTGGAAGGAGCAACTGACAGGGCTTGCGGTAACCGTGAGGAACGTGCTTAGCCGATATCCCTGCTCTACGCAGCTCATGATGATGACGTTGCCCCACGAACCGGACATCATCCGGTTCACCAACCGTATGCTGCTCTGCGTCGAATCGACAACGCTTGACCAAGCGCAGAAAATGCAGGTGGTTACTACGCTTGTGAACTATGTCTTCTACTTCGTTCTAGACAATTATCAGCATGAGCGCAATGTCATTGCGATCCTTAAAGACCAGGAAGCGCCTCCGGGTGAGGAGATGATTCGGCTCATGGATTCCATGGGCGAGGCGGATGCAGGACTGTTCCGGAGAATGTTTACGAACGGGCTGTTCGAGATAATGGGCACCGACGGGGCGTTTGAGTTCGGCCTGAAGCTGATTTTGCTCGGGATTGAGCAGGTGATTAAGGAGCAGGAGAAGTAGTACATGCTCCAGGAGTGAACCTCTGCAAGTTATTACGATTGACAGCAACAATCAATACGCTATAATTCTAGTATAATAAAGGCAATGTAACCTTCGGGTTCAACCTCGCTGAGAAGTGGGTTGGACCCTTTTTGTATTCAAAACCAGGGGAGGATTTGTATGCTGAGAACAGAATTGCTGTTACAGCGGCTTAACGAGATCGGCAGGTCGCTCGAACGTATGGGAGGAGCTCTTTTACTATTAGGTGTTGGTTCTGTTGGGGTCGAGACAGAACGGTTAGATGAATATTCGGATTTAGATTTCTTTGTTATAGTGAGAACGGGACATAAAAACAGATATATCGACCGATTGGATTGGCTCGAAGAAGTACATCCTCTAGCCTATTCATTTAAGAATTCGGATGTTGGATACAAGGTATTGTTCGAGGACGGAATTTTTGGGGAATACGCTGTATTCGAGGAATGGGAGCTGGCGAATGCCTCCTATACGGAGGGCCGGGTCATATGGAAGGATCAGATGTGCGACAATACGGAATTAGCCAAGCCTTCCAATCCGATCCCAACCCTAAAAAACGATTCTTTGGACTTTCCTTTGAACGAAGCCTTAACTAATCTATACGTAGGGCTCGGTCGCTATGCAAGGGGAGAGCGCCTATCGGCTTCGCGGTTTGTTCAAGGTTACGCTATAGACAGAATTCTATCAGTACTCCATCTATTGGAGCAGGAGGTGGATTACTTTCCTGACCCATTCGGGAATGAGAGGCGGTTAGAGAAGAGATATCCCCGTTTTGCGGAAATCATCGGTGACATGATACAGGGATACAATCATATTCCGGAATCAGCCCTTCGTATTTTAGATTTCATAGAAGGAGTGTATCCAGTCAACCGAAGGTTAAGTGATGAGATACGGCGATTGGCTAATCTAACTTGCCGATAAAAAAAGCAGGGTAAACCGTATCATAAGTTGGGCTAAAAGCAAACTATGGCGTACTCATCGTTGAACTAGTTAACCGACAAAAAAGGAGCACCATAAATCTGGTGCTCCTCAATTATCTGGATTAATTCTTTTACTGTATCCCTTTCATATACCCCTGAATTTTTGAGGAGAACGAGTAGAGCAGAATACTGAGGAGGATTGCCGCTCCTCCAATGACACCAAAGTATACCATCTCAGTCTCAGGCGAATAAAATCTCACAATCTGCGCATTAATCGCTTGGGCAGCCGCATTGGATAAGAACCATAAGCTCATGGTCTGAGCGGAGAAGGCGGAGGGTGCTAGTTTGGTCGTTGCCGATAATCCTACAGGAGACAAGCATAGTTCCCCCACCACAACGATGAAATAGCTAAGCACGAGCCATAAAGGATTAACCAGTGAATTCTCACCCCCAAAGTAAGCCGGCAAGAGGATCACAAGGAAGGACAATCCGGCAAACAATAGACCCAAGGCGAATTTCTTTGGTATCGTGGGCTGCCGTTTTCCAAGCTTCACCCATAACCAGGCGAACAGGGGGGCTAACGTGATAACAAACAAAGGATTTAAAGACTGAAACCAGGCTGGCGAAATATGCAGTCCGGCAAAATGGAGCTCTGTACGTTTATCTGCATAACTGGCAAGGATGGTTGACCCTTGCTCTTGAATAGCCCAGAACATAATCGCTGCAATAAACAGCGGAATATAAGCAATGAGTCTTGAGCGTTCTACACTGGTTGTTCTTGGGCTTCGGTACATGACAATGAAATATAGGGTTGGAATCAGAATCCCCAGAATCCCTACGATCACGATAAAGGATTTAAACGTTAACAGACCTAATGGAATCGTAACCGCAACGATAACAGCGAGAAGTACTGCCCCGGTACCGAATAAAAGAGACACTTTTTTACGTTCCGCACCTGATAACGGGCTTGCCACTAAAGTACCTGCAAGACCGAGGTTTTTTTTCTTGGTAGAGGCAAACATGATTAATCCCAGAAACATCCCGACGGCTGCAATACTGAAGCCCAGGTGGAAATTGTAATCCATCCCGATGGTTCCTACAATTAGCGGAGCGATGAATGCCCCCAGGTTGATGCCCATGTAGAAAATACTGAAGCCAGCATCCCGGCGGCCATCGTCTTCACTGTACAGTTGACCTACAATACTGGATACATTAGGCTTCAGCAAGCCCGTACCCAGTACGATTAAAACCATGGAAACAAAAAATAATGAAACACTTCCCGGGATGGCCAAGGTGATATGCCCTAGCATGATTAAGCTACCGCCGTAGAATACAGCCTTCGACGCTCCGAATACCCGATCCGCTAACCATCCGCCAATAATCCCGGACATATAGACAAGCGAACCATAAATTGACATAATGGCGAGAGCGGTGCTCTCCTCCATGCCGAGTCCGCCTTGACTCAGTTCGTAATACATATAATAAACAAGGATAGCTTTCATTCCATAGTAGGAAAAGCGTTCCCAAAACTCTGTAAAGAACAGTGTAAACAACCCTTTAGGATGTCCAAAAAACCCCCGTTGCGGAACACTCTCCACGATTCTTTGTTTGTTAAAATCAGCCATGCTGATACTTCCTCCCTTGGTGGTAACAAAATTGTGTGTTCAAAGTATCATCCCTTAGTAAGAATACCCATTATGAGACGTTTGCAACTTTCAGAGGCCCATATTAGATCCCACAGCGGATGCAAAAAAAATAGTATACAACATTGGGTGTAAGGTTGGATGTGACATAACTCCAAGAATGGAATCGTAGTAGAATTACACTATACTCAAATCAGTTTCATGTACTCGAGGAAAGGGGGGCTCCCGGTGGCGAAGTGGGATAACATGCTGTCCATGCTGTGGATGCTGCGATCTGGAAGGAAGCTTACCGCTGCGCAGATCGCGGACAATTTGGAGATCAGCGTCCGCACCGTGTACCGGTATATAGACGCATTATGCGCCAGCGGTGTACCGGTTGTTGCCGAGTCAGGTCATGAAGGCGGTATTCGTATTTTGGGGAATTTCAAGGAGACGCCATTGTTCTTCAACTCTGTAGAGCTGAAGGCACTCATGGACGCGTTTAAATTTGCGCAAGGCGCGGGCTATCCCTATACAGAGGAGCTGGAAAGCGCATTGAAGAAGGTGGAGAATGGACTACATGAGGAGCAGCGCCACGATCTGTCCCTTCAGACGAGCGGCTTGGATGTAATCACTCCGGTGCGTCCGCCTTCCGCCGTTCTGTTGCTTAAGGACCTGGAGCAGGCAGCCAAGGACGGGCGAACGCTCCACATCGCCTACCGTAAAGTGAATGCGGAGCTGGCGAGCGAACGTGATATCGATCCGTACGGGTTGGCGTACGACCGAAACGAATGGTACGCTGTCGCATTCTGCCGGCGGTCGCAGGCAGTGAGGACATTCCGTGTGGACCGCATTGCACGGCTGGAGCCGACTGAAGCGCGGTTCGAAAAGCCGGAGGGGTTCTCTGCGTCCGTCTATTTCCGTGATCAATCTGAGCAGAGGCGGGAGGCAGATGGACCGCTGACCGTTATCCGCATCGAGGGAGAGCCAGGCACGCTGAACGCGGTTTGCGGCCACTGGCATCTGCGTCATTATTTAACGGAACGGACCGACCGGGAGGCACGGTTTCTGCTCGACGTCCCGACGATGAATAAGTATCTTCCGATGTACCTGATGACGTTCGGTACAGCCATTCGCATTCAGGAACCGCTGGAGCTGAAGCGCCGGATCCGGGAAATGGCATATGGAGTCGCCAAACATTATGAAGACGGTCCGGAGGCAGCTGGGATATACCGGAGTTCCGACTGATTATATGTTTTATTTGATGGAACGGCAGAAAGGTTAGCGGTAAATGTTCATGTTCTAAGCGGCCTTGGTTCTGGTTTCATGGGACTGAGGCCGTTTTGTTCTGCGCTGAAGGGGGATTTGACTTGAATAATGCCGGATTCTCTGTTATCTTGATAGTAACAAATAGAAAATATCAACATGTTACTAAGAATTTGAATTAAGTCATTTTCAGCAAGAATAAACAGGGAAGCGGAGGGGATGTAATATGAAAAGGGCCGTGGGGGGATGGAAGTTGTTCGAAGTGGTCTGGCTGGTTTTGTTTACTTTAATTGCTGTCAGTTTTACGTTTCTTTCCAAGGATTCTTTTCTCGGTTTCACAGTCTTTATCACCGGAGTGCTATGTGTGGTGCTTACGGCAAAGGGGAAGCTGATGAGTTATGTTTTTGGAATGTATAATACCTTCGGCTACGCTTATTTGGCTTATGTCAACGGATTGTTTGGCGAAGTGATGCTGAATTTGATGTTCTTTGTCCCGATGAATGTTGCCGGCTTCTACATGTGGAAGAAGAATTTTCAGAGTGGCAAGCTGTCTATGCGCCAGATGGAGCTTAAAGGTATGTTCCTCGCTTTGGCGGTCTGTATTGTGGGTTCCCTGCTGCTGGGGTTCAGTCTATCATTCATTTCGGGGCAGAATTCGCCTTACATCGATGCCATAACGACAGTGTTATCCATAGTGGCCACGATTTTGATGGTAAGAAGATTCAAGGAACAATGGCTGGTCTATATTGTGTTGAATATGTTTACGGTGCTGTTATGGGTGATCCGGACGCTGGAAGGCAGCAGTGAGGGCCTGCTAATGGTCGTCATGTGGAGCGCCTACCTGATTAACGCGGCATACGGCTATTATAACTGGAATAAAGGGGCTAAGGAGGCACTCGCATGAAGACTCTTGGATTAACGCTCGGGAAGTTCGCTCCGCTGCATAAAGGACACCAGTACATGATCGAGACGGCGCTGCAGGAGGTAGATGAATTGATCGTGGTCATTTACGAGACGATGGTTACGTCGATTCCGCTGCATATCCGGGCGGGCTGGATCCGTAAGCTCTATCCGCTGGTTCGGGTAATCGAAGCCTGGGATGGCCCGGATGGGTACTCGGACGACAGGGAGCATGAGATCCGGGAAGAGCTGTATATTCTGGGGCTGCTTCAGGGAGAGCAAGTGACCCACTTTTATTCGAGTGAGTTCTATGGCGGGCATATGAGCATCGCATTAGGTGCAGCAGACCGGCGGGTGGATGAAGCTCGCCAGCATGTACCGGTATCGGCTACAATGATCCGTTCCGATCCTCATAAATACCGGGATTATGTAAGTGATATCGTGTACCGGGATTTAATCACAAAAGTGGTTTTTATGGGAGCAATGTCAACCGGTAAGTCAACCATCACCGAAGCATTAGCCCGGCGGTATCAGACAACCTTTGCCAGTGAGTACGGACGGGATTATTGGACTGAGCATCAGGTGGACCGCCGGATCGGCCTCAGTGCCTTTGATGAAATTGCCGTGGGCCATATGAAGCGGGAAGAGCAGGCGTTGCTGGAAGCAGACCGGTATCTCTTTGTCGATACGAATGCGATTACCACTTATATGTATGCCTTGGATTACCACGGACGGGCTCCGGAGCTTCTGACCCGGATCGCTCTGGAGAACGCGCAACGGTATGATTTGTTTTTCCTGTGCGACGACGATATTCCTTACGACGACACGTGGGATCGCAGCGGCGATCAGAAGCGCCATGTTTTTCATAAGCAAATCCTAGCGGATTTGAAGGAGCGGCGGATTCCCTTTATTACGTTAAGAGGAACGCTGGAGGAACGTATGCGTAAGGTAGACGCGGTGTTAGCGAAGTTTGAGCCTTATTGCAATTTTTTCGGAGAACTGCAAAACTAAAAGAAAAGAACCAGGGAGGCGGAGCCGTTGGAATTGGTGGATCGTGACGGACTTACAGAGCGTGAATTTTTGGAGCAGTACCGGGCAGGGGATTACGAGCGGCCTTCGATGGCGGCGGATATGGTCATTTTTACGGTGACGAAAACGGAGACGGACAACTACCGCAAGCTTCCGGAAAAAGAGCTGCGTATCCTGCTCATTCGCCGGGGAGGGCATCCCTTCTTGGGAAAATGGGCGCTGCCCGGCGGTTTCATCCGGCCGGACGAGAACGCCGATCAGGCTGCCGCGCGGGAACTGAGCGAGGAAACGGGCGTTGATGACGTATACTTGGAACAGCTCCATACCTTTACCGATGTCGGGCGTGATCCCCGTACCTGGGTGGTGAGCTGTAGCTATATGGCTTTAATCGACAGCAGCCGGTTTCAGCTAAAGGCGGGTGACGATGCCGAAGATGCTGCCTGGTTCAAGGTGAGCTACCGGCTGCTGCGGGAGCAAAGGGAATTGCTGGACGAAGGATACGTCAAAACCTTGACCTACGAGCTTAAGCTTAGTGCCGAAGGAGAAGAGCTGACGGCAGTTATCAACCGGACCGTAACGGCAAAGCCAACCTCTAGGTCAGTTGTTTACTCTATCATGTCGAATGACGGATTGGCTTTTGATCATGGGAAAGTCATTGCTTGCGCTATCGAGCGACTGCGAAACCAAACAAATGATACCGATATTGCCCTGCACCTGATGCCGAAGCTGTTTACCCTGACGGAATTGCAGCAGGTGTATGAGGTGATTCTGGACAAGGAACTGCTGAAGGCTGCCTTCCGGCGTAAGGTGGCTAATCTCGTGTCCGAAACCGATCACTACACGGAAAATGGGGGACACCGTCCTTCCCGCTTGTATCGGAGGAATTGGGAGCAAGCCTGAGGATAAATGTATGGAGACAGACCGCCGTAATAGATCCCTTTCTTCTTCGAGAAAGGGATCTATTTTTATTTTTACGAATACGGATTGTCAGATGAACACTAAAACTTAGAGATCAATTAATTATATAATTGACAGTTAGTATTCTAAGTGTTATGTTTCTAACATAAATAAATCATATTTCATATTAGGAGGGTAACAGGATGATAACTGCAATCACCAATGCGCGTATATTTGACGGCGAAAAAGTGATCCGAGCCACGACGGTCCTGATCGAAGGCGGACAGATCCTATCGGTAGGCGGGGAAATACCGGAGCATGCCGCCATTATTGATGCACAAGGAGGGACTTTGCTGCCGGGGCTGATTGATGCGCACGTTCACACTTCCGTAGAGGGCTTGCGCGACGCATTGAAATTCGGAGTTACAACTGAATTGGAGATGATGGGCGGGTTCACCAAAAGCGGCCGCGAGACACAATTGAAAGGGTTCGATGATATTGCAGACGTACGATCTGCCGGGATGGCAGTCACACCTCCTGGGGGACATCCCGATGAGCTCATGCCGGGGGATGGAGAAATTCCGGATTTTGTACTGAAGGAATTGGAGAAGATGAGCGAAGAAGACCGTAACGCTATGCTGGCTGCCCACTCGCATGATCATGGGGAGGCGCCTACGGTAACCAGCCGGGACGAAGCGCTGGCATTTGTGGGCGAACAAGTTAGTGCGGGAGCCGACTATATCAAGATTATGATTGAGGAAGGCACGGTATTGGCTGCGCCCGGACTGCCTGTTTTAAGCCAGGATATTCTAAGAACGGCTGTAGAGGAAGCGCATCGTCATCACAAGATTGCGATTGCCCATGTATTGACTGCCGATTCTGCCCGGCAAGCTATAGAGGTTGGGGTGGAGGGACTGGCTCACTTATTCATTGACCGCCCTGAAACCACTCCAGATCTGGTGAAATTGATTGCTGAGGCTGACGCGTTCGTTACGCCGTGCCTTGTCTTGAACTCCTCGATTATCGGTCACCCCGCAACGGAATTGGCGAAGGATCCGCGTGTGAGCCCCAAGCTCAGTCCGGAATGGATCGATACTCTGAATGCCAGCTTCAATACGTATCCGCAAGGCAGCATGGATGACAACTACCGGAATGTAATGGATCTTCATCGTGCAGGTGTAGACATCCTGGTGGGTACGGACGTCTCCGTACCGGTTCCATCGCTGGGCGGGCTTGCCCATGGAGTCAGCGTACACCATGAGATGCAGTTACTAGTAGAAGCGGGATTCACACCCATAGAAGCCTTACAGTCAGCTACCTCAAAAACTGCCCGCCGTTTCGGCCTGAATGATCGCGGGCATATCGTTACGGGGGCGAGGGCGGACCTGGTCTTGGTTGACGGGGACCCAACAGTAACGATCTCGGATACGTTATCGATTCGCGAAGTATGGCAGCGCGGTATCCGGAAATAGGAACTTAAGAATCCAACTTGCTCCATAGGCGAAATCCTTGATCCACAAGGGTTTCGCCTATCTCTTCCTTACCGTCTCCCCTTCAATTAACACAGGCTGATAATAGGTGCTGTTTCTTAAATCCTTCTTCCCTTGCAGTTTCTTAATCACCCAATCGGCGGCATCACGTCCCATTTGTTCCTGCGGGTGTGTCAATGTCGTCAGTTTGATGTTTGCATTTTTGGCAATATAGGAGTTATCCTGACCAATTATAGATAAGTCCTCAGGAACAGATATATCAAGTTGTCTGCACACATGTACGACTTCCAGGCCTACCTCGTCGTTATAGCAGACAATCGCTGTTAATCCGCCTCTATTTTCGGTTAGGAATGTCTTCAGATTGGTGGACAGGTCCTGCTTGGTTTCTGTATAGAATGATAGTACCTGCTCCGGGTGAAAGCGTAATTTGGCTTCTCCGAGAGCTTTGATATACCCCTTCATCCGATACTTTCCTTGTAAATCATCCATTTTGGCAATGATCCCAATCTGTGTATGTCCGTTAGTGATCAACTCTTTGGTGGCCAGATAGCTGGACTGTACGTCATCGAGACAAAAGAATGGGACTTCGAGTTCTTCATAATAAGCATTAATCATGATGAATGGAACATCCTGTTCCTTGAACGACAGGTAGTAAGCGATATTGGGATTGTATAAATTGCTCTTCGTAGGTTCAATAATAAGACCATCCACACCAAAGGACAGCATCATCTCCAGAGCTTTCTTTTCCTGTTCGACATCATTATTGGTACTGGCTAATAGCAATGAATAATTATCTTCATTTAATCTGGATTCAATCCCGCGGATAATAGAAGGGAAGATGTAATCAGAAATGTAGGTCGTGATGACTCCGATTGTTTTATTATTGGAATTCCCGCCGGTTTTTGACCGGAATTGGTTGCTGACATAAGTCCCCGAGCCTTTTTCACTTCTTAAGAAACCCTCATTGGATAGTTCCAGAATAGCCTTTCGAACGGTCTGCCGACTAACCTTATACATATCCTGCAAGGCAGATTCCGTGGGAATCTGATTTCCTATGCTGTATGTTCCTGAAAGAATATTGCTTTTGATATCCTCAAGAATGACCTGATACTTTGGTTTCACTGTACTCCTTCTTTCCTGGTTGTTCTAATACCAATTTATCCATCCGTAATATTTGTATGTACATATTTTAGCATAATTATAAGCTGATTAGATACTATTGTCTTACATGTACTAATACTTCAGCTGAAATATGATAAAAATCCCATGGTATTCGTAATATTTGTAAGTATAACTATCAATGTGTGTTGACAAATGTACGAACAAAAAATATACTGAAACTGTAAATAAGGGAAAGCGCCTTCTTTCTATTATGGCGGTTAAAACAGTTGTTCGGAGAGGAGTAACGTGTGCATGGATCAAGACATCAAACAAGCGATACTCAAGGGAGAAACCTCACTTGGGATCGAATTTGGATCCACACGTATCAAGGCAGTGCTGATTGATCATCGTTTTGAAACAATCGCATCTGGAAGTTATGAGTGGGAGAACCTTCTGGTAGACGGGTATTGGACGTACAACTTAGAGGGTATTATCGCGGGCCTGCAAGAGGCTTATAGTGGAATGAAGCAAGAGGTTGAACGGAAATATGGAATCACCATTCGAACAGTGGGTTCTATAGGCTTCTCCGCAATGATGCACGGGTATATGGCTTTTGACAGCGCGGGTAAGCTGCTTGTTCCGTTCCGGACTTGGCGGAATGCGACAACCGGTGCTGCAGCAAAAGAGTTAACTGATAAATTTCAATTCAACATTCCTGAGCGCTGGAGTATTGCTCACCTGTATCAAGCGATATTGAACGAAGAAGAACATGTTCCCCGTATTGATTTTATTACGACGCTCTCCGGGTACATTCACTGGCTGCTGACTGGAAATAAGGCTATCGGTGTCGGAGACGCTTCGGGCATGTTCCCGATCGATGAAACTACACATGATTACAACGAATCCATGGTTAAGCAGTTTGATGAGCTCATTGCGGCCAAAGGCTACTCCTGGAAGCTGAAAGATATTCTTCCAGAGGTCCATATTTCAGGTCAGCTGGCGGGTGCATTAACGGCAGCGGGAGCCAGAATCTTAGATAAATCCGAAAATCTGCAGCCAGGGATTTCGCTCTGTCCTCCGGAAGGTGATGCGGGAACAGGCATGGTTGCTACGAATAGTGTCAGAAAACGGACGGGCAACGTCTCCGTGGGAACTTCGGTTTTTGCTATGCTTGTATTAGAGAAGGAGCTTACGGCGGTATACCCGGAAATTGATCTGGTGACTACACCGGGCGGCAATCCGGTCGGGATGGTTCATGCCAACAACTGTTCAAGTGATATCAACGCCTGGCTGGGCTTGTTCCGTGAATTCTATGAGGCTATGGGGCAGAAGGCGGACACGAATCATTTATTCGGTGTGATGTTCAATAAGGCGCTGGAAGCAGACCCGGATGGCGGCGGATTGCTTAGCTATGGTTACTTCTCAGGCGAGAATATCACCGGAATGGAAAAAGGCCGGCCATTGTTTGTACGTTCCCCTGAGAGCCGTTTCAATCTGGCTAATTTCATGCGCACTCATCTGTTCACTGCTTTTGGTGCATTGAAAATCGGGATGGATATCCTGACAAAGAAGGAAAATGTCGAAATTGACAAAATTCTGGCACACGGCGGTTTATTTAAAACCCCTATCGTCGGACAGAAAATTGTTGCAGCTGCCTTAAATGTCCCGGTATCCGTGATGGCTACAGCCGGTGAAGGCGGAGCATGGGGGATGGCTATTCTGGCTTCTTACATGAGTAACAAGGATCAGCAAGAAAGCCTGGAAGACTTCCTCGACCAGAAAGTATTTAAGGATACTGAAGGACAGGAGATTTATCCTGACGGCTCCGACGTGAAGGGATTCGAAGCATTTATGGAGCGCTACACTCAAGGTCTGGCAATTGAGCAGGCTGCTGTAGATAATCTAGTGGAAAACTGGAGGGGTTGACGTGTTAGAGCAACTGAAAGAAGAAGTATTTCAAGCGAATCTGGATTTGCCTAAACATGGGCTTGTAAAATACACATGGGGGAACGTAAGCGCTGTTGACCGCGAGAGCCGCTTATTCGTTATCAAGCCTAGTGGTGTCAGCTATGACACGATGAAAGCCAGTGATATGGTAGTTGTTGATTTCGACGGCAATGTGGTTGAAGGAGAGATGAGACCTTCTTCAGATACACCAACTCATGCCGTACTGTATAAGCATTACGCAGAGATCGGCGGTATTGTGCATACCCATTCGACTTGGGCGACCATTTGGGCTCAAGCGGGTCTGGATGTACCTGTTATGGGGACTACTCATGCAGATACCTTCTATGGTTCCGTTCCCTGCGCCCGTTTCTTAACCCAAGAGGAGATTGACCGTGGTTATGAAGCGGAAACCGGCCGTGTCATTATCGAGACGTTTGAGCAGCGCGGACTTGATATTTTAGCAGTACCCGGTGTCCTGCTTAAGGGTCATGCTCCGTTCACCTGGGGCAAAGATGCCAAATCCGCAGTCATGAACAGTGTCGTGCTTGAAGAGGTTTCGAAAATGAATTTATTCGCACGGCAATTGAATAGTTTTGCTGAAGAATTGCCGCAGCGCATTCTGGATAAACACTATCTGCGTAAACACGGGAAAGATGCCTACTACGGGCAGAAGTAATACCAACTAATAATTTATGAAAAGAGGATGAATCATGTCAACAGTAGGTGCAAAAGAATTCTGGTTTGTCGTAGGTTCACAACATCTGTATGGTGAAGAAGCGTTAGCAGAAGTAAAAGCAAATGCACAAGTAATGACCGATGCCTTGAATAAGAGCGGCGTACTGCCTTATCCGCTTGTATTGCAGGATCTGGCAGTCACTGCAGACAAAATCACTACCCTCATGAAAGAAGTCAACTATCGTGACGAAGTTGCCGGTGTCATCACCTGGATGCATACCTTCTCACCTGCGAAAATGTGGATCCGCGGTACAAAAATGCTGCAGAAGCCGCTGCTTCATCTGGCTACACAATACAATGAGAGTATTCCTTGGGCAACCATTGATATGGACTTCATGAACCTCAACCAGGCAGCACATGGTGACCGTGAATATGGATTTATCAACGCCCGTCTGAAAAAACAGAATAAAGTAGTAGTAGGATATTGGGGACGCGCGGAAGTTCAGAAGCAAATTGCAGAGTGGATGGATGTAGCGGTTGCTTACAATGAAAGCTTCAATATCAAAGTGGCCCGCTTTGGCGACAACATGCGGAATGTTGGCGTTACCGAAGGCGATAAGGTTGAAGCCCAGATTCAATTTGGCTGGACCGTGGATTACTTCGGAATTGGCGACCTTGTTGGGTATGTGAATGCTGTGAAGGAAGAAGAAATCGATGCTTTGTTCGCGGAGTATTCCAAAGCTTATGAATTTGACTATGGTACTTACAGCAAGGAAGCCTGGGAAGCCAGTGTAAAAGTGCAGGCAAGCTATGAAATTGCCCTCAAGCGCTTCCTGGATCATGGCGGCTACACGGCCTTCACAACAAACTTCGAGGACCTCTACGGTATGAAACAGCTTCCGGGTCTGGCCGTTCAACGTCTGATGGCACAAGGATACGGATTTGCTGGTGAAGGGGACTGGAAGACCGCTGCCCTTGATCGTCTGCTGAAAGTAATGAGCCACAATCAAAACACTGGTTTCATGGAAGATTACACCTATGAAATGGCAGCAGGTCAGGAATCAATCCTTCAATCCCATATGCTTGAGGTTGACCCGACACTGGCAAGCAATAAGCCCAAAGTCCTCGTGTCTCCGCTCGGTATTGGTGATCGTGAAGATCCGGCCCGACTGGTGTTTGACGGCAAGGCAGGAGACGGTGTGGTTGTGTCCATGGCTGACTTCGGCACTCATTACAAATTGCTGATCAATGAGGTTACTGCATTTGAACCAACAGTTCCTGCTCCCAATCTTCCAGTAGCCCGTGTACTATGGAACGTGAAGCCGAACTTCCAGGACGGGGTTAAAGCATGGATTGAGAACGGCGGCGGCCACCATACCGTGGTTTCCTTGAATCTAACTACAGACCAGATTGTTACTTATGCCAAACTGGTTAACCTGGAATACGTCATTATTAAGTAATCAGAAGATAATTATCTATAAAAGCATTGGGTCCGTTCACAGGACCCAATGCTTTTTTTGTGTGATGAATGAGGTTGTCTTGGCAGGCTGACCTAGAGGGCGAAGCGGGGTAATGAAATAGAAAAAGCCTGGCAGACGCGCCAGGCTAAGACCTATATAATCATTGCATACAAAGAAGCAATATGTTAAAGTTGAAGGGCTGTCGATGTTCATGACATAAAGACAGACTTATTGATCATCTTTATACTTTGATTATAGCAAAAGAATTTACGTTTTGTCAACCGTCCTTTTTTCAAAATATAAGAATTTATATGATTCGCGCTATAAATTATCCTTCTATTTCTCGCTGAAACGGTGCCGTCCTTAAAAAAGGACGGTGATGCCGTTTCTACTTGTTTCTAACTTAGTTTGAGAAGGAGTGTATTCAGGAATGATGGACTCAAATGAATGGCGGCAGGAGCAGCAGCGGCTGGATCTGGTGATGGATAAGCTGGAGGAGAGGATTGTTGAGCTGGAGCCCAAGATAAGTCAATTAAGGGAGCAGGCAGCCGATATCCGCAAAAGGTTTTGGGATGAGGTTACGGTCAACACGAGTACGGATGAGGATTTTGAAGAGACGTTCTTCACGATCAATCAGCAAACTGCCGTGTTATCCGAACGGGAACGGAGCCACGGACGATTGTTGCAGCAATGGAAAAATATGAACCGGCTACTGCCATCTCCATATTTTGGGCGTGTTGATTTTCAGGAAGAAGGCCAGGGTATCACTGAGCAGGTGTATATTGGGGTGTCGTCCTTCGTCGATGCGGATGGCCTGAGCTTTCTGGTGTACGACTGGCGTACCCCTATGGCGAGTCTATACTATGACTATCCTCCAGGAGAGGCAGCCTTTGAAACGCCGGGAGGGCGCATCACCGGGATCATGAAGCTGAAGCGGCAGTATCAGATCCGTGACGGCCATCTCCATAATGTATTCGATTCGAGTATAACTATCGGTGACCAGTTACTGCAGCAGGTGCTCGGTCAGGGGGCCGATGCACAAATGAAGAGCATCGTGGGGACAATTCAAAAAGAACAGAACGCGATCATCCGCAACGATAACAGTCAAATGCTTATTGTGCAGGGAGCGGCCGGCAGCGGGAAAACTTCTGCGGCGCTGCAGCGTGTGGCTTACTTGCTGTATAAACACCGTGAAAGACTCACCGCGGATCAGATCGTTCTTTTTTCACCTAACCCCATGTTCAACAGCTACGTATCCACTGTTCTTCCCGAACTCGGAGAGGAAAACATGCAGCAGACCACCTTCCAGGAATATCTGGACAATTGGCTTGCCTCAACGTTTTGCTTAGAAGACCCGTTTGATCAGATCGAATATGTGTTGACTGAGCAGCAGGCTCAGGGTTATGAGGCTCGTATGAATGGAATTCAATATAAGGCTTCTGAAGCTTACCTTCAGGCACTCCGCGGTTATTCGTTGTGGCTGGTGAAGGAGGGAATGAGGTTTGACGATATCCGTTTCCGGGATCGCGTGTTAATTCCGGGCGAGCAAATCAAAGCAAAGTTTTACAGCTATGACTCCTCCATTCGCCTCACGAACCGCATCGCACTGGTACAAAAATGGCTGCTGCAGGAGCTGACCCGGCTGGAGAAGAAGGAGCAGGAAGCGCCTTGGGTACAGGAGGAGCTGAACTACCTCGATGGAGAGCAGTACGCTGAGGTGTTCAGTATGCTGCATAAAGAGCAGGGGGTCTTTGACTTTGCCGAAAAGTACGCCCGAATATACGAAATCCTGCACAACCAACGTCGTCCGGATGAGAGTGATTTCGATTTTGCCGAGCGGGAGGAAGAGCTGCTCAGCCGAATGATTGTGAAAGAGGAATTCAAACCACTTAGACGGAGCGTAAAACAGTTCTCGTTCATAGACATGGTTGGACTGTACAGCCAGTTGTTCAGAGACGAGGCGGCATACAGGGAGATGACGAATGAAGCTGAGGTACCGGAGCTTTGGGCGGAAATCTGCAGGCAGACCCAAGAAAAGCTGGGCCGGAACGAACTCTATCATGAAGATGCTACACCGTATCTATATCTGAAAGAGCTTGTCGAAGGTGCCCGGACCAACACGCAAGTGCGGCATATCCTCATCGATGAAGGCCAGGATTATTCGATGTTTCAGTATGAGTTCCTCAAAAGACTCTTTCCCCGTGCCCGTATGACGGTACTCGGTGATTTCGGTCAGGCCATCTTTACGCAGGCAACGAATTTGCATGGGATGGACTCCCCGTTAGTTCGGCTGTATGGCGAAGCGGCAACCAGTCAGTTTCTTCTGATCCGCAGCTATCGCTCCACCCGTCCAATTGTGGAGTTTACGAAGTCGCTTTTGCCGGGCGGAGATGCAATTGTGCCGTTTGACAGAGGCGGCAGGAAGCCGTCCCTCCTGAAAATGGAGTGCAGCGGGAAACGGGCGGAACGAATAGCGGCAGATCTGGCGGCGCTTCAGGCTGAAGGGTTTACATCCATCGCTGTTATAACGAAGACTGCCGCCGAGAGCAGAGAAGCTTACGAGACTTTGACAGCCGGGGGTTCCAAAGAGCTGCGGCTGATCACAAAGAACACCCCCACTTTTGAAAAGGGTACGCTAGTTATTCCTGCCTATCTCGCTAAAGGCGTTGAATTTGATGCAGTGCTGATCTACGATGCTTCCCCGCAGTCCTATGACCGGGAGAGCGAGCGCAAGCTCTTTTATACAGCATGCACACGGGCAATGCACCGGCTTTTACTGTATACGACAGGGGAATGGACGCCTTTTGTTCAGGGCGTAGATCCATCATTGTATGAGCTAGTCTAAGCACCGGTACGGCTTCAAGCTGAGCTCCAGCAGTTGGATAACGGTCTCCTGCAGCTGGGGCGGCTCTACGACCTTCACTTCGGGTCCGAACTTCAGCAGCCCCCGTGCTGTATAAGGGAACTCTTCCACAGGAACGCTGCCCTTCCAAAGATAGGCGTATCCAGGAGGGAGTTCTGCCAACTGTAGAGAGTGAAACATTGGATCAGATTCAGCCAGCCGGGCTCCAAAGGCGGTAAACCACAGCGTAACCTCCAATCGGGGCCGCTCATCAGCAGCTCCCAGCCACTCCTGCAGATCTGGAGCGGAGGGGTCCTCTTGTTCCAGCACCTCCAACTGCAGAATCCGATCGGCGCGGTACAGAATCACACGCTCGCCTTTCTTGGCGGGCATATACCAGTAGCCGTTCTCCAGGTAGATGCCGACAGGAGTTGCTTGTACATCCTTCGTTCCGCTCCGCGAGCGGTAGGTGAACGCAATCTGCTTCTTGGCAATTGCTGCTTGCAGAATAGCTGTCGTAAATGGCGCGGGCTGTGCAGGCTGCTGCTGGAGGACGGCGATGTGGCTGCGCATCCGGTCGATGGAATCCTTCACGTCAGGCGGCAGGCTGGCATAGTAATGCTCCGCCAGGTGCGTCCGAAACGACTCATAGGGGAAGCTCTGGATTTGCTCCATGACCTGAAGCATCAGGAAGAGGCCCAGAGCTTCGTTAGGCGTAAGCCGCAGCGGTGGCAGAATCCGGTTAGGCAGCGCCCGGTAACCGCCATGGGCACCTACTTCGGCATATAACGGGAAGCCGATCTGCTGCAGGTAGTCGAGATCGCGCTGAATCGTTCGCAGGGATACCCCAAAGCGGTCGGCCAACTCACGGGCAGTAAATTTTTTGCGGGAGTCGATGATTTGCATCATGGCTAGCCGTCGTTCGTTCATTTTTTGCACCTCATTTAATTACGACGTATATTGTCATAGTTCCAGTTTATCATGAAAGCATGAGAGGAGCGATGAACAATGAAGCAGAGTAAAGTTGTGCTGTATGTTGCCATGAGTCTGGACGGGTATATTGCTAGGTTAGACGGCTCAGTGGATTGGCTCTATGATGTTCAAGGGGATGGGGGCGACAACGGCTACGGTGATTTTTACAAGGGCGTTGGCGTAGTGGTTATGGGAAGACTTACCTATGATGAGGTGCTGAAGATTTCGGATGAATTTCTTTATGCCGGCAAGCCTTGTTACGTTCTGACCAGAAGAGAGCAAGCTCCAGACAAGTATGTTCATTTTACCGACGAGGCGCTGGACAGCTTGATCCCGCGGCTGCAGGCCATGACCGATGGGGATGTCTGGCTGGTGGGGGGCGGCCAGCTGGTGCAGGCGTTCCTGGAGCATGAACTGATCGATGAAGTGCAGTTAACCCTGATTCCGAAGCTGCTTGGCGAGGGGATTCCGTTATTTCCTGCGGGAACAGTTCCCGGCAATCTGAAGCTGACAGGGCTGGAGCGTATGGGTCAGATGGTATCGATCTGTTATGAAGTCATCAAGTAAGAAGCCTGGCGGCGGGAGGGTCTTTGCGGAACCGGGTTTGTGACGAAGCTGAAAAAGAATTAAAACGCTACTGACATAACGTTGTCAGTAGCGTTTTGTATAATCAGATTAGATCAAGATAAAGGAGCTGTTCGAAAAGTATGAATACTACCGAAGCGTTGCAGCGGTTTGAAGAAACGGCAAATTACTATCTCCATCAACTGGATGGTTTCAGTATGGAGGAGTTGAATCGTCAGCCAAGTGAGGACGAGTGGTCACTTGGGCAAATGTATCTGCATCTGATTAACTCGGCTCTGTATATGCAGCTTCGCAATGTTGAACAATGCCTTGCTCCAGGTGAGGATTCTGTTACCCCTATCGCGGAAAAGACAAGAGCGGGTGCAGAGATCTTTGATCAAGGAAGCTTTCCGCCTATCCGTGTCCATGTCCCGCCTTCTCCACAATATACCCCGGTGCAGCCGGAGAGCAAAGAACAGTTAATTCAGGGATTGAATACTGTGATCGGCCGAATGAAAGAAACCTTGCCGAAGCTTGAACAGGCATCTCTGCAGAATACGGTACCCCATCCGCGATTCGGTCCACTCAACTCCGTAGAATGGTTTTTGCTTATTGAAATGCACTATCGTCATCATCTTCTGCAGATGGACCGGTTGAGGGCATTTCTAGAATGCAAAGTATAAGCGAGCAGAGCCGCTGCTGGATCGGGGTTGTCTCCGCTTCTCATGTGAAGCGGGGGGTGCTCGGTGGATTCGCCCAGCTCAACCATGGTAAGTCAGCACCTTTGCGGCGGATGAGCCGTGGCGATTGGCTGATATATTATTCTCCACGGACGGATATGGCGAAGGGGGAGGTTCTCCAGGCGTTCACTGCCATTGGTCAGATTGAAGATGACACCATCTACCCCTATCCGATGTCCGAAACCTTTGTGCCCTACCGCCGGAATATCCGCTATTTTCCGTGCCGGGAAGTGAAGATTGCGGATCTATTGAATGAGCTTAGCTTCACACGCGGGAATCGAAACTGGGGGTATAGCTTCCGTTATGGTCATTTCGAGATCAGCCGGGAGGATGGGCAGGCGATTGCGGCCGCCATGCTGGACATCATATAAGAATAAGCGGATACGGTCCCGTCTTATGAACATATGGTAACAAACTAAAGAAACGGCTGGATCAGGAGAATCTGATCCAGCCGTTTCTTTAGTTTGGCGGAGTTATGAGGGGAGTACTGGTTGATGGCTGCAAGTTGTTCCTGAGCTTAAGGGATTCACTATGTTATATAAAAAACTAGATAAATATTAAAATTTATATGTAATAGTGATACACTAAGATCAGGTCATCATTGATCCAAAAAAGGTGTGTGACGAAGTTGCGCCCTAGCTTGTTATAGCGCCTAAGCAGGAGCGCCTGAATCTTCCTGCAAATCGTAGGGTAGAAGGACGGGTAAACATGAGCAACCAACAAACAAAAACAGACGTTATTTTAATTGGTGCCGGAATCATGAGTGCGACGTTAGGTTCTATGCTGAAAGAATTAGTCCCGGACTGGACCATCACCGTGTTTGAGCGGCGGGCAGGTGCAGGTGAGGAGAGCTCTAACGAATGGAATAATGCGGGAACGGGGCATTCTTCACTGTGCGAGCTGAATTACACTGTAGAGGGGCCGGATGGATCCATCGATATTAGCAAGGCTGTAAAAGTAAATGAAGAATATCAGTTCTCCAAGCAATTCTGGTCTTATCTGGTAAATAGCAAACGGATACAAAACCCGCGGGATTTTATTGTGGCCGTACCCCATATGAGCTTTGTCCAAGGGGAAACAGATGTTGCTTTTTTGAAAAAAAGATATGAAGCGCTTTCGAAAAATCCGTTGTTTCAGGGGATGGAATTCTCCGATAACCCGGAACAGCTGATGAAATGGATTCCGCTAATGATGAAGGACAGAAGAATAGAACAGCCTATAGCGGCAACCCGAATCGAATCAGGTACAGATGTGAACTTCGGTGCTTTAACACGCATGTTGTTTGACCACCTACAGAGTAATCAGACGGATATCCGATACAAACATCAAGTGGATGATATTACCCGCGCCCGGGACGGCTCTTGGAACCTGAAGGTGCAGAATCTCGATAAGGGTACCACTTCGCACCATTCTGCAAAATTCGTCTTTATCGGCGGCGGGGGAGGAAGCCTGCATTTGCTGCAGAAATCCGGTATCCCTGAAGGGAAAGGAATTGGGGGATTTCCGGTAAGCGGACTGTTTATGGTGTGCCAGAAGCCGGATATTGTAGCAAAGCATCATGCCAAAGTATACGGAAAGGCTGCGGTCGGAGCTCCTCCAATGTCTGTTCCGCATCTGGACACGAGAGTCATCGACCAGAAGGAATCGCTGTTCTTTGGACCGTTTGCCGGCTTCTCGCCAAAGTTCCTCAAATTCGGCTCGATGTTTGATTTGATCACTTCTGTTAAGCCGGGCAATCTGACAACCATGCTGGCAGCGGGGGCAAAAAACCTTCAGTTGACCAAGTACCTGATTGGTCAGGTGATGTTATCCAAAGAACAGCGTATAGAAGCATTACGGGAGTTTGTCCCGGACGCTAAGAGTGAGGATTGGGATCTGGTGGTGGCCGGCCAGCGTGTGCAGATTATCAAAGATACGGCAGCCGGCAAAGGAACGCTGCAATTTGGCACAGAGGTGATCAGCAGTGCCGACGGGTCGATAGCGGCGCTATTGGGGGCCTCTCCCGGTGCTTCTACCGCTGTTTCCGTCATGCTGGAAGTCATCATCAAATGCTTCCCGCAGCAGATCAAAGCATGGGAATCGAAAATCAAAGAGATGATCCCTTCCTATGGTGCCACCTTACTGGATAACCCCAAACTAATACAGGACATTCACACCTTAACGGATCGCTCCCTTGGTCTAACGAATGAAGAGGGAGAGTATGAGACACAGAAGCATGCATTTACTTCATAAATGCTTTCCCGGTACTATGCAAAATTCTTGAATGCGCCAGAAAACACCCGATTCCACATAGAAGCGGAATCGGGTGAATGCCAAGGTAACTTATCGGAACTGCTTGATCACGATATTACTAAAAATCGCTGAGCCGCCGTCCGAAAACAGAGTGATTCCCTGATCAAATAATTCGGGGAAAATGACACTGGAATAAACAACGGACCCCTCATCAATAAAAACTTCCACGCTCGTTTTATCGACAAAAATCCTCAGGTGAACCTTCTTCTTGCTTACATCGAAGAGAGCCTTGCTCTCCAGGTAATTGCCGCTCTTGTCGGGGTTCCCTGTGTAAGCCCGATTGACATAGGTATAGCGGCCTTCTACAGAAACTCCGATATCCACATGATGGATTTTATCGGCAGATTCCCTAAGTCTCAAACCCGCATTTTTGACCTCTGACCAAGTGATATCGGCGTTAAGCTCGTACGAATTCCCTGTAAAAGGGAGCTTTTCAGAACCATTCACAACGATTGGCCCATAGGCCGCCGCCGCTTGTGATATTTGACTTAAGGCTTCCAGGGGCTCAGAAACGAGATGATAGCGGCCTTCCCCTGCCTGCTTCAGCTCAATTCGGCGAACAATCGAATCCATCCCGTTGAACCCTTCCCGCAGCGTCGGAGTAGTATGGGGATACTCCCAATTATTCATCCAGGCAAAAGCATAACGGTGATGTGTGGTGTCGCTGCTTGTACCATCTTCAAAGGTTACGGCACCATACCAGTCAAAACCGTAATCCAGCCACTGGGGTTCCTTCTGATCGAAAAAAAACGCCTTTCCGTCAAAGTCTCCAGTCCAATAGGCATAGGTGTTAGGTTTCCCCGATGATGTCCCATTGGCGCTGACGCCGAGCACCCATTTATAGGTCCCATCGTCCGCATGCATCAGGTAAAGATCGGGGCATTCCACAATTCCGATGTTCTCCGTTACAAAGCCGCTTATATAGTGCCAGGCTTTTAAGTTCTGGGACTCATAAAAGCCTACTTTTGTGCCTTCCGCCAAGACCATGATCCATTTGCCGGATAAGTCATCCCAAATGATTTTCGGATCTCTAAAATCGATTGTCCCCGGATTCCGCAGAACGGGGGCATTGTCGTAAGCGCTAAACGTGTATCCACGGTCGGTGCTGTACCATAAATATTGCTCCTGCTGCCCGCTGTCGGCGGAGGGCTCAGTTACAATTGCGATTATAGCCCCTTTTCCGAGACCAGCTGTACCTGCTTCATCTACAACCACCGACCCTGACCAGGGGTCCCCATTTGGATTCGTGTACTTGGGGATCGCGATCCCCTCATCTTTCCAGTACACCAGATCTGTTGAAGTCGCATGGCGCCATTCAGTGCCATTTCCGGTGGGGTAATCACGGTTATATAGATAATAATAATGGTAGGCTCCATCCAGATAAATTGGCCTTTGAGGATCATTTTTCCACTTATCGGGTGTTGTGAAATGGTAGGCCGCCCGATAGGTCAGTGGTGAGTGAGAAGGGGTAGCCTCCTCCGGGCTATTGTTCTTTCCGGAATAGTAAGCCGCTACCCCTATAGTAATCATAAGGCTCAAACCAATGGTGCATAGAAGCAAATACCGTTGCACTCCACTCTTATTTTTGCTCAAGAGGTCAGTTAACCGTCAATTGTCCTTGTTCAAGGACGCTGTCTTTGACAACCGAAGTTTTCGAGCCCTTAATGTTCATCAGGAAGCTTGGTGCAAACGTGGATTTCTGATCGGCATATAAGCCCCGGTTCGTCATATAACTGGTGATGACCACATTATTTCCTTTCGCCTGCGGGATTGCGAAGTGAGAGTAAGTCCAGGTAAGGTCATTAGGATCAAGGTCCATGTGCAATACAAGCCCGCTATCGTTTAATGGTTTGTAAGGACCGGTTAATGAATTCGATACATAGCCCAGCATGTATACATCATTGCCGCCGATTCCATCAATAGTCATTTTGGAGCCTCGGGAATCTGTGAACAAATACCATTTTCCATCCATTTTAAAGACGTTCGCCCGTTCGATTTCATCTGTTACGGTATTAGAGGCAATGAGCGGTTTCATTACGGTTTTCAGCGTGTAGTCATCATTCAATTCAATGATACCCAGGGAGCCGTTCGCTAGAGTTGCGAGAGATTTCTTAGGGCTGAACAACAGCTTGTTTTTCTCAGCCTCGAAGAAGACGTTGCTTCCTCCATAGTAAGATCTATTGTACAGCGATGCTTCCCCTTGGTAGCCCGTTTCCGTCCCGGTATTGGATTCGAACACAAGGTATTTATGACCGTTGTCTTCAACATAGTGGGGGTCTCTTAAGGTATGGTTATCCGCATAATCGCCTCCACCGAAGGCCTGATCCACATTTTGATAGAATTTGCCGTCTCCGTCAAAGATCGATTTGAAGTCCTCCACACCATCTATCTTCAGCGTCTCCGCATCTGGCTTCGATACATTCACCTGAGCGGTCGTCAAGGTCTGTTTGCCAAAAAATCCGTGTGCAGGATCCCAGCCTTGGCGGTTGGTATAGAACAGGCGGACTTGGCCATCCTTCGTCAAGGTTGCAGAACCGGACCATTCTTCGGCTTGCTTGTTCAGAATCGGATCATTTGGAACATTTTTATCACTGTCCTTGAATACTCTGCCGGCATTTTTCCAGCTGTCAATCGAGGTGTCGCCCACTTTTTGATAGAACATGTATATAAATGTGTCCCAGCCTCTCTTCGGATCTCCCGCCAAAGCAAAAGTGATATGGTAGCCATTATACTCAGTGACCGTTCCGTCCGCATTTTGGAGCGGCCAGCTGTCCCAGACATCAAGATCGATGGGGTTGCCCCACTGGTCCATACCCTTTGCGGAAGGAATATTTTGGATTGTGGAAGCATCGAATGGAGTGACCTGGAACTGCCCGCTCTTCTGTTGTTCCGGAATTTTCAGCATGTCAGAGCGGGTAATGTGGGTGAAGCCGTAGCCTTCTTTGTAGTCTTGGCTTTCATTCCCACTTGCAAAAGCTGAAGCCCCGCCACCTGCTAGTAATGCTGTTGTAAAGGTTACTGCTGCTGCTTGTCTGGCCATCTTTTTGATATTCATATTCCCTGTCTCCTTTTCTATTTCGGATATGTCGTCTTAAACAGAAAAAAGACCTAAAAATACCATTGGGGGACACTTAAAAAAGTATCCATTCCCAAATGGATTTTTAGGTCTTGCCTGCTTAACAGTAACAATCCCGACAATATTTTGCTGTCGCGTTAATTCTAATATTTAATAACGGAAACTGGCTATAGCCTGAAACTCCTGTTTTTCTTAGGACTAAAAGGTGTTTTTCGTTATTTTATAGCATTATCAAGGGTCTAAAGACCCGTGATATCAGATTGAGATATATTACCATCCTTCGACCGGGTGTTTATCCGGTTGATTTCCATGGCGATAAATACCAGCTGACTGTCGATGAGCACATAGTCATAATCTTCTTCCACCTGATGCCCAATCTCTTTGGCTTGGGTGTATTCCCGGGCGTAGCGCTCCTTGGCAATTCGTACAATCTCCGGGTTCAACTCGCTCAGCAGCTTGCCAGTTTCATCGGATCGCAGGATATTTTCAAGCTGGGTCACCAGGCGCTCATAGTTGGCAGAACCGCGTTTCAGCATAATCCCGCTGGCCTGTTCCACTCCTTCAGCAATATCCCGAATCATCGCTGCCATTTCGGCAGCCGTCCCGCGGGCGCCAGCATTTTTCCAGGCGGTGTGGATATGCATGGCGATGTATCCTACCTCATCTTCGGGGATATCGACCTGCAATGCTTCGCGGATGATGCTCTTGGCGCGCAGCCCAATCTGGAACTCTCTCGGAAATAAAATGCGGATTTCATCCAGCAGCGTGTTCTGGATCATCGTTCCCTTGCTGATCCGCTCCAAAGCAAAGGAGAGGTGATCCGTAAGCGCAATATGCACGTGCTCATTAAACGTCACTTCCAGTTCATGCTCCGCGTACGAAATAATTTGCTCTGATGCCGCAATCTCCTCTTCAGGCAAGGTCCCCAGCATTTCCTGCAAATGGCCGTATTGCTCTGGGTCGTCCATAATGAACACTTTCTCGATCAGGGACGGATCAATAATATCGTTTTTCCGTTTTTGAAAAGCAATCCCGGAGCCCATGACAATCTTTTCCTCTCCGAGGTCGTTTACCACAACCGCGTTGTTGTTCAGAATTTTTTTGATTTTCATGTTATTCTCCTATGCTCTTTTGTTCCTTAATCCAGACGGCTCCTCAACACCAAGAATCCAGGTAACCATAAAGGCTGTTACTGCTGCCAGCAGAAAACCGATCAAATAATGGATAAGATTCATCTGTCCGAGCTGGACGATAAAGGCGATCATCGGAATGCCGGTCAAACCGAACGAATCAGCTGCCACCTGATGAAAAGCTACATATGCCCCGCCTGCGGCTCCTCCTGCCGCAGCGCCCAAGAAAGGGCGGCCAAGCTTCAGGTTGACACCGAAGGTGACTGGTTCGGTGATGCCGAAAAAGGCGGTGATCGAGGCGGGCAGCGCTATTTTTCGTAAAGCCTTGTCCCGGGTTCGGGCATACACGGCCAGTCCGGCCGCGCCCTGTGCGATATTGGCCATAGACCAGATGGGGAGCAGGAAATTAACGCTGATGTCCGGATTGGTAATCAGTCCGATCTCAACGGCCTGAATCCCGTGATGCAGCCCGCTTACGACGATAGAACTGTAGATTCCGCCAAGCAGCAGTCCGAAAACCGTACCGCCTTGTCTGAACACAAGCTCCAGCATGCTGCCAAGAGAGCCGCTAAGCTGAGAAGTGAGCGGTCCAATGACCAGGATGGCAAGGGTGCCCCCAGTGGCAAGGCTTAGGAAGGGGATCAGCATCACTGAGGTCGATGACGGAAGAATCCGGCGCAACGCCTTCTCGATTAACGTCATCAGCAAGACCGCAAGAATAGTGGGAATCACCGAGCCTTGATACCCGAACTGTGGTGCGAGCAATAAATCAGCGGAGCTTATGTGCGAACCTCCGAATCCGGTAACCCGCAGCAGATCGGGTTGGGTCATGACAATGCCGATTGCCGCGCCGAGCGGCGGGGTGCCTCCGAACCGCTTGGCGGTGTGGTAGCCGAACATCACAGCCATCAACTGAAATGCCGATCGGGTCAACAAGGACAAGGTCCGGAACCAGATGCTGTCCTGCGGCGCCCACCCGAAAACCTCCATCATACTGAGCACGCCGAGTAGCAGGCCAACTCCGACAAAGAGCGGAATCATGGGCACAACAATATCGGAGAAGAAGCTGACTGCATCGACAGCCTGTCTCAATACCCCTTGTTTTACAAGGACTTTGTCCTTGGATGTGCTGTCATCATGGCTTGGCGGTTCCAACGAAATCGGCGGGGATTCCGCTTCCTGCTGCGTAACAGGCGCATTGTCCTGAAGGATACGGAGAACCTGCCGGTGTACCTTAAAGACATTAGCCGTTCCGAGTATGATTTGCAGCTGTTCAGCCCGGAAGAATACACCCTGAACCTCCGGCAAGCCGGATAGCCCGGCTTCATCTACCCGGGAGCTGTCCAGCAGTCTAAGGCGAAGCCGGGTTGTGCAGTGAATAGCTTCTGATATATTGCCGACGCCACCTGCCAGCTGAGTCAGACGTACAGCCAATGCTTTCGCTGACCCGCGGACCTCCCTTTCGGTCTGTTCATTCTGTTCCGGGCGGATATTTTCCCGGGGCATTGCAGCTCCTCCCAACCATGGTGCCAGAGCGGCTATCATTTCGCCGCGGCACTTATTCAATCTGCGGGGCATACCGCCAAACATATAAAAAAGACCTTTAGAGAATCAAGCGTCGTCCCTTCAGATCAGAAACGGGCCGAACATGACTCTTCTCAGGTCTTTGCCTGCCTCAAAAAGTAACAACTCCGTAATATCTGGCTGTTATCCTATTGTGACAATGATCGTTTCCAAAATCAATGGTCAGGAATTACCACATTGTAGCGAAATAAAGCAGGTATTCAGACTTAGTTATAGTTATCTCCTCCTGACAGGATCATAGTTTAATAGGTTTTTGTTGCTTAATATATACCCAAGCTCCTTTATAGCTTGTGCATAAAATATATAGAGCTCATCTGCACCGAGTCGAAATATTTATTTTATCAGTAGGGGGGGATATTTATGAAAGGATTAATCCTGTGTGCCGGCCGGGGGACGAGACTACAGCCTTCAACATATACCAAGCCAAAGTGCATGTTACCTGTTAACGGGGAGTATATTCTTGTCTCAATCATTAACAAACTTGTTGCAGCCGGAATAACCGAGATTGGAATTGTAGTGAACCCTTCGCAAGGAGAGATCCGGCAAACGATTGGAGATGGGGAGCGATGGAACGCCTCGTTAACCTTTCTTCTGCAAAAAGAAGCAAAGGGACTGGCGGATGCGGTCAAAAGCGCGCGGTCCTTTGTGGCGGATTCCCCTTTTTTAGTGATGCTTGGCGATAATTTGTATGAGGGTGATCTGATGCCATTCATCCGATCATTGGAGGCGGGTAAGGCTGCGGCCTCGATCCTGCTTCAACAGGTTAAGGACCCTAGTCAATTTGGCGTTGCCGTCATCAATGATGGACAAATTGTCAGTCTGGAAGAGAAACCCTGCATTCCTAAATCCAATCTGGCGATAGTAGGTGCATATGCTATTACTGCAGCTATCTGGCCGGTATTGGATAGACTGACACCCTCCCCGCGTGGAGAATACGAGATGACGGATGCCATCCAAATGTTAATCTCAGAGGGCAAGCATGTTGCGTACAGCATAACGACCGCACCGTTTTTTGATATCGGGACCCATGAACGATGGCTTGAAGCGAACCGATACAAGATGGATCAAGATCCGCAGAACTTCATGAACTCATCTGACATCGACATATCTGCTCAATTCATTCCTCCGGTTAGGATTGATCCGACTGCAAGTGTAACGAACAGTGTTGTTGGACCTTATGTGTATATTGGTCCGAATAGCGTGGTGCAAGATTGTATTCTAACCAATAGTATTTTAACTGATCAGGTGGAATTGTCCCATGTTCATGCGGAAGGAAGTGTGTTTGGATCGTATGTTCATCTGGCTGAACAAGAAATTCAGGAGCGGCCGGCTCGTTATATCCTGGGCGATCGTGCATCAGTCACAAGAGTCCAAGGGGATTCGTAAAATGGATTCAAAATAAATTGCATATGTACTGGGGAATAGTCCAATCCGGTCACTGGGGCAAACATACACTTAAAGTAGTCGAATGCATCAGGCAACTATGCAAAAGATACTTTAAAGGTAGGTGATCGTTGATAATGGTTGATTTAGTTTTAACGATTAACGATAAAGACGGGAGCTATACGGAGCATGCGGGTGTTGTTCTTGCATCAGTTTTTGCTAACACCCAGCAAATGATCAATGTGCACATTGTGCATGATGATTCCCTAAGCGAAGAAAACAAGTTAAAGCTCACTCAATTAGTGGATGTATTTCATCACAACATCTTTTTTTATCATGTTTCAATTCCTTGGGATATGCAAGAAGTTGCAGCCGGCGTGCATAAAATCGACTACTGGACAATGGCCAGTATGTACCGTTTGTTGCTTCCGATCATTATTCAGGCTGACAGGGTTATTTATCTTGACTGCGACATTTTGGTTAATATGGATATTAATGAACTATGGAGCATCGACCTGGGAGAACATTATTTGGGCGCAGTACTGGATCAGGGCCAAAATTTGCTGGAATACTTCATCTCACTCGGGCTAAGTGCAGAGCTGTATTTTAACTCAGGGGTCATTCTGTTTCAACTGAACAATATCCGTGGTAAAGAGAACTGGTATGGCGAAATGCTTGATTTCTTGCGTAATTACCCCACGATGACCATGCCTGATCAGGATATTCTGAATGCTGTTTATAGCTCTAACTATTTGCAAATGGATCAGCGGTTTAATACGTTTGCTCATAGCGATCTCGATTTAGAGAATAAAATTGTGCATTTCGCCGGAGACAATAAGTGGTGGGATGTCAATTCACCCAATGCACCGATATACAATAATTACCTTGCCATGACTCCGTGGGCCAGAGAGCTTACACCAGTGACGGTTTCCGAGCCGGCGCCGGTTGATATCCCGGCTGAACCGCCCGCTCCGGAAATCCAGCTCCCGGAAACTTCAGTTCTGGAAAACCCGGCTCCAGAAGTGCCTGCACCGTCCCCGGATATTCCTGTGAAGCGGCACAGACGTAAACGCCGCAGAACGTTGCGGCTGATACGCAGACTGAGAAGAAGAAGAATGATCCGCGCCAAATACCGTTCAATCAAGCGGGCAAGGCTGATCAAGCGTCGATATGTAAAGAGAAAGGCACTGCAACTGAGAATGAGAAAACTACGGGCGGTAAGAAGAAAGCGCAGATATGTGATCCATCAGGTCTCGCTGAAAAAGAGCAAATATACCCGGAAGCGTAAGCGTGTCTCATAAAGTAGGTTAATGAATATAATCCCGCAAAAGAAGCAGATGTGTCGGATACCCCGGCAGACCTGCTTCTTTATTTTTGTGTGTTTCTACTGGCCAATGCGATCTGGCAAATAAAGAGGAAAGAAAGTTCAAGTCTGCTCCTCCCCCATTGGCAGGAATACTCCCTCGGATCGTGGAATATAAACCGGGAGCAAAGGATTCGAAATACAGGCGTATCCTGGATATGTCCTAACCGCAGGAGGAGAACAACAATGAAGTCTATCACTGTTCAAGGTCTTACGGAGAAGTTCCATTTGGAAGTGCTGGCGGGCTCCAGCCGTATGGACCGTGAAATCACCCGTCCACGGACGCATAGACCGGGACTGGAGTTTGTCGGTTATTTTGATTTTTTTCCTATGGAGCGGGTGCAGGTGCTCGGCCGTAAGGAAATCACCTATTTATTAACGCTAAGCGTAGAAGAGCGCATGCTGCATATTGGAAATATCGTTAAATACCATCCACCGTGTTTTATTGTGACCTCAGGGCAGCAGGAGATCCCCTACCTGACTCTATTCTGCGACCAGGAGGGGATTCCACTGCTGCGGACAAATGATACCACAACAGAGTTCATTGCCAAGCTGGACAGCTATCTGGTGAAGACGCTGGCGCCGGAGCTGTCGATCCACGGAGTATGTGTGAATGTGTCAGGCATCGGTGTTCTGCTCAGGGGCAAGTCCGGGATTGGCAAAAGCGAGACCGCACACACGCTTATCGGCAGAGGCCACCGGTTCGTGGCAGACGATATTGTGGTGCTCAAGAAGCTGGGTCCGTCCACGCTTCTTGGGACACATAATGAGACCACACGTGAATTTCTCGCACTTCGCAGTATTGGTCTAATCAACGTGGTGCGCCAATACGGACGCAAGGCCTTTCAGGATGAGACGCGCATTGTGCTTGATATTGAGCTGTGTCCGTGGCGGGAGAATTCACTGAACAATGACCTGGAGCTGGTACCCCAGTTCACGGATTATCTCGGTGTCCAGATTCCGCATATCGAAGTCCAGCTTCAGCCGGGGCGCGATATAGCGGGGTTGATCGAAGCGGCAGCCAACAACTGGTACCTGAAGCAGCTTGGTTACAGCGCTGCTGAAGAGTTCATGCAGCGGATTGAGAATGGCATGGAATCTTAGAACGATAGAACAGCCGTTTCCCGTTATAACCGGGGAACGGCTTTTTGACGTGTGCGTCTGGGATGATACCTGATGCAAAAGTGTGCCAACGTACAAAATGCTTGCTTAAGCATACAAAATGTTTTCTTTTCATACGTTACCTAATATTTTAACGATTGATATATTTATATGTAAGTGCTTACGTGTAACAGGAGTACTCATTGGTATCGAAAGACGGGCATAGAAAGGTGATCAGAACATGAGAAATAGAGTAAAGGGCATATCTGTAGTATTAGCAGTATTGTTGATGTTCAGTTCATTTTCATTCCAGATGGGGACGGCGAAGGCTGCAGTTTCGAGTGGTCCGCAGATTGTGAACGGCGGTTTTGAGACGGATTTCTGGGCCGACCATTCATGGAATGTGGAAACGGCAGACTGGAATCAGGTAGAGATTAGCCGTTTTGCATATGCCACTGATAAATGGCTCACACCGGATCAAGGGACTTATGCATTTAAATATTGGATTAAAGATGCGGCGGCCGGAAATCAGGCTATCACGGTGAAGCAGACCCTGAATTCTCTTCCGGCAGGGAGCTATGAATTGTCGGTCAAGTCCATGGGCGGCGCTGGAGCAGCAGCGGGTAAGGTTGAACTGTTTGCGGGAGACGGCAAATCATCCGTCACTGCCACCACCGGTTACAATGCCTGGGGAACGGTCAGTCTAAAATTTGTATTGGCACAGAATACCTCCAGTCTTGTCATCGGGGCGAATATCAGCGGTGCTCCGGGAGCATGGGGATATTTGGACAGCTTCGAGCTGAAGCAGACAGGCGTAGAAGCTGCTCCGCCGGTAGCGGCAGATATTTTTGTGAAGAAGGTTGAAGGACTCTCGCCTGACTTTATTAAGGGTGTGGATATTTCCAGCATCATCGCTTTGGAGAATAGCGGAGTCAAGTTTTATAATGAGGCCGGCACAGTGCAGGATATTTTTACAACGGTACATGAAGCCGGAGTGAACTATGTCCGGGTGCGGATCTGGAATGACCCTTTTGATACAGCGGGCAGGGGGTATGGAGGCGGCAATAATGATCTGGCCACCGCCATTGAAATCGGCAAAAGAGCCACCGCCAATGGAATGAAGCTGCTGGTGGACTTCCATTATTCTGATTTTTGGGCCGATCCGGGTAAGCAGCATACGCCCAAGGCATGGGCAAATCTAAGTTTTGAAGACAAGAAGACCGCGCTGTATACGTATACCAAAGAAAGCCTGCAAGCCCTGCTCGATGAAGGTATTAATGTAGGTATGGTACAGGTAGGTAATGAAACCAACGGGCAATTCGTCGGGGAGTCCGATTGGACGAAGATGAGCGCATTGTTTAGCGAGGGAAGCAGAGCGATCCGGGAAGTCAACTCGAACATTCTGATCGCACTGCATTTTACGAATCCGGAATCTTCGGGCAGATATGTTTCCTATGCACAGAAGCTGAAGGATAACCAAGTAGACTATGATGTGTTCGCGAGTTCCTATTATCCGTTCTGGCATGGCACATTAAGCAATTTGACATCTGTTTTGAAGCAGGTAGCCGATACTTTTGGTAAAAAGGTAATGGTAGCCGAAACCTCTTACGCGTATACCGCTGAAGATGGGGATGGACACGGAAATACAGCGCCTCAGAGCTCTGGCCAAACCTTGGATTATCCCATCAGCGTTCAAGGCCAGGCCAATTCAGTCAGAAATGTGATTGAGGCGGTTGCCAATGTTGGTGAAGCAGGAATTGGCGTGTTTTATTGGGAGCCGGCATGGCTTCCGGTAGGTCCGAAAGAAAACCTGGAGCAGAATAAACTCCTGTGGGAAAAATACGGTTCAGGTTGGGCCGCCAGCTATGCGAAGGAATATGACCCTAAAGATGCAGGGGTATGGTATGGGGGAAGTGCGGTCGACAACCAGGCATTGTTTGACTTTGCCGGGCATCCGCTTCCTTCATTGAATGTATTCAAATATGTGGATACGGGGGCGGTTGCTCCGCTAGCCATTGATGATATCGGGGCTGTCTCGGTGACTGCGATGGCCGGGGAACCGGTTGAATTACCGACGGTTGTAAGTGTGACTTACAATGATGGAAGTACCGGAAAGATACCGGTGGTATGGGATCAAGCCGCACTTGATCAGGCGACCAGCCAAGGGGCGGGCAGCTATGTAATTAGCGGAACCGTAGAAGGCGGTCATGCGGTGAAGGCTTCGCTTGTCATTAAAAAAGAGAATTTCATCGTTAACGCAGGTTTTGAGAATAGCGACAGAAGCATGTGGAAGATCACGTACGGAGAGGGAAGTTCACCTCATACGGATTATCAGAATAAGGTTTCTGATGCCAAGACAGGTAATTATTCGCTTCATTTCTACTCCGCAAACCAAGTCAACTTTAGTGTAGTGCAGACCGTTTACGGGCTGAAGCCGGGATACTACAACCTCTCCATGTTCATTCAGGGGGGAGATGCTGTTCATCCCGAGATGAACCTCTTCGCCGTGACGGGTGGACAAGAAGTGAAAGCGGACACCGGGGTTAACGGGTGGGGGCAATGGAATAACCCTGAAATTGGAAATATCCCCGTTACCGATGGGAAGCTGACGATCGGAGCCAACATTAAGGCCGATGGCGGCGCATGGGGAACGGTGGATGATTTTTATTTAAGCTTCACCAAAGATATTGAGCAGGAGCCTGATCCAGGAACGGGGACCCCGGGGAATCCTGGAGGGGAGCAGCCTCAACCGGAGACTCCGGTTACTCCGCAGCCTCAGCCAGAGACGCCAGTTACCCCGCAGCCATCTGCCGGAGGAACACAACCTGTGACCGAGACGATCACAGTTAACGTGGATGGCGGAAATACAGGGGGGCAGCCGGTATCCAATGTGGTCATTAACCGGACGACTCAACCGGATGGAACCCAAAAGGACAAGGCTGATTATACAATGGCCAAGGCACTTGAAGCCGTAGGTAAAGTTACTGCAGCAGGGCTGGAAACAGTCCGGTTAGTCCTTCCGGATAAGGAAGACAAGGTCTCCGAGCTGGATCTTGGATTGTCCCAGGATACCTTGAAGACACTTGCTTCCGGCAAGGTCAATCTGGAAATGTACACGAATAATGCAAGATTGATCCTGCCACAGCAGACTCTAACTCTGCTAAACGGAGATTATCGGTTCAAGTTCATCCCTGTGAAGAATACGGCTGCAGTTAAATCTGTAGAGGAACGGGCGAAGAAGGAGGCTGTCGTCCAAGCGGCTGCAGGTACCGGAAGTGTAGAAGTTATAGGACGTCCGGTAAGCATTGAGACTAGCCTGAAGGATCATCCGGTTGACTTGATTCTCCCGCTTCCAAGCCATGCAGTTCCAACCAGTGCGGCTGAGCGGGCGGCATTCTTAGCGAAGCTGGTGATCTACATTGAACACAGCGACGGCGAGAAAGTGCTGGTGCAACCAGAAGTGGTGCAGTATTCAAGCGAGCAGCTTGGACTGAAGTTCCGCGTGACCAAATTCAGCACATTTACTGTTCTGAGCATGGATAACTGGGCAGCATCCCAACAGCATCCATCCCAGCATCAACCTTATATGAAGGGGTATCCGGATGGAGCCTTCAGACCGGGTCAAGCGATGACCAGAGCTGAAATGGCAGCAGTTCTGTCCCGGATTGGAGCAGGTCAGAATACAAAGACCCAGACTATAAGTTATAAGGATATGACTGATTTTGGGTGGGCGGCAAACGATATTGGTACAGTAACATCGACCGGATTAATGACAGGATACAAGGACGGAACTTTCGGACCCCATGTGTTCATCACCCGGGCTGAAATAGCAGCCATTGTGGTGCGCTGGATGAACCTGAGCGGAGAGCTCACATCCTCATTCACGGATACTCAGGGTCACTGGTCAGAACATAATATTGCCCTGGTTCAGCAGGCAGGGTATATGAAAGGGATGCCAGACGGAAGCTTCGGACCGGATAAGCTGCTCAGCCGGGCAGAAGCAGTGACGTTAATCAATAGAGTACTGAAGAGAGGACCTTTATACGGTTCCCTGACTCCGGCGTGGTCAGATGTAACCCCAGGCTATTGGGCTTTCCATGACATTGAGGAAGCTACCGTCAGTCATAGCTACACCCTTCGGGAAGCCGGCGGCGAAGAGAACAAGGGAGAGTAAGAGGAGAGACAAGAAGGAGAAGAAGGAGAAGAAGGAGAAGAAGGAGAAGAAGGTCAAGTAGCAAAATCCTTCTGCATCCTCAACAATTCCTATACGGATGAGCTTGGATTTCATGGCGGCACCGGGATAATTCCCCCGGTGCCGCCATTTTTTCTTTTTTTGGAAATTACGGTGAACTTTCGTTGTGGAGATGATGTGCAGCTGCCGGAATTGGAATTAGTCCACTTAAATAGACGAAAAAACGTTCTGCGGAGGCAATAGTGGGAAAGAGTAGACTTAATTTAAGCGAATTTACCCGAAAGGATGGGAATCAGCCGGATTAGATCTACTTTTTCCAACATGCGCTTGCGGAGAAGTGGGAGAATAAGATTTAAGTTCACTTAATCCAACATGCTTGCCACCGAGTCTAATGAGGCCATCCAGGCAAGTCTACACCAGAAATCCACAGAGGCTAATACGCAGGAGTCGGAGTATTGACCTTGTCGATGACCATCAGGCCGTCGAACTGCTCCTTCGGAACAAACTTCATCGACATCGGAGCAATGACCTCGCTTGTCATCCCGTCTTCAGCGGCATAGATTGGCTTAAACATCCAGCTGTTGGAGGCCTTTGCCTTGGTGTGGCCGGACAGGTCGACAAAAGTATTGGCGTAGCCAGACTTCATAACGGTTTGCTCCAGGCTGCCCTTTGGCATAGGGCTGATTGAAAATGGCTTCATTGTTGTAATTGAAACGGTCTTGCCTCTGTTCATAAAGAAGCCGACTACGTACATTTTATCTTTGAGCTTTTGGTGCAGGAGTTCTCCCATGCTCTTGAAGCTGCCCACCCATTTGCCGCCCTCCAGCACCCGGATGTCCGAGGTGTTTTTGGCAAGGTGGTCATTATGTGCCCATAAAATGATTCTTTTACCCGGATATCGGACTTTCATCAACCATTCTACATGCTCGGCCATGGCCCGGTCGCGTGCCTCGTAGGCTTGCTGCACATCTACAATCAAGCCGCTCTGCAAAAATTGCACACGATCCTCCAGCGATTTCAGGACCACATCGACGATATAAGGGTCATTTGGATAGGCCGCTGCAAACTGCTGCCGCCGGTCTTTGATGAACTGGATATACTGTTCATATTCCGGTATATTACGCTGGTTTACCTGCTCCATCCCCTGCTTATACTCTTTCTGCTCAGGATGCAGACCGTATTCATTCATTACGTCATAGAATTCGGTGACTGCCTGCAGATCGAAATGCTCAAAGGCCTTCCCGTACTCCTTGTCTTGAGTGGCGATGAAGTCTCTCACGCTGTAGGTCAGCAAAGGGTTAGTGAACTGGTTATCAAAACCGGCCAATTCCAGCGGCTTGTCTGTCTTGTGTGACTTCTTAATATAGTTGAACAGCTCAAGCGTCTCTTTGGAATGCCAGACTGGAAGGACGGAATACATCATCATCTGGGTGGCAGTCAACTGATCGGCCTGTTTGTTGATAAACTCGGCATCGCCCAAGCCAGATTCAAAGGCAATGACATCAAATCCAAGCTCTTCGTGCAAATATTTAATCATTTTCGTCTTTAGACTTGCATATTCGGCTACCCGGTGAAAGTTCTCACCCAGACTGACTACCCTTTTACCTGCAAGCAGCGGTTTTAGAAAAGCCAGATCGCTGTAATCCTCTCCGCGGACTGACTTGATCTCGTGCGCATAGGCCAGCGGCTTCGAAGCAGACTGTGGTACAGCCCCCGCTAATACGCTCTGGCCGGGCAACAGCACCAGCAGTGTAGACAATAGAGTGATTAACCTCCGGTTCCATTTTAATTTCACAGACATTGGTGTTCCTCCTCAAATGGGTTATGTATACCTTTCGCCCTCATTATAGGAGCCGTTTATAAAGAATTGATAATGATTCAAAAAGCAAAAAAAGAAGGCATCCCGCGAAGGATGCCCTTGTGTGTTCGCTATAGTATTAGCCCTTAACCGCTGATCCAACGGTAAGCGCATTTTCGACTTGTTCGCTGAACAGCATGTAGATCAGAACGGTAGGTAAGCTGGCAATGGTCATGGCCGCTCCCATCGCACCCCAGTCGGTTGTGAATTGACCTTGGAAGAATAGCAGACCCAGCGGCAGCGTCTTTAGGCTTTCTTTGGTAATCAGGATGACGGCCATCGTGAATTCGTTCCAGGAGTTCAGGAAGATAAAGATGACCATCGTGGCGAGCGCCGGCTTGATAATCGGCAGCATGATGCTGAAGAATGTCCGGTAGATCGAAGCTCCGTCAATACAGGCTGACTCCTCCAGCTCGTTAGGAATACTACGGAAGAAGCCATAGAATACAATAGAGGTAAAGGACAGGTTAAAGGCGATATACGGCACAATCAGCGCACCATACGTATTGGCAAGATGAAAGTCTCTGACCAGAATAGCCAGCGGAATCATAATGACCTGAATGGGGATGAACATGCCTATCATAATATAAGTGTGGGCGATACCGCGCAGCCGCCATTGCAACCTTGCCGCCGCATAGGAGAACATGACGGACAGAACGATTGCACCAATAACGGTTGCCCCTGCAACGATTAGACTATTCATGAAGTATACCGGGACATTGTATTTGGACCAGGCATTCGAATAATTTTCAAATCTTAGATGAGTCGGGAACCCAAAGGGATTGGTTACGAAGATCTCGTCATTATTTTTTAGCGAGTAAAAAATCATCCAGATCAACGGATACACCGACAAGATTGCATACAGCCACATAAAGCCTGTGACGGGCAGGTTGTTTTGGCGCACCTTCTTAATAAGCCAGGCCATATTTGGACACTTCCTTTAATAAGTGATTCGTTCTCTGGCAACCAGACGGTTGATGATTAGTGTTGTAAGCAGGCATTCAATGACCAGCATAGCCGCCGCCGCACTTCCATAACCGAACTCTCCCACACGGAAAGCGGAACGATACATCAAATAGGTAAGTGTATAGGTTGAAGTTCCTGGTCCACCACCGGTCATAATATACATATTTGCAAAAGCATTCAGTCCTCCCGTAACTGCGAAGACCAGACAGAACTTATACGTTTCAGCCATCATGGGAATCATGATTTTGCGGATCGCCTGCAGTTTGGTTGCACCGTCAATCCGGGCCGCTTCCATGTATTGCTCGGGTACCGATCTCACTCCCGCAAGGATCAGAGCAAAGTGATAGCCCATATACTGCCAGGCATTGACGAAGGCCACGGCGATGATCGCCGATTTGCTGCTTGAGAGCCAGTCTTGCTGATAATGAATGCCGAGGATCTCGAACAGCTTGTTCATGAGACCATATTGCCCGTTATAAATGGACAGCCATAATTGGCAGACCACTGTAATCGACAGCACAACGGGGATAAAATAACTGATTCTCAGCAGCCGGCGGCCCTTAACGACGCCATCGGCGATGACAAAAGCCAGAATCGAAGCGATACCGATCTGTGTAACGGTAATGATGGCTGCAAAGATCAGCCCATTATAGAGAGAGGTATAGAACACACTGTCGTCAAATAAATTCTTATAGTTGTCAAACCAAATGAAGGTTCCTGCTGTTAGACCGTCCCATTCATATAAACTGCGGAAGAAAGTCTGCATAATCGGGTAGAACACCATAATGGTATACAAAAGGAGTGCAGGCAGCGTAAATATGGCAATCGCTGTCTTGTTCCCTAAAAATTTCTTCATCTCTTCACATCCCTTGCTGGTAGCTGCACAATCCATAGCTTTGAAGAAAAGGATAGGACCCGCCCGTACCCAAGGGCTAGGCGGGTCCTATTCAGGTGGTGCTGTTTATTTACCGTTTGGTATTGCTTTGCTTACATCTTTAATGAATTCATCTACGCTGTAACCGCCGGTCATCAGGACTTGTGTGGCATCTTCAATCGCTGCTTTGAATTTAGCATCAGAGAGACCCCAGTCGAAGGCGGTGGTGCTGGTGATCTTGGAAATATCCTCAGACAGCTGCTTCATCATTGGAGGGTATTCTTTCACAATAGGCTTATCCACTTTGGTGGCTACCAGCGGATTGCCGCGCTCGGTGTATTTGAATTCGGCATATTTCAAGGAGATGAAGGCCGCTACTTTGGCTGCCAGCTCAGGATCCTTAGTATCCGGATTCACTGCATATCCGCCTGGATTTCCTCCACCGACAAAAGCATATTTGTTCTTCTCATAGGAGGCTGCGTCTGCGGCCGGGAAGTACATCCAGCCCACTTTGTCGCCAAGCTTTTCTGTGGAAGTTGCGATTTCCCATTGTCCATTCAGGAACATGGCGGCTTTGCCTTCATAGAACAGGGAGGCTGCCTGGTCGAAATTCAGGTTGGTTGCGCCCTTAGGCAGCAGGCCGGCCTGGATCAGTTTATATAATTCATCTGTGGCTTGCTTGTACGCAGGATCGCTTGGCGATGCTTCTCCGCTTTGCAGCTTCAGAATGCCTTGCGGCTCAGTGCGTGTTGCGAACACATCATAGAGGGCAACAGTTGGCCATTTTTCTTTGGCGAACAGGGACAACGGAGTAATTCCCGCTTTGTTAAAGGTTTGTACAGCTGTCATCAGCTCGTCATAGGTGGTAGGAACCTTAACATTATTTTTCTCGAACAGCTCCTTGTTGTAGTAGAGGAGCATGAATTCGTTGCCGGCATAAGGATAGGCATAGATATGGCCGTCTTCACTGATTAGCGTATTCATCGTACTTGGGTACATTTTGCTTTTGAAATCATATAGATCGGCGTATTTGTCCAGCTCCAGAATATTGCCCGATTTCTTGAAGGTATTAATAATGTCTGTGCCCGCCTGGTAGATGTCCGGCAGGTTCCCGGTTGCGGCGTAGGTTTTGAGCTTCTGCCCGTCATCCTGAGCCTGTACCTCCAGCTCCAGCTCGACATTGGGCATCTCTTTCTTCAATTCCGCGACAGCGTAGTCATAAGGGAGCTTCGTGTCATCATCGGAATATTGGGCATAAATACGCAGCTTGACTGCTTTTTCCGGTGCTGCCGTTGTTGCTGCCGCTGCTTCTGTCGCTGCAGGTGATCCGGCGTTTGTTTCTTTTGCTGCTGTATCTGTGTTGTTGCCCGCTGAACCGCATGCGCTTACAAACACTAGGCTTAAGCCCGCTAGAGCTGTGGCTACTTTCTTCATTCGGGTGACCCCCTTCAATGTTGTTTTCTGACTTAAGTATAGTAAGAGCGGGCCATGGTGATAAGGCAAAAACTGCGTGCTTCTGGTAAAATCCGCGCAGAAAGAATCTTAACTCCGGTTCTTCTCATACTCGCTGGGGGAGTATCCGTAGAATTTCTTGAAGCTTTTGCTAAAATATCCTGCGTCGCTGTAACCGACACTCTCAGCGATGTCGGATAAGCGCAGACCGCCTTGCCCCAGCTGTTCTTTCGCTTTTTTCATCCGGTATTGGGTAATGTAATCACTCAGTGTCATACCGAACTCCTTCTTGAATACAGCCCGCAGATAGCTGGCATTAATGAATACATGCTGGGCAACCTGCTCCAGTTGAAGCTCAGGATCGGGATAACATTGCTCTATATATGCTTTGGCCGACTGTGCAATTTTCGCGGCCCTTGTATTTTTATACTGGCCCGTGTAGCGGATGGCCTTATGAAACAATTCCTTGATCCATTCAAAGGTCATTTCCAGCGACTCAAACTTGCGGATTTCGTTGTAGGGGAAGAAGTTCTCTCCGAAGCACTCTTCAACCGGATGGCCTGATTCTGTGATATAGGCGAGGTTCACAGCAATCAGACCAATGCAAATGACATACACATGTTCAATCGACAGCCGTCTTTCGAGAATGGAGTCAAATACACCGTCAAGGATGTGCTGCACCCCTTCCGAATTCCGCATCCGAAGCTGAATCAGCAGCTTCTCATTGACCTCTACGGGGTAAAATGCCTGTTGTCCAATCTCAGCGGCAACCGATTCATAAGTGATCACACGGTCATGGCCGAGGACAAACTTGTTCTGCAAGGCGATAAGCGCTTCCTGGTAGGAATCGTGGATATCCTTGAATCCTTGTTTACTGCGGCCAATACCGATCGTAATCGTGAAATTTAGGTATTTCTTGATTAATTCGCCGAGCCTTCTGTATCCGTCCAAAAAAGACGCCATAGGGTTGTGATGGTCCACATGCTCAATCAGTCCGATAATCCGCCCTTCCGGTCCATTGAAGATATGATGTTTCCAGCTGTCATCCAGGGTTTCGTTGAGGATGTTCGTAACGGCGTATTTCATGAGCAGCCGTTCGCTTATTTTCTCCCATTTGCGGTCAATATGGTCAATTTCGATGCATGCGACAACAAAAACCGGGCTCTGAATGTGGATGTTGTACTGCCCAAGGCGTGTCATAATTTCCTCATGGGTCAGCATGCAGTCGCCGCTAATGAGCTGATTAAGGAAGCTATCCTTGACGAGCTGCTGGTTCTCTTTATACGTTAAATTCTCTTTTTGAACCTTCTGGTGCTCCTGCTGCAGCTTGAGCAGGGTCAGCATCAGCTCGTCTTTGGAAAAGGGCTTCAGAATATAATCCTCTACCCCCAGCTTGAGCGCTGTCCGCGCATACTCAAATTCATTATGTCCCGTAATCAGCACGATGCTCATTTCAGGGTATTGCTCCTTCAGCTTCCGCGTAAGCTCCAAGCCATCCATGAAAGGCATGGTGATATCAATCAGTGCGATATCTACCGGATGTGCTGTACAAAGCTCCAGCGCCTCCACCCCATTCTTCGCTTCAATCGAAATCTCAAAACCCAGCGTGTCCCAATCCAGCACTCCGCGCAGATATTCACGGAAAATACTCTCGTCGTCTACAATCATTACTGTCTGCATATATTATTCTCCTGACCGGCCCGGATAAGGGAGATTCACAGCGATCTCTGTTCCTTGTCCAAGCTTGCTTGTAATCTGCAATCCGTATTCAGAGCCAAAATAAAGTCTGATTCGTTCGTGAACACTGCTTATTCCATAGCCGACGGGCTTTTCCTGACCCCTCATGGCAGTTTCCAGTGCGTGCAGCCGTTCTTCAGACATCCCCACTCCGTCATCTGTGATCTTCAAGATCACCTTGTTTTCTTCTCTGTATCCGCTGATTATAAGTTCACCGAAGGAGCCCTTGGTCTTAAGCCCGTGATAAATTGCATTTTCTACAAGCGGCTGCAGGGTAAGCTTAGGAATAATACAGGGGAGAATATCCGGTTCGATCTCAATCAGGAAATTGAATACATCCGAATACCGGATCTGTTGAATAGACAGGTAATCCCGGACGCTGTTCAGTTCTTCCTGTAACGTGATCTGGTCCCGGCCATTACTTAAGACCACCCTATAGAAGTCGGCAAGCGCCTTCGTGGTCCGCTGTACGTCCCGTGGTCTTCCCATGTCCGACAGCGTATAAATGACATCCAGCGTATTATATAAAAAATGAGGTTTGATCTGCGCCTGAATTAGAGCAAGCTCATATTCCCTCTTTTCCCGCTGCTCCTTGCCGATGTTGCTCAGCAGCTCTTCGACCCGGTTCATCATCATATTGAACCCGGAGGCGAGGATTCCGATTTCATCCCTGGATTTGACCTCCAGGTAGGGGTCCAGATGGCCTTCATTCACATGCTTCATATGACGGGAGAGGTTGATAATAGGCTTGGCAATCAGATTGGATAACATGCCCGCACCAAGAATCGCAAAGAACAGGCAGATGAAACCTATGAGGATGATCAACTGTGTAATGGTTTTGGTATCCTCGTTCAGACGATTATAGGGGACCATGGAGATTAGCTGCCAGCCTAGCTTAGTAATATCTGCACGGATCAGAAGCATCCTTCCTGAGGGAGAAGGCTGCAGCAGATTTTGTTCAGCAGATCCTATCACCCAGTCTCTTAGAGCACCTCCGGGCAGCGGGTGTAATACCTGGCTTGGCTCCAGTGCAGAGACCACCAGGCCGCTGGGGTCAACAATCATGAAGGATTCATCCTGGATGGAGCCGATATTGCGGTAGATGGCTGATAAGGCATCCTCCCGCACATTCAGAATGACGTAGCCCAGCGTCTCTCCGGTATTGATGTTGACAATTCGTTTGCCAAGGGAGAGCACCGGCTGTTCCGGGCTGGAGACCAGATAGCTGCGGCGCTCCATAGGAAACCAAATATTAGAGCCGCGGGAATGCTCCAGTGTGCTCAGCATACCGCTTCCCTGGAGCTGCCCGGCGTTCCTCTCCATCTCCAGATTTGAGCCATAGACCACACCGCTTCGGCTGATATAAGCTGCTGAATCCACATCCGGGAAGATCAGCAGCGCGTAGCTTAACTGATTGGTGATTTGGGTGTAGAGCTGCAGATCTGATACCTGCCCGCCGTCTTCCGAATATTTCTCGACGATCACTTTGTTCAGATTTAAGGTTAATATATTGGCAGCGCTTTCCGTATTGGTCAGCATGCTGTTCATGAGTGTAGTAATCAAGGTTGAATTGTCGGAGACACTGTTCACTGTTTTCTTGACAATAGCATCGGTATAGACCCGGTACGAGACAAAGCCTAGAATAAATAAGGGTAATATAATCAGCGGAATGTAGACATACATAATCTTTTTGCGTATCAATAGCCTGTCGAACCATTTACCCGGATATAAGCGTCCCCTGAATTGCATAGTGCTCCTCCATTTCAGCCTGTTGACCTTGTGTTCTCGTACAACTGACAACGCGAATGTTAACACGTTTCATGGATATTTTGCAAAAGCAAAAATTGTAACCGTAGGAACCGCAGGAATCGCTTAGTAACCGGTGTTTCGTGTGAAATGATCGAGAGAAGTGGGTTGGGTGGGGCAAATCGATGAAACGGGAAAATGCGTAGCCGAAGGAGAAACTATAGATTATCGTGCCGACGATAGCTGCAATGACAAGCTTCATTATCTTCCTGTATCCTGATGTATATACACCTACAACTACAAGTGGGAAATGTATTGTCTGGATAATTATCATGCCATAATAATGGAGGGTTACTATGCCTAAAATCAGATGTAAATGTGGAGAGGTTCTTAGATTTGGTGATATACCTTGTGATATTGAATACAAATTCATCTCTGATGTTGAATATGACCAATATCAAGGACAAATCGATGCAGAAGAATTATACCTTAAAATGAAAAGTTTTCTTGAATGTAAAATATGCGGTAGACTGTGGTTTTTTGGGAACGGCTTTGAAAATCCGCCTAAAGAATACGAATTAAAATAGTAATTGAGACTATTATGAAACCACATGTTAATCAGTTTATCATGTGGTTTTTTTGAGCTAATCTGACGCTAACGCCAGCCTGAACGGAGATAGAGGCTAGCTTAGTCAGAGCATAGGCACGGTAATTCTTCATATACTTCCCTCCTAATATTCATAGCCCTATCATAAAAGGCAGTTTTAAAATAGGGATAAATAAAGAGGCGAAGAGTTCGCCGCAAACTTAAACAGCTGTTAAACTTTTTATAAATTGGCTATTGATAGTTTTTCATGGACCGTTTGAACCTTTTAGGCAAAAGGAGCCAATATCTGTTGTAAGACCCGAATGGAGGCCGGCCCTTATGAAGGACTTAGACTTGAACCCGTGGCTTATCCGGATGAGCCAGGGGGATGAAGAAGCATTCCAAGTCGTTTACGAAGCAACACGCGAGCATGCTTACCGGTTAATCGGTTACCTCGCTCCAAGCAGGAAAGATATTGCAGATATTATGAGTGAAGTCTATTTCGAGCTATACAAAAGTGTGGGCAGGTATGATCCGGAATTACAATTCAATTCATGGTTCAACGGATTGATTATCAGGCAAGTGCGTAACTGGAAGCGGAAGGAGTGGCGGCTGTTTCGGATCACGGAAAAACTGAAGCTGAGCACCGCCAAATCATCCGATACTGCTGCAGAGCTGCGGCTAACGGCGCTGGATGATCAGCTTGAGCTGCTTCCGGTTCTCCAGACATTATCGCTCAAACTCAAAGAGGTTATTGTCCTCCGCTATTATCAGGATTGCTCGCTGGAGGAAATCGCCGTATTGCTGAAGATTCCATTAGGTACCGTAAAATCCAGGCATCATCATGCGCTTAAGCAGCTGCGCCAGCGGTTCGACGAACTGGGATTGCGAAAGGAGGGGGATGGCTTTGTCTATTGAGCGGCAGCTGGTAGAGGAGTTCAAACGAGATTCCCGGAGGTGTCCTTCTGATCTGGATACCCGAATAGCGGCAGAATACAGGCAGCAGGTGATGCAACAAAGGGGAAAACCATCCATGTTCAAAACTAAAAAAACGCCGAAATTTGTCCTGATCGCCGCTATTTTCATTGTACTATGCGGGTTCGGCTATGCAGGCAGCAAGCTCCTGTTTGATGACCATACCGATAAGCTCTCCTCTAACTATAAGATCGAGCAGAAGCTGCAGCTCCTTCCAGGAGATGTAGCGAAGATCCGCGGTTCGCTTGCGGAAGTGAGAGCACAGCTAAACCCTGGAGAAACGGCGGTTGTATATTTTAAAGACCATGACATTGAGGCTCAAGGAACCCCGGTTGTCTACGGCATCAATAAACCGGTTGTACTTCCTTTAGAGGGGTGGAAAGCGGCCTTGCAGGAGCATCATGTCGGGGAGAAGTTTCCTGAATCGATCCTTGGAACCTACCATTTCGTAGAAGGCATGGAGACTTCGCCCTTCCAATTCACGTTCGGGGCGGATGCCTACACACTTCTGGATGAAATGAAGGCTGAGAGCAAGAAGACGGGAAGTGAGATGCTGTGGCGTAAGACGGATGTGTCTGAAGATATTACTAAAACCTACACTTCTGTATACCGCAATGCGGCGGGCGAATCGATCTATCTGACCTGGCAAATTGCAGACGGCGCTCCCGGTGCCAAGGTATTCCAACTCGTTCCGCCTGGTACGGTGTATGAAGAACTTCAAATCGGCGGCCTAACGGCACATTATCTGAAGGACAGTCAGTCGCTGTTCGGGCAGAGCAGTGTCCATCAGGATGTAACATGGCTGAGTGAAGGCGAAGGCAAGACCACTGCCTATCATGTGCAGACCGATTCCCAGACGGTGACCCAAGAGCAATTAATTGAAGCGGCAAAAAGCCTGTTCTAGACAGCTACAACAAAGAACGGTTGATCCATGATCCATGGAATCAGCCGTTCTTTGTTTGGTCTGCATGCGGATTTGGGGTTACAGGAATGAGAAAAAAGTGCGCAACAGCCCGCGCTTGCGCGGCGGATTCTGGACCCTTCCGGCTGCAGCGTTAGGCTCGTGCGGGAAGAGGGCTGGACCGCCCCGCTCTTGGATCGTTTCCAGAGATACCGCCAATTGCTTGATCATTTGACGCAGGTCCTCAAGCTCTCCGCGCTGCTGGAGCAGCTGTACCGAGACTACCTCGTCAGCTTTATGTTCTAGTGAGCGTTCAATGTAATCGATTCGCGACAGCATGTCTTCCATAGGCCCGTCGGGTGTGCGGAGGAGCGGGTCCTTCTCCTGTGATACGGGCTGCCCGGTGCCAGTAGCAAGCTCCAGGTTGATGCACTCCAGTGCTTCCCCGCGATTGATGCGGTCTTTAATCAATTGTAGCAGGCTGATTGCCTGCTCTGAGAATATATAATGTCCAAACCGGTCCTTTGGAAAGAAATCAGGGAACATGGCAGCCCAGCGTTTGATGGTGGTCTGGCTAACGGACAGCAGCTCTGCGGCATCCTTTGTTTTCAGCATTTCCATTTCGGTTCCTCCAGTTCAGGTAGTCTTGCTATGAACAATTCGCTCTTCATAAGCGGCTCCCTGCACGGGTGACAAAGGAAGTGCTGATTCGATAAACAAAGTGCTATTCTGAGAAATTATTTAAGGGGTATTCGGCTGAAACAGGCTGTTTCTGTACTGGGTAAGCGGAGCCAGCCACACGGTGCCTGTCCCCCGGTACACATTGACGAGCCCCTCGCCGGAGGCAGCGGAGCCGAGACGGGTTTTGCCTGATTTTTCTACGGTGAAATCCAGGGTGTTGGACCACATTAATGCAAAGTTGCCATCGACCTTCAGCACATCATTCTGCAGTTCAACGACAACGGCCTCCTCGGAGGGAATCGGTGCTTCCAGAGCCAGGATGCCTTTGCCTTTGGCGCTCAGATTGAACAGCCCCTCTCCGCCCAGTGCGGCAGAGGACAGATTCTTGCGCGCGGTGACGGCCAGCTGGAGGGAAGACTCACAGGCCAGGAACAGGCCGTCATCAATGACGATATGATCGTTATCGACATCAATCAGCCACAGATATTTATAAGTGGTTTCCAGCAGAATCGTACCTGTGCCTTTGTAGAGAGGTTTGATGGCGCTGGTTCCGGTTGCGGCGCTGGACACGATATTTCGCATCAGTCCACCGACCCCTTTTACCCCTGAAGTCATTTCAATATTTCCGACCATATACTGCATGGCCCCGGCACTGAGCGTAACCTCGCTGTTGTTCAGCTCAATCATGAGCTGCTTGTTGCGCATGTTGCTTTTGCTCATGAAGAAGTTGGATTGTGCTTCCGCCAAGGTGGTGCTGCTCAAATCCTCTTTGTACTCGATAACCGAAAATCCGCCAAGCTGTTCCTTGATCACAACATTGCTGTTATCTTTCAGATTATTGATGGTGTAGGCCAAATGAATCCTCTCCTCTGTTGGGCAGTGATGTTGTAAGCGGAAGCAGATCTGCTTCGAAGGTAGGTATTCGACATAAAGGGTGTATTTCCTTGTACCCTAGAAGCCTCTCACACTGGAGGGGGTTCTCTGCTTGTGTTTTTTGAAGGTGCGGCTGAAGTAGTAAATATCATTGAATCCGGTGGCTGCGGCGATTTGGGAAACGGTCAGCTGCGTATGGCGCAGCATGGAGTCGGCCCGGTCCAGACGGACGGCGTTAACATATTCGGATATCGTGTGTCCGGTCAGCTCCTTGAAGAGGCGGCTGAAATGGAAGCGGCTGAGCCCGGCCAGCGCCGCAAGATGGTCCACGAAGATAGACTCGCTGTAATGGGTGTCAATATAACGCAGCACCGGAGCGAACCGCTCAATGGTCTGAATGCGACGGGTCTGTTCGGCCTGCGAGAGTACGGTTACCACATGTCCGCGCAGCAGCAGTGTAAGCAGGCGGTACAGCTCGGACTTGACTGCCAGCTCATAGCCGAATTCGCGGCGTTCGAGTTCACGGATAATGGTCAGGGCACAGTCTGTAATATGCTGATCCCCGGAGATATGGTTGCGGAGCAGCAGACGGTTCTGCTGGATCGGTGCGATGAATTTGGTCTCTGCAGCGTCACTTACGGCGCTATGCAGTAGCGAGGTGTCCGCAATAATCGCGTAATAGAGCAGATCGGCAGAGGCGCTTACGCCATAATGCAGCTCATTGCTGTTCACGGCGATCAGATCGCCGGCACGGACATGGATGGGTGTCCGTCCGCATTCGAACACCGCCTCCCCGCGCTCAATGAACAGAAATTCCAGATGCTCATGCCAGTGATGGGGGAACAGCACGACGCCCGCCCTGTCAAAGCGCTGGGTATGTACTTTGATGGGAAACTCGGGGTCCGGCATATCCATGGGCTCCCGCAGTTCCAGGTCATAGTTCAACATTGTTGGATCACACCTCCACCGCACAATTGTACAAATAAGACCGCAAGGCGCTGCATGGTCTTCATGATTGAAATCATTATAATACGAATCAGAACGTATGCAAATAATGGAGAGAAGGTTCGTAGATATGATCAGGGTTGGCGTAATTGGAACAGGCTCCATCTCAGGTATGCATCTGAATGCCTACCGGAAGAATCCTCAGACCGCTGTGTATGCGGTATGCGACTTGAATGAAGAACGTGCAAAGGCAGCTGCTGCTGAGTATGGTGCGGAGAGGGTGTATACGGATTACCGCGCGCTGCTGGCTGATCCCGCCGTCGATGCGGTCAGTATCTGTACCTGGAACAACTCCCATGCCGAGATCAGCATTGCGGCACTGCAAGCCGGCAAGCATGTGCTGGTGGAGAAGCCGCTCTGCCGTACGCTGGAAGAAGCGGTACAGGTTCAGCAGGTAGTGGAAGAGAGCGGCAAGATTTTGCAAGTGGGCTTCGTCCGGCGCTACGATGCCAACGTCCAGCTGCTTCAGAAGCTGGTGGAAGCTGGGGAGTTCGGTGAGATCTACTATGCGAAGGCGACGACGTTACGGCGTCTTGGTAATCCCGGCGGCTGGTTCGCTGACATCGAACGCTCCGGCGGTGGGCCGCTGATTGATATCGGGGTCCATGTCATCGATCTGTGCTGGTACTTGATGGGCCGTCCGAAGCCGGTATCAGTCAGTGCCAATACCTACCGGAAGCTGGGTAACCGCGCCCACGTGGAACATCTCTCTTTCTATAAAGCTGCCGACTACGATGCGGCGAATAATACCGTGGAGGATCTGGCGAATGCGCTGATCCGGTTCGAGAACGGAGCCTCGCTGTTAGTAGATGTCAGCTTTACACTGCATGCCAAGGAAGATGAACGGTCTGTGCGCCTATATGGGGAGAAAGGCGGCTTTGAAATCGATCCCGAAACGGTGATTGTCCGTGAAGAGGCCAATACCATCGTCAATATCTATCCGCAGACGGATCATGCAGGTTTCGATTTTAACAGTGCGTTCCAGTATGAAATTGATCATTTCACCAACTGTGTAGGCAGCGGATCGGAGCCGCTGAGCCCTGTGCGGGACGGGGTGGAAATCATGAAGATACTTGGCGGGATCTACGCATCCGCAGCCAAAGGTGAAGAGGTGAAATTATGAAGCTCGGAATCAGCACTTACAGTCTGCACGCGGCGTTTGCCGCCGGAGAGCTGACACTGAAGGGCGTCCTGGAGACGATCGCCGACCTGGGGGCGGAACATGCAGAGATTGTACCCTTAGGCTTCAATCTGATCGACAATCCAGAGCTTACGGATGTGATTCTGAAGACTGCAGCGGACCGTGGCCTTGAGTTGTCCAATTATGCGATCGGTGCGAATTTTGCCGGACTGGATACAGAGATGCGGCGGAAGGAAATGGAGCGGGTGAAGCGGGAAGTGGAGGTGTGTGCGGCACTTGGCATTCAGCGGATGCGGCATGATGTGGCCTCGTCACCTGATCTGTCCATTGTCCATTTTCTGGAGGAGCTGCCGCAGCTGGCTGACGCATGCCGTGAAATTGCCGATTATGCATCCGGCTTCGGCATCACAACGAGTGTAGAGAATCACGGATACTTCATTCAGCACAGTGACCGGGTACAGGCATTGGTAAGCGCTGTGGACCGGGAGAACTTCCGCACGACACTAGACGTTGGCAACTTCTTGTGCGCCGATGAGAACCCGCTTACTGCTGTGGCCGGCAACCTCAAGATTGCCTCCATGGTTCACCTCAAGGATTTCTATGTCCGTCCGCAGGACCGGCATCCCGGAGAAGGGTGGTTCCAGTCTTCCGGCGGGAATTGGCTCAGGGGCGCGATCGTGGGCCAGGGCGATATCGATATGCCGCGTGTGCTCAGGCTGGTGAAGGAGAGCGGTTATGACGGCTATATTTCCATTGAATTCGAGGGTTTGGAAGAATGCCGCAAGGGAACAAGGCTGGGCCTGGAATACGTCAAGCGGACATGGAATGCGATCTAATCAAATCACTTGAATATGAGGAGGATTACCGCCATGGCGACACCTGTTATCAGCAATAAAATCGGCGTGATCGTAGACAGCTTTCAGGTTGGGGTGAAGGAGGGCTTGCGGAAGGCAAAAGAAGCAGGCGCGGACGGGGTGCAGATCTATGCGGTACAGGGTGAATTCGATCCTGCTCATCTGTCTCCGGCTGCCCGCCGCGAATGGAAGGAATATATCGCTTCGCTCGGGCTCGAAATCTCGGCTCTTGTCGGCGATCTGGGAGGGCACGGCTTCCAGGACCCTGCGCAGAACCGCGCCAAAATCGACAAGTCGAAGCGTATCATGGAGCTGGCCAAGGAACTGGGCACAGACATCGTGACCACGCATATCGGGATCGTTCCTCCGAACAAGAACAGTCAAATCTATGAGACGATGCACATAGCCTGTGAGGAGCTAAGCCGGTATGCGCATGAGATGAATGCATACTTCGCGATCGAAACCGGGCCGGAGACCGCCGCGCATCTGAAAATGTTCCTGGACGGGTTGGGTTCCAAAGGGGTGTCGGTCAACTTTGACCCTGCCAATATGGTGATGGTGACTGGAGATGATCCGGTGCAGGGCGTGCATACCCTGAAAGACTACATTGTGCACACCCATGCGAAGGATGGTGTCAAGCTGGCTAATATCGATCCGCGCGATGTATACGGGGAATACGGCTATGCAGCACCGGAGCTGGACCATGAGAAAATCGCGGAGATGGCAGAGTCCGGTTCGGCGTTCCGCGAAGTGCCGCTGGGAGCGGGAAGTGTCAACTGGAACGGTTATCTTCAGGCGCTGAACGATATCGGCTACCAAGGGTATCTGACGATTGAGCGAGAAGTCGGCAGCAATCCGGAGGCGGATATCCGCCTGGCTGTTGAGTTTTTGAAGAGGTTCCGGGCATAGGCGAGGCTAAACGGCGGACTAGGCTGATTTACTGTATGAAGATCCTGAAGTCCAGGTGAACATGGAAACGGCTGCCCTTTCTTGTGAAGGAGGCGCAGCCGTTTTTTTGCTTGGAAATAATCTTCATGGTATCAGAATGAAATTGCTATAATCCAAGAGAGAAGGAAATTTTGGGAGGGCAACCAATGACCACACAAGAACGTTTAAAGACACAGCCGCTGTCTGCTGTAGCGCATGTAAAAGTCCATGGAAGAACCACAGGAGCACTTGCTCCGTTAACCCTGTTTTGGACGGGGAGTGCTGTTGAATTCAATGTACAGGGCTCAGAGCTGTGGATTGAGGTTGAGGCGGATTATGAGGTGTATGAGCCGTGGATCAGCATTCTGATCAATTCGGTCCCTGTAAGCAGACAAATGCTGACCGCAGGCCGGTACTGGATTTGTGTATTTAGAGGTATGAATGAGAACGCTGTTAAAAATGTGCGGGTGGTCAAAGAGGTCCAGGCGATGAGCGAAGATCCCGCGTGCCTGCTGCAGATCCATGCGGTGAAGGGGGATGGGGAATTTCTGCCGGTTGCAGACAAGCCCTATAAGATGGAGTTTATCGGCGACAGTATTACTTCTGGAGAAGGGACGGTAGGCGCCAAGGCGGAGGAAGACTGGATTCCTGCCTGGTTCAGCGCCACCTACAACTACACGGCAATGACAGCAGAAGCGCTGAATGCCGACTACCGGGTGATTTCCCAGAGTGGTTGGGGTGTGCTCACAAGCTGGGATAACAATCCGCATTGCAATATTCCAAGGTATTATGAGCAGGTATGCGGGATGCTGACGGGTGAGAGGAATGAAGCGTTAGGGGTACATACAGCGAACACTTTTGAGGACTGGCAGCCGGACGTGGTGGTGGTGAATCTGGGCACCAATGATGGCGGCGCATTCCAATCTCCGGCATGGAGGGATGAGGCGACCGGGGAAAAGCATAAGCAACGGCTCCATGAAGACGGAACGTATAACGAAGAGGATTTGGCAGCCTTTGAGGCGGCGGTTGAACGTTTTCTGGGTACACTTCGGAAAAATAATAAAAAGGCCCACATCGTATGGGCCTATGGCATGCTGGGCATACCGATGATGCCGTCGATCTACCGTGCAGTCAGCAGCTATATAAGGAAGACAGGCGATAGACGGGTGTCGGTATTCCAGCTTCCCAATACAACAGCTGAAACTGTAGGGTCCAGAACCCATCCGGGTGTATTGGCCCATGAACGGGCAGCCCAGGCGTTGACCGGATATCTGCATGAGATTTTGCCGGGATAGTCCCCGCTAAATGGAGCCTCTAAGGCTTAGACGATGTTGAACACCAGACCGGACTGCTGCCGCGCCGCTTCTTCAAACAGATCGAACAAAGACTGCAAATGCGGCAGCAGATACCCGTCGACGAGCTCTTCATAGGTCTCATCGTCTCTCATTGGAAAGGCCAGCAGGATCAGCTCCTGTTCATCGAGGGAATCCAGATCCATGTTGTGGATACGGGTCCACTTCTCGAAATCAATCCGTTCGTCCACACGTTCAGGCTGCCTAAGCCCGGGTATCTGTAATGCGATTTGGGCAACCTCCCCCGCAGGCAAATAGAAAGAGCCATACTCTGTAACCTTGCTATCAACCTTGTACTGTTCCTGGACAGGAACGAGTGGAACATCCGGGAACATGCCCGCGATCAGGCTCCAGGTTTTGTCAATATCGAGTGTGGCTTCCTGCACATGGCCTGCCAGGATATCCTCCAAATTACCTTTTTCCATGTAGTACTCACCGGTAATGCCCATCTGCATCTCTCCTTAATAGCCATTATTCAGCATTGCCCGGGAGCAGGCTAACGCTGACAGGCTCTCTTGGAAGTGATTACCCGTAATGAGGGGGAACTACTCCAGGTATTGGCCCTCAATCTCATCTGCGCTTACCGGCTTGCTGTAGTAGAAGCCTTGTGCGTTGTAACACTGGATCTCCTTGAGCAGTGCAACTTGCTCTATCGTCTCTACACCTTCGGCGACGATGGTCAGCCCGAGCTGCTTGGCCATGGAGATAATCATCTCGGCGATGGCCCGGCTGTCGGTGTCAGTCGTGATTTTGCGGACAAAGGAACGGTCAATCTTCAGGCAGCCAATCGGAAGGCTCTGCAAATAGCTGAGCGAGCTGTAGCCGGTCCCAAAATCATCCATAGACACGGAAATTCCGGCTCCCTGCAGATCATTCAGGATACTGATTACATGCTCTTCGTTGTGCATCATTGCACTTTCTGTAATCTCAAGCTCCAGCAGCTGGGTGTCGAAATCAAGCTCATGGATGGTGCTCATAATCGTCTGGAAAATATCCGGCTTCATCAGATGAATCTGCGAGACATTGACGGCAACGGGAACGACCAGGCGGCCCTCACGCTCCCACTTTTTCACCTGGGTACAGGCCGTTCTTAGCACCCATTGCTCGAGCGGAATAATGAAGCCGGATTTCTCTGCCAGCGGAATGAACTCCAGGGGAGGAATCATGCCCAGAATGGGGTGTTCCCAGCGAACTAATGCTTCAAGACCGACAATTTCGCCGCTGCGGATATCCATTTTGGGCTGATAGAACAGCCGGATCTGATCATTGTCCAGCGACTGCTCCAGATCATTCTCCAGAATAATCCGTTCCAGACTGGTCTGGTCGCGTTCCGCATCGTAGAACTGATACTGGGAGCTGCCGTTTTCTTTGGCATTATACATCGCAGTATCGGCGTGCTTCACCAGGGAGTCAGCATCAAGCCCGTCCTGCGGAAAACAGGCGATCCCTACAGAAGCGGACAATTTCACAGTATGGTTACCTACTTCAAAGGGATGTGTAAATTCACCCACGATGGTGGCTGCCAGTGCTTCCGTCTCCGCACGACTACGCAGATGGGGAGCCAGCACTATGAATTCGTCCCCGCCCATCCGTGCAATGCTGCAGGAGGAGGGGACACAGTTCTTCAGCTTGCCTGCCGCCTGCTGGATGACCTTGTCACCGAAGGAATGACCGAATAAATCGTTGATCCGTTTGAAGCGGTCCAGATCAATAAAGAACAGTGTGAACGGGTAAGCAGGGAGGCCGGTCTGCTCTGTATGCTCAAGCAGCAGATTGTGAAAAGAACGGCGGTTGGCAAGCCCGGTCAGCTCATCTTGATAGGCCAGATGACGGATGGTTTCCTGGTCCTTCTTATTCTTGGTGATGTCCTTAATAATGCTGTAAATACCCACGGGGACGTCTTCGACCACAATCGGAAGCGAAGTGAGCCAGAAGGTCAGCATAGTACCACCAGGGTTCCGCAGCTGCAGCTCAATGGTACTGGATTTGCCGCGGAGAACATGCCGGTAATGGTGCTGGGCCAGTGAATGGTACGCTCCCTCAAAAAGATCCGAGAAGTGCCGTCCGACCAGCTCCTGGTCTAGCTGCTGGGCGAGCAGCTCCGCCTGACGGTTCAGACCGGTGACAATACCCTGGGCATCGAACGCCAGCACACTGTCCGGGTTATATTCAAAGAGTGACATATAATGTTGCTCTGTCTCCATAATTCTGCGGTTCTGATATTCCTGACGGGTGTCCCTGTAGGCGTCCGGGATAATATACAGCCCTGTGCAGATAAACAGCGTCAAGATATAGGGAATCAGATGCAAATAGCTTCCCGGATCGGCATCCTCGACAGGTATCACCGAGAAGGCGCAGAGCAGCGGAATCATCAAGAGCCCTATTGCACAGAGGAAGATGCCTGGAATCGTGGCTTTGGAATATAGTTGATGCTCACGGTTACGGTTTGAGATCACCAGGACACGCAGAATGGCGAGACACAGACTGAGGGCGGAAGCTGCAGTCATGAAGACGAGTGCGGGCTTCCAGACCAGGAATTCACGGAACAGAAAGATGATGTTCAGGTAATCGAACACCAGAATGGTGCCGGCGATTACCAGACTGATTCTGAAGTGGCGTCCTGTATGGCTGCGGGGCATGCTGGAATACCGGATGCCAAAATAAGTAGCAGCCCAGCAGCCGCCGAGAGTGAATAAGAGATGCAGTATGTAATATTTCGGAGCCAGGGGAAGGTTAAGCGACAAAGGCACCAGGATGTGGGAGGCACTAAAAGCAGTGGTGCCCAGGATCATTACCTTCATTCGTGTGAACCGCTTCCCCCGGCTTTGGCCGGCAGCCTGGAAGGGGGCTGTTCCGAAGACAATGAGAGTGCAGGACGCAAGGCTTGCCAGCAGAGCCAGAGCCAATTGCAGCCAGTTCATATTCAAAGGTTGCAAGTGTAACATGGAATACCTCTTTCGTTATGTAGATAATATATAAAAGGTAAATTATGTAGGCCTTTTTTCATAGGACATTTATCGTATATAAACAATATATTAGACGATTAAACTCCTTTTATGATAAAAATACGAAAAAATCATGACAAAAAACCTCCAATCCACAGTATATGTAGGATCGGAGGTCTTTTTATATGCGTGTACGTATGGGGTAGCCTTACGGTCTGAGCAGTGAGTAAGGGTTAAAACGTAACCGAGAGGTAGCTGAGCGACCCCATTTCGTAACTCCGGTGGACTTCTTGAGGCGTCCGTGCGGGATTGCCGCTTCCCATAGTGATGTATAGCGGAATGAAGTGCTCGGGCCGGGGTACGGCCAGCTTGGCATACGGTGCCTGCGTTTCGTAGCTGAATAGCGCATTCAAGTCATGCTTATGCATATGTTCAATCAGCCAATCATCGAAGGCAACAGCCTTAGGGTCAGGGGCAGTGGCGTCTGGGTTCATGGTACGGAAATTATGAACCGTAGCCCCGCTGCCCATAATCAGGATGTCTTCCTCATCCAGACCCCGCAGCGCTTCGCCAATCCGGTACTGCTCCACCGGTGGCAAATACGGATTGACGGAGATTTGAATGACCGGACAGACAGGAACCGGGAACATCCGCAGGAGAGGGACCCAGGACCCGTGATCGAGCCCGCGCTTCGTATCGAACTGAACAGGAATATCTTGGGCTCTGAAGCGGTCCGCCAGGGATGCTGCCAGCGCAGATGAACCTTTGGCGGGGTATTGGATCTGGTACATCTGGTCGGGAAAGCCGCCAAAATCATAAACCATGTCATACACATCATCCGTGGAGGAGATGGTCAGCACCTCGGTTTCCCAGTGAGCTGTAAAGATGACAATAGCCTTAGGCTTAAGCTGCTGTCCGTAGGAGAGCAGGAAATCCGTACAAGGGGTGTTCTGTATCGCCATCAAGGGAGATCCGTGACCAACAAAGAGGGGGGCAATCATCGTTAACGCTCCTTTTCGTATCAAATAGGTTCATATTATTGCTTACATTATGTTATTAAGTATATATTATATATTAAATTTCGTAAAGTTATTTATTGGGTTAGGTGCTGAAACGGTCAAAAGATGGCAACTTATTAAGGAACTGTCCATCTTTTGTTTTTCTTTCTGTATATAATCATATTACATAGGGATAGATGGATTGCAGGAGAATTGTATAGGGAATTTCTTGAATTTTCCTTATAATAGAAATAAGCACACTAGAACCACTAGCTGAGAGGAAGTTAGCCTTGTTCGAAACCTTACTTTTAAATTTCTTATTTTTATTGTTTCCAGTCTTGATCGTAGTGATTTTCTTTGAAAATAGAGTGCACCCCTACAATAACAAGCTGCTTGTGCTGATGTCCGCCGTGACGATGGTTCTGTGTATTGCCAAGCCTATTCGCCTGGAAATGGGATATATATATGATCTCAGATATATTCCGTTTATACTTGTGGCGCTTTTTGGCGGATACCGGAACGTCATTCTGTTATATGTAATCATGAATATTTACCGTTTCTATGTAGGCGGTGCGGGCACGCTCCCCTCCTTCCTGTTCTCAACGGCGGTGCTGCTGCTGGTGCCTTACTTCAGCAAACGCTTCATCAAGAGCTCTTCCAACCGCCGCATCTTCTGGGCAGCAGCTGTTGCTACGTTAACCATGGGAATCTACCTGATGATTCTGGGGACGATGACGGGTAAGTTGGATGGGCAATTTTGGACGCTCACGGTCTATGCTTTGACGACACATGCCGTAGTGATGAGCATCATCATGATTTTGATCGAGCAGATTATCACTAATATCAAGAACCGTGACCGGATTCTCCAGTCGGAGCGCCTGAATGTAGTCAGTGAGCTGGCGGCCAGCGTATCCCATGAAATCCGAAATCCGCTCACGGTGACCAGCGGTTTTTTGCAGCTGCTGAATAAATCGACTTCCCTCACACCTGAGGAAAAGGAATATGTAGAATTGTCGTTGCTGGAGCTGAACCGTGCGGAGAAGATCGTTAGCGATTATCTCTCTTTTGCCAAGCCGCAATCCGATAATATGGTGTTCTCCAATATGCAGGCGGAAGCAGAGTACACCAAGAACATCATTATGCCCTATGCGTCCATTCACAAGGTGGAGGTCAAGTTCAGTTTCGACAACACGCTCAATAAAAGCTATGACAAGAACCAAATCCAGCAATGCCTGATCAACCTCTATAAAAACGGGATTGAAGCAATGAGAGATAAGGACGGGGGCATCCTCACCATCGATATCTCGGAGAAGAAGCAGAACATCCTGATCACGATCCGGGACACCGGCATCGGCATGACGAAGGAAGAAATCTCACGCCTCGGCAAGCCGTATTACTCCACCAAAGAAGAAGGAACCGGGCTTGGGATGCTTATGGCCTACAGTACGATCAATAAGGTTAAAGGGAACATTGAAGTGGAAAGTGAAAAGGGCAGGGGCACAACCTTCCTCATCACCATCCCTACCTAAAGGGCTCTGTAGCAGACCCCTGTTCAAAAATGATAAAGTGTTTATTGAAGAGAGAATTCTCAGGAAATCGTAACCAGGAGGCAGAAGGAATGAGACAAGAATTGATCGCACAATTAAATAAGTGGCATGAGGAGGACAAATACCAGGAAATCGTAGACCGGATCAAAGAAACGCCGACGATCCTTATTGATGATGAGCTGGCTACCCATTTGGGGAGAGCGCTGAACAATCTGGGGCGGTATAAAGAAGCGCTGAAATGGTTCATGAAGACGGCCGACCAGGGCAAGAAGGACCCGTTGTGGCATTTCCGTGTGGGGTATGCCCACTATTATCTGGACCAGCTGAAGGATGCGATCCGGGAATTTGAGATTGCGCACAAGCTGGACCCTGAAGATGAAGATACGGTACAGTTCCTGGAATGGAGCCGTAAGGAAGCGGCTGAAGCCACAGCGGATAAGGATTCTTCTGACGAAGAAGATGAATGAAGAATTGAGAGGAAGTCATTAGGCCTAAGATGAATGCCAGAGGTTGCCGACTTGGTGGAATGAGAGGTATAAGTACCTCTGAATTTGCCGGATTTGAGCTATTTGGTGGAATGAGAGGTATAAGTACCTCTGAATTCGCCGGATTTGAGCTATTTGGTGGAATGAGAGGTATAAGTACCTCTGAATTCGCCGGATTTGAGCTATTTGGTGGAATGAGAGGTATAAGTACCTCTGAGTTTGCCGGATTTGAGCTATTTGTTGGAATGAGAGGTATAAGTACCTCTGAGTTTGCCAGATTTGAGCTATTTGGTGGAATGAGAGGTATAAGTACCTCTGAATTCGCCGGATTTGAGCTATTTGGTGGAATGAGAGGTATAAGTACCTCTGAGTTTGCCGGATTTGAGCTATTTGGTGGAATGAGAGGTATAAGTACCTCTCATTCTGCACCTGTGCGCCCCGGGCGGGCTTAAGACCGGCCATGCTAGGAAACCAACAAGGGGCTGTCCTCAATGGGACGCCCCTTTGCTGTTTCTTTCACCTTCCAGCTGGAAACCCGCGTGCTTTGTTGCGCCAGACTGTCACAAACGCAAAGGCCAGCAGGATGCACAACGCCCACGGGAAAGAAACGACACCCGTTGTTTCGAGAAGAATCCCACCGGCCACACCCCCGCCGCCGATGGCGAGATTCCATGCGGTCACCAGCATCGATTGAGCTACATCTGCGCTCTCTCCGCCTGCTACGGCAATAGCTGTCTGCAGCAGCGTTGCCGCTCCCCCGAACGTTAAGCCCCACATGGCAGCCGCCAGATAGATCACAATAGGCTGGCTGCTGCCTATGCCCAGCAGGATAGCTGCCAAGGCGAATGCAACGAGGCTGATCAGAACAAGCAGTCTCAGGTGCCGGTCAATCCAGACTCCGGTCAGCCAGATGCCAAGCAGTGCGGTAACGCCGAAGATGAGAAGCACCACGTCCACGCGCCCTGCAAGCCCGGTCTGCGTAAGGTACGGTGCAATGTAGGTATACAGGATGTTGTGGGCCAGTACCCAGGCTAGTACGACAAACAATATCGGGCGCACTCCGGGAGTAGTGAGGACCTTGTGGAGAGGAAGCCGCTTGTCTGCGGACTCTCCCGGAGAGTCCGGCAGCTTCCAGAGCACCCAAATGGCCAGCAGCAGCGTGAGCAGCGACAAGATGCCGAAGACATTGCGCCAGCCCGCAAGGTCCCCGAGCAAGGTTCCGGCAGGGACACCGAGCGCAAGAGCAAGTGGCGTTCCTGCCATGGCAATGGCCATAGCCCTTCCCTTAAGCGGCCCCGGCACCATACGCCGGGCATAGCCTGCGATCATGCCCCATAGGACACCGGCTGATACGCCCGCGAGGAACCGGGCCGCAAGCGTTAGGGGATAGCTTGAAGAGAGAGCCGTGACGGTGTTAAATATGAGAAAACCAAGAATGCATGTCAGCAGCAAGGGACGCCGTCTCCACCCGCGTGTTGCGGTGGTCAAAGGAATTGCGGCGAGTAGCGAGCCCAGGGCATACAGGGTAACGAGCTGACCCGCCATGGCCTCCGTCACTCCAAGTCCCTTACTGATCTGGAGCAGTAATCCGGCGGGAATTGTCTCGGTAAGGATACAGATAAACCCGGTCATAGCGAGGGCGAGCAATCCGGCCCAGGGAAGGCGTCCGGAAGCAGAAGCGCTGGAGATTTGCTGTGAAGAAGAAGAAGAAGAAGAAGAAGCTGTGCTGCTGCTCATTTCGAACCTCCTACCTTATGATTCATGATTCAATCTGCCGTAGACGGCATTGCACAGGTCAACTGTAAACGGACCCGACATACCCTCCAGTGCGGTATTGGTGAAAGCCGCCACGCTTAGCCGCTGCTTGGGATCAACGAACCACGAATGACCATAGGTACCGCCCATGCGCCATGTGCCAGGGGATTCCGCAGTGTCTGCGGCAAGAGGGTCTTTAAGCACCGTGATGCCCAGGCCAAAGCCCCGCCCTGGCCAGAAGGGCATGTGCAGATCACCAATCTGATTGGTGGTCATTTCCCGAACCAGGGATTCCGGCAGCAGAGGTGCTCCCCCTTTGCGCAGGGTTTCCAGCAGCTGCAGAAAGTCCCCGGTGCTGCCGACCATGCCAGCTCCCCCAGAGGGATAAGCTGCAGGGTCGAGCGCCCGTCCAGGGGCGAGGCGGAAGCCTGCTGTACCCTCCACAAAAGCAAGACTGTCCGGATTGTGCAAAGGACGCAGCCCGGGAACATCATCGGCGTAAGCAGCGGCCAGCCGCTGCGGGTCAGTTGCAACGAAGCCCGTGTCCTTCATACCTAGCGGATAGGTCACAAGTGAATCTATGGCTTCGCTGAGTGTGGTGTCTGTGACTTTTTCAATCACGGCCCCCAGCACATCTGTTGCGATAGAATATCTCCACATGGTGCCTGGGGTATAGAGGAGCGGGACTGAGGCAATACGCCGTAGGTTCTCTTCGAGCGTAAGGTTAGTCTGATCCATGCCATCAGATACACCAGCCCGCTCATAGGAGCCGCCCTCTTCCTGAAAGAAGCGGTAGGTCAAACCAGCGGTGTGCGTCATTAAGTGCCTTACTGTGATTGCTGCGGGCTTACAGTTCTCAAGTCGTGGCTGAAAATACGGAAGCCAGCGGTCCACGCGGTCATCCAGCTTCAGGCGGCCTTGCGCTACCAGAACCAGAGTAGCCATAGAAGTGATAGGCTTGGAAACCGATGCGAGCCGGAACAAGGCGTCCTCCCGCATAGGCTGGTTCAGCTCGCGGCTCGCAAAACCGGCAGCACGGCTATATATGATCCTCCCATCTAACGCTACCTTGATGACAGCCCCCGCCAGACGCTTGTCGGCTAATGTCTGGTCCAATACGTTATCGATGCGCTCCGGTAGATGCTCCGGGTTTATGAGATTTGAATCCTGCATTCGTAGTCATCCTTTCGCTATAGTTAAAGCTAAATTCGCTTTACTATTGTAAGTATATTATATAAAATTAGTTGGCCTGCTAACATAAGGCAACTAAGCTATAACAGCCGTTCAGCAGTTAAAAACAAGGCAGTTTACACATGAATCCTTAAAATTAAAGGAGCTGAATGAGATGGACCATACAGACAAGCAGATTCTGTTTCATCTTCAAAACCAGGCGAGAATGTCTATGACAGAACTCGGGAAATGTGTGGGTCTATCACAACCGGCAGTGACGGAAAGAGTTAAACGTATGGAGGAAAACGGGGTGATCCAGGAGTACCGGACTATTATTTCACCTGAAAAAATTGGGAAACAGGCTGCTGCTTACATTCTGTTTCACTCCAGGGATTGCCATGCCTTCGTTGATTTCTGCCGCTCCTCCCCTGAGGTCCTTGAGTGTTACAGGATCAGTGGGGAGCACAACTATCTGCTAAAAGTAATGACCGAATCCACGCAAGCCTTGGAGCAGTTCGGCAATGAATGCGATAGATACGGGACTTATACAATTCTAATCGTAATGTCATCGCCCATTGATCATAAGTACCTTATTCCTTTGCTGGAAGGAACTGTTTAGGACCTGCCCTCACTGGGGAATGAAGAGTAGATTCGAGAGGAGGCATATACATAGTGGAAGAGACATTGCTGGCGCAACTGGTACAGTGGCATGAAGATGATGAATTTGCCAAAATTGTGGAACGCATCATGGAGATTCCCGAACCGGACAGAGACTATACCTTAATTGGTCAACTGGGCAGGGCGCTGAACAATCTGGACCGTTACCATGAAGCGCTGGAACAGCTGCTGAGTGTTGCAGGGCAAGGAGAGAAAGACCCAATCTGGCATTACCGGGCAGGCTATGCCTACTACTATCTGAAGCAGTACGATCAAGCGGTTCGCGAATTCGAGCTGGCGGATCAGCTGGAGCCTGGAGATGAGGCGGTTCAGCAGCTGCTTGGCTGGAGCCGCCGTGCGGCGGAGCGGGAGGTTCGGGAGCAGCAGCGTTTTGCAGCTGCACAGGCCGGCGAGGGCACTGCGGAAGGAAGCACAGTTGAACCTTTTGACTTCGACGGCTTCTGGGAGGACAGCGATTATGCCCGAAAATCTTATGTATCCGATCCGCCTACAGACGAGCTGATTGCCTCGGTGGAGCAGGAGTTGGGGTACAAGCTGCCGGCCTTTTATATCGAGATGATGAAGCGGCAGAATGGGGGGATTCCCCGGGATACCTGCTTCCCTACAGAGGAAGCGACCTCTTGGGCGGAAGATCATGTGGCCATCACAGGCATTATGGGCATTGGACGGGAGAAGACCTATTCCTTATGCGGGGAACTCGGTAGCCGCTTCATGATTGAAGAGTGGGGTTATCCTGATATTGGTGTGGTATTCGGCGATTGCCCGTCCGCAGGACATGATGTGATCATGCTGGATTACCGGGCCTCTGGTCCGGAAGGCGAACCGGCTGTGATCCACGTGGATCAGGAAGCGGATTATGAGATTACTTTTCTGGCCAAAGACTTCGAGAGCTTTGTACGCGGGCTGGTGAATGAGGAGGTCTTCGATACGTCCGAGGAGGATAAGGCAGAGGATCTGCGGAAGGTGGCTCAGGGGGCCTTTTCACCCCTGCTTGCAGAGCTGTGCGGCAATGTCACGGAGATCGGTAATGTAGAGGGTATAATCCGTTCAATCTGTACGGAGATTGTAGAAGACAAGGGGCATTTCTCTCTCCATGCCGATGAGCGTTCTATCTTGATGTATGATGTGCAGTTCTGGCTGTATACCAAATCGTACCCGCAAACCAGCCGGGCTGAATACCTGGAGGTCTATTCCAAAATGATCGCCTTTGGCGGCGAATTCGGAACCGGCGGCTACGCGCCGTCCTTCATTACGGATTGGCTGGATGATCGGGTCCGGCAGGGGCGTATTATTGAGCGTGGTGGTGTGCTCAGCTTCACGGAAGAAGCCCGGGAGGCCCTGCTGCACAAGCTGAACGGTCTCGCCGTGTCTGCAAATGGCAATGTAGCTCCGTTCATTCTGGTAGAGCAGGCAAATGGCGGTATGTCTGTTATTCTGAGCGTAGGTACCTATTTGGCCGATCTGTTTGATACACGGGCAGACGAAGGCTTTGAAGGCAACGGCTACGATTGGGCTTCCCTTGCAGCGGTTTTCCTGGAGGAACACATGCCGGAGCTGGCAGACATTGTGCATTTTGACCCGGAGGCGGACATGTTCTGCGCCTACTCCGGCAACAGGGAAGCTATACTTGGTTTTGCTGCCGGATTCAAGCAGGCCTGCGAGGATGAGGTATTGATCCGGGACCTGTTCTCCCGCGCCGAGCTGGATTGATTACTCCACTACGGCTACTTCAAATCGTTCTTTTACCCATTCTGTGAACATCCCATAGTCTTTCTCCACCTGATCGGCATACCCATAAGCCCAACGGGAGAGATAGCGCGCAAAAGCATCCGGGTCCTGCCCCATGGCCTTGGCAATTTCCTCCTCGCTATGATAAGGAAGAATGCCCTGGTCCACATCGGCATCGGCCCGGGCATGCATTTTGGCGGTCAGGCAGCCCATTACCTCAAGTACCCGGGTCATATCCTCCATAGTCGCGATATCGGTCAGCTTCAGTCTTTTCTTATACGGCGACCGTTCTCTTACATAGAAGTGCCTTCCCGCAAGCGTCAGAAAGCCCAGATACGGGTCGGCCTTATGGTGCATGGCCTGCTGTGTCGCCGTTACCCGTTTTCCCTGATGCCCAAAGGACTGCCAAAAGGACTCGGAATACGGCATGAAATAAGCCGGAACCGGCACGCGCACTTCTTTTACCTCAAGCACGGTATCGTCCGTATCCTCCTGCTCATGTCCACCCTCGATTAATACATAATAGCGGTCCAGCCCGATGGAGGCGGTGCCTGAACCATGCTTGACGGCAATGTCTTTTATCCGGTAGTGATCCTCATTCAGGTTTCGGGTAACCACGGTCTGTGTATAGAACGTCCAGGCGCTCTCCAGGAGGGTCTGTTCGGCTTGTCCGGGGACAGCCAGCTCGGAATTCTCCAGAAACACTCTGCCCGTCTGCATCTGAGCCGTAACCTTTTCCAGAAAATGCGCCTGTCTGCGTTTCTCCAACTTGCGGAGGAGCTTCTTCACCGGACCTTTGGCGGTATCCTCATCCATAATATAAGTGGCGGGGTTATCCTTGCCCTGTGCGAACCGCCGGATCTGTCTGGCATACGCCTTAACAAAGCTCTCAATATGGCTGAGCTGTTCAGCTTCACCCTGTTCCAGCTGTCTGCCCACCAGAGCGATGCTGCCGGCCATACGCAGGAGATCATAGAGATACGAGCCGACATACCCCTCATCGAAATCATTGACGTCATAGACCATATCTCCGTCTTCGCTGCGGATGGCACCAAAGTTCTCGAAGTGCAGGTCTCCCTGAATCCAGGTTGGCCGGTCCTCAGGGGTGTGGTAAGGGAAGTATTGGCGGGTTGTATCGAAATAGAATAAGTACGCGCTGCCCCGGTAAAAGGAGAAAGCGTTCTGCGACATTTTCAGATATTTCTCCGTCCGTTTCTCGGGACTCAGGCCCATAATGCCACGATCGAACTCTTCAAAGATGGAGATCAGCAGATCCTTGCGGAGCTTGGTTCGTGTGCGGATGACGCCTTCGGTAATAGATTTGTCGATCACGGGAACCCTCCTTGGATATATTTCAAAAAGTATACACATACACCTTGGTCCGCAGCGGATCTCTGCAGGTCACTGTGCGGGCTGGCTGCCTGTCCGGCAGGGCGAAAAAAATGCTGATCACCACTGCGCCGGGCGGCAGCTCCTGATTGAACTTGTCCGCCAGCCGCTCCATGGCGCCGGGGAATAAATAGCAGAGAACCATATCGGCATCGGCGTAGGACCTGCGGTAGATATCGCCCCGGATGAAGCGGAGTCTGCCCGGGAGCGGCTTCGGGCCGTTCCCTGAGTGAGGGAGCCGCGCGAATATCAGTGCCAGCAGCTGCGAGCACCATAACGGGAGGCTTGAATTCTCAATCCCAACGAGTCGTTTGCCTGGACAATGACGGACGATATCGAGTCCCAATGTGCCCCAGCCGGACCCCGCCTCTACAACCGTGCTGTAGCCGGGAATCCGGTTCACCTCCCCGGCAACCGCCAGCCGCACAGCCTTCGAGGTGGGCATCGGTGAGATTCCGTTCCTCCAAGTGTCCACAACGATCCACACCACAGACAGGAGAACGGCGAGCGCGAGAACCCACGTGATAGTCTGGAGGATGAGCATGCAATCCTCTCCTCTCTCCATGAACAGGTTTCTAATGTTTCTGTTATTATAAATCCCATTTGGCGTCATAACCAGCTAAAGTGTTCTCATCAAACTCTAATCTTCCTGCAAAGTCTTTCTCATTCAGTCTGCTGTAACCTAAGGGTAATCACAAGGACTAGGGAGGAAATGAGTATGAAGTTTAATTGGAAGTGGCTGCTGTTGGGTGCCGCTCTGGCGGTAGTATTCTTCTACATTGGAAAAGGATATGGCGGCCCAGTCCAAGCCCGCCAACTGTCTGGGGCAAATTCCGCATCTGAGCCTGCGGGGGTATCTGCCTCTGCTACGGATGTTGTATCCGAAGCCACCTCTGCAGCCGCTGAGTTTGCTCCGGATGCTGTGTCCGAAGCTACTACGGACTCTGTGTCCGTTCCGGAGGTTATTTCCGACGTCATCTCTGCCGCCTCTACGGTTATCGGGTCGTGGCAGACAGGTGCGGAGGGTGTGTCTGCAGGGAATGCACAGTACACTTTTGACAAAGGCATCACCCGAGTCGATGTACCAGAAGGTACGGAAAGCATCTCTATTGCAAATACCAACGGAAAGATTGAGATGAAGCAGGGCAACGGGAAGGATATTGAAATCCATACGACAGTGGTCGTGAATCAAGCCACAGCCGAAGAAGCCCGGACCATAGCGGACAAGGCGGGGGTGAAGGTAAGCGGGGGAGCTCAACTGGAGATTAAGACCTACAGCGAGCCTTACGGCAATATTCATTATCCGGGTCTTGAGCTGATGATTACACTGCCCAAGGGAATGAAGGCCGATCTGCAGGCGAAGACCAAGAACGGAAATCTCTCTTTGTCAGATGTTTCTAGTACAGGTAAAATTAAATTATCGTCTGTGAACGGCAACGTTACGGCATCCGGCCCCCCGAAAGACATCTCTCTGCACACGGTGAATGGGAATGTTGAAGTATCCGAAGCGAAGGCAAATGTGGATATTTCGCTTACCAATGGCAATGTGAAGGCAGAGCAAATTGCGGGAACTCTGGTAGCTGAAACGACAAACGGCAATCTGACGGTGAAGGATGCGCTCGCTGCTATAGAAGCAGTCACGGTAGCTGGTAATATCCATGTGGAGAGCAGGAAGGTCGGCGGAGACTGGAGGGTGACCTCGACGGTAGGGGATGTTGAACTGGCCTGGCCGGAAAATGCCGGAGTGGTGGTGGATGCAAAGTCAGCTCTTGGGGAGATGGATACTGACTTCCCGCTGACGGTGAAGAATCACAAGGTTAGCGGGAAGATTGGCGAAGGGACGTATCAGATCCATGCGCAATCCATGGCCGGTTTATCGCTAATGAAGAAGAAATGATCTGTGAAGAGGTGGACGAGGGGTTGAAGGAACGCGTATTGATTATTGAGGATGAAATCGCCATGATTCGCCTGCTGGAGCTGGAGCTCTCTTATGAAGGCTACGACATCACGGTTGCATACGATGGCCTTGAGGGCGCAGACAGAGCGCTGAATGAGCATTTTGACCTGATTCTGCTTGATTTGAATCTGCCGGGAATGGGCGGGTTTGAGGTATGCAAGCGGGTGAGGGCGGTGAAGCAGACCCCGATTATTATGCTAACGGCCAGGGATACGGTCAGCGACCGGGTGCGGGGGCTGGATACCGGGGCAGATGATTATGTGCCGAAGCCATTCGCCATTGAGGAGCTTCTTGCCCGCATGCGTTCCCTCCAGCGTAGGCTTCACTTGGCGGAGACGGGGGACGAAGTGCTGTGTGCCAAGGATCTGACACTCGACAAGGCCTCGCACCGGGTGAGCCGTGCCGGGCGCGAGATTGAATGCTCTCAGCGCGAATTCGAGCTGCTGCATTGTCTGCTGGCCCATAAGAACCGGCTCATGAACCGTGAAGCCCTGCTCAATCTTGTCTGGGGGTATTCCTATGAAGGCGAGACGAATGTGGTAGATGTCTATATCCGTTACGTGCGCATGAAGGTGGATGAAGGGTTTGAACACAAGTTGATACATACTGTCCGTGGCAGCGGCTATATTCTGAGGGACTGAGGTGAGCGAATGAAGCCATGGACGTTCTCACGTAAAGTAAGCGCATCTATTGCACTGACAGCGCTGCTCGTCGCAGCCGTTGTCAGCGGATTTGTCTACATCACCTTCAAGCACTGGACAGAGCGCCAGGAGACTGAGCTGCTGGATGCCAAGCTCAGGCAGTTCGAGCTTCAGGTCGGGGAGGTGGAGTTCCTGCCTTCCTTGCTTAAGCCGGGCTTGGGTAAAGGAAGCGGAGCGGCGGCGGTACTGAAGCCGGACTTGTCGGCGTTTGCCCCGGATCTGAGCGAGGGACAATTACTGCAGATGCTCGATTCCAAAGGACGGGTGCTGGCAGAGGTGGGTTCAGGCGGAACGGCAGACACTGCCGTCACCTACAAGGCAGAGAGGGAGTTCTCACTTCTTGTATACGGCCCTGTCCGGCTGCGCCTCACTGAAAGTGGGCACTCGGGCAGCGCAACCGCGGAGAAGGAGGTCGGCAGGCTGCTGCTGCTGGGCCTCCTGCTTGCTGCAGGGATGGCTATAGCAGCAGGGTGGGTCGTCGCCCGTTCAACATTGAAGCCGATCCGCAGTATGATCGGTGAGGTGCATAGCATCGGGACGAACAGCTTGTCCCGGCGGCTGCATGTGCCCGCGGCCCAGGATGAGCTTCATCAGCTCGGGGAGACCTTCAATAGTCTTCTGAACAGGCTGGAGGGTTCCTTTGACCAGCAACGGCGATTCATCGCTGATGCTTCCCATGAGCTCAAGACACCGCTTGCCATTATTGAGGGACATACGCATATGATTCAGCGGTGGGGCAAGCAATCGCCGGAGGTGCTGGACGAGTCACTGTCGTTCATGATGAATGAGACCCGGAGGATGAAGGAGTTGATTGCCCAACTGCTCCTGCTTGCAGAAGCGGAGTCCCCGGTGGCAGACGGCGGGGAAGAAACCTGCAATCTTAAAAATACCCTCAACGAGCTGCTGCCCCAGACCGTTCATGTTAATCCCGAGGTACAGCTTGATTATGACGGCCATCCGGAGGGTCCGGTGATACTGATCCGCATGCCCGGAAGCGCCAGCTACCAGGTGCTGCGTAATATCGTGGAGAATGCACTGAAGTATACGCCCGAAGGCGGATCTGTAACGATCAGGCATTCCTTTGCGGATGGGCAGGTGATCTTGACGGTAGCCGACACGGGGATCGGGATATCCTCTGAACAGCTGCCGCATATCTTCGACCGCTTCTACCGCACGGAGGGCTCGCGGAGCCGCACCCAGGGCGGTTCGGGCCTTGGCCTTGCCATTGCCAAAGCCATTATGGAGCGGTACGGCGGTTCTATTGCCATCGCTAGCACACCGGGGCAAGGAACGACTGTGACGCTGCGGTTTATGGGTGGATAGGTGTGAGAGTCCCAATAGTCACTGGCAGATCTAATCTTCTTCCAGGGGCTTTTTTCTGTGTTCAGATCATGAAACTGGTTGGCAGGTAAGCACGGACTACCTGTGACTGGTGAAATCGGAGGTAGAAGTGCATTTGAATTCGGCGTAGGCAGGCCAATTGGCGGAACGAGAGGTAGAAGTGCATTTGAATTCGGCGTAGGTAGGCCAATGGGTGGAACGAGAGGTAAAAGTGCCTTTGAATTCGGCGTAGGCAGGCCAATTGGCGGAATCGGAGGTAGAAGTACCTTTGAATTCGGTGTAGGCGGGCCAATGGGTGGAACGAGAGGTAGAAGTGCATTTGAATTCGGCGTAGGTAGGCCAATTGGCGGAATCAGAGGTAGAAGTACCTTTGAATTCAGCTTAGGTGGGCTAATTGCTGGAATCAGAGGTAGAAGTACCTTTGAATTCGGCGTAGGCAGGCCAATTGGCGGAATCAGAGGTAGAAGTACCTTTGAATTCGGCGTAGGTAGGCCAATTGGCGTAATCAGAGGTAGAAGTACCTTTGAATTCAGCATAGGTGGGCTAATTTGTGGAATCAGAGGTAGAAGTACCTTTGAATTCAGCATAGGTGGGCTAATTTGTGGAATCAGAGGTAGAAGTACCATTGAATCCCCTCGCGAGCAGGGCAATCTAAGTCCGTCCATTGGAGCGGATGTGGTAATTAGAAAAAAATCATTAATATTCCTTGACGGGAATATTCCAGGTAAGGTATATTACACATGCAAGGTGATAAAAAAACTGATTCACTAAAGGAACATCGGTATTATGGAAACGAAGATATTTAGCGCACTAGCCGAACCCACCCGCTTGCGGATGGTAGAGATGCTGAAGGACGGGCCTCTGAGTGTAGGTGATATTGCCGAACGTCTCTCGCTCCGCCAGCCCCAGGCCTCGAAGCATCTGCGGGTGCTGCTGGAGGCCGGGCTGGTCGAGGTAGAGGCGCAAGCCAACCGCCGCAACTATAAGCTGCGGACGGAGCCGCTGGAGGCACTGGATGGTTGGCTGGAGGCTTACCGGAAGATTTGGAGTGAACGCTTCGACAACCTGGACGACTACCTGCGGCAACTGCAATCCAAAGACAACGATTGACCATGAACTTTACTTTCAGGAGGGATTTGGAATGACCAACAAAATGATTTCCCGAGTAGAAGGCCAAGAGCTTGTTCTTGAACGTGTATTCGATGCACCACGTGAGCTTGTATTCAAAGTATTCTCCGAGGCGGAGCATCTGAAGCAGTGGTGGGGCCCTCGCGGCTGGACCGTTCCCTTCTGCAGTGTTGATTTTCGTCCGGGCGGGGTCTGGCATTACTGTATGAAATGTGTCGATGAGCAGCAGGGTGATTTCTTCGGAATGGAATCCTGGGGCAAAGGCGTCTACCATGAAATCATGGATGGAGAGAAAATCGTCTACACCGATTACTTCTCGGATGCCGAAGGCAACGAAACGGAAGGCATGCCGTCCACGCTGGTTACGATGCTTTTTGAAGAATATGACGGGAAAACGAAGCTGGTAAGCCGATCGAAATATGACTCCGCGGAAGCGCTCAAAACCGTTCTGGATATGGGGATGGAACAAGGCATTACCGAAACCTGGGACCGTCTTGAAGAGCATTTGCAGTCCGTTCAATGATCTCTATGAAACCGGAGCTGAAGCTTACCGGGTGGAATGCGATACCTTTGGGATAAAAAAGTGAAGATAGAGAACAATAGCCTCCTTCTCGGCCTGCCTCCGGCAGGCTCTATTTGTGTTCCCGTTTCTTTTGTGTCCGTTTGGAAATAATGGGGGGGAGGAGGCTTGATAATGAACTATATAGAGATTCTGATGCGGACGGTTCTATCGGTGGGTCTGCTGCTGCTCATTCCCAGAATACTGGGCAAACAGACCCTTTCCAATATGACGTCTAACGATTTCGTGACAAGCATAACCCTCGGCTCCCTGGCGGCGAATCTGGCGTTCAATGTCAGTCTAAAGTCAACGTATCTTGTTCTGTCCATTATTGTGATTACGGCTATGTCATTCCTGCTCTCCTTCATTGCCCTCAAAAGCCGCCGCCTGCGCAGCTGGATTGCCGGTTCCCCCACGGTCCTGATCGAGGGTGGAAAGATCATGGAAGCCAACATGAGGAAGATCCATTATACGCTGGATTCGCTGGTCCAGGCGCTGAGGGAGAAGGAGATTTTTAATCTCGAAGAGGTCGAATATGTGGTGCTTGAAGATAATGGACAGGTCTCTGTTCTGAAAAAGGAAGCGTACCAGTTCGTTACGAAGCAGGATTTGGGGCTGGCACTGCATGCGCAGGCCTTCCCCGTAGAGCTGATTATGGATGGTGTGCTGGTGGAGGCTAACCTGAAACGGAGTGGTCTGACCCGCGAGTGGCTGGAGACGGAACTTGGGAAGAAGCAACAGGGCAAGACGCTGGCAGATGTGTTCTATGCGGTACAAGGTACGCAGCAACAGCTCGTGTTTGATTTCTATGAGGATGGAGTGGGGCAGCCGCTGGATCAGGAATAAACTCCTTCAGGGAAGCCATCCGCTTGTTCCATTCATCAGAGCGTACTCATATGGAAGTATTTTGCATAACTTTTTTATTGGCTTTTGAAATTAGGACTGCTATATTTGAAAATACTATGTTAGAGAGGGTAAGCAGCAGAGGTGTCGGCATAAAAGGATGAGAGGCGGATTTACATGCAACAAGTATTAGAGGGTATCGGTCTGACAAACGATTTTCTGTGGTCTAAGCTTCTGATTGTTCTTCTGATCGGTTGCGGTTTGTATTTCACCGTTCGATCGAGATTTGTACAATTTGGCATGTTCAAAGAAATGTTCGTTGTGCTAAAAGAGTCGAATGCGAAATCTACCAACAGCATCTCATCGTTCCAGGCATTCTGTATCAGCATGGCAGCCAGGGTGGGGACAGGCAATATCACAGGAATTGCGATTGCCATTGCCTTAGGCGGGCCGGGCGCGGTCTTCTGGATGTGGGTGATTGCGATTATTGGTTCTGCATCCAGCTTTATTGAGAGTACTTTGGCACAGGTGTATAAAGTGAGGGATCAAACGGGATTTCGTGGGGGTCCTGCTTATTATATGGAACAAGGCTTGAAGAAACGTTGGATGGGATCTTTATTTGCCGTGCTAATCACGTTGTCTTTCGGCCTCGTCTTTAACGCGGTCCAGTCCAATACGATTACCGTTGCTTTTGAAAATTCATTCGGCACCAATCGTTTGATGGTGGGGCTTCTAATGGCTGTTGGTTTGCCAGCATTATCTTTGGCGGCATCAAACGTATTGCCAAATTGTCCGAATATATTGTAGTCTTCATGGCCGTGATTTATATCGCCGTTGCCTTATGCATTGTGCTGATTAACATTACCAAAATGCCGGAGGTTCTGGCACTTATTGTGAAGAGTGCGTTCGGATTCGAACAAGTCATAGGAGGGTCTCTGGGGGCGGTGATTCTGCAAGGTGTGAAGCGCGGATTGTTCTCGAACGAAGCGGGAATGGGAAGTGCGCCGAATGCTGCTGCAACGGCAACGACAAGTCATCCTGTAAAACAAGGGCTTATGCAAGCATTCGGTGTGCTTACAGATACGTTGTTGATTTGTTCGAGTACCGCCTTCATTATTCTGCTGTCGGATGCGTATAAGCAGCCTGGGCTGGATGGCATCAAGCTTACGCAAGCTGCACTAAGTGAGCATATCGGTTCTTGGGCCTCTGGTTCTCTGGCTATCATGGTGTTCCTGTTTGCGTTCAGTACATTAATTGGAAACTATTATTACGGAGAAACGAATATAGAGTTCTTAAACTCAAAGAAGTCAGTAGTCATATTCTACAGATACAGTGTGCTCGCGATGATTCTATTCGGTTCGGTTGCCAAGGTTCAGCTGGTATGGGATTTGGCTGACTTATTTATGGGTCTCATGGTGGTAGTTAACCTGATTGCTATCCTTCTTTTATCCAAAGTAGCCTTTGCAGCCCTTCAGGATTACAAGCGGCAGAAACAGGCTGGAAAAGACCCGGTCTTTGTTAAAGACAGCATTAAGGGTCTGGATCACATTGAATGCTGGGAGAACGATCAGATATTGATACAAAAGCCAGCAGAAGTCTAAGAGTGAGTGAATCAAATCTTGAATCCTATGGCTGTTGGCTTAATTCCAAAAATATTGCATTTTCCTAAACCCGACATCCCACATTTTCTCGTCGCCCTCAATAGTGATCTTAAGCTCTCTCCCCGCCTCGACAGGCATCTCAAACTTTGCAGGGAACAGCTCCGGGTCACTCCGTTGTTCTTCTCCGGAGCTGTTCAATATCTCTCGTCCATCGACAGAAAGGCGAATCCTTCCGGAATAACCCGTTTGTTCTGGAAATCCGTAATTTAAGGAGAAGATGAGTTCGTCCCTAGTCTTAAACGTGAAAGTTTCCAATTTTTTTCCTTCAGCGTCATACATGTTATAGCGGGGTTTTACGTTTTGATTGCTGATGACCATTTCAGTCGTTTGGTTGCCCGCTGATGCATTTCCGGAGCTGTCTATCAATTCTTTTATCGCCACAAAGGGACCTTCTTCTTTGGTTAACGCTTTATCTGCAAGCCCGCCCAATCCCCATACCCCTACAAAAAGAACCAGACAGGAAATGGCGGTGGTTATCACTTTGGGCCAGCCGTTTTTTGAACGAGCACCGAGCTTGTATGCCCCAAAACCGATGGCTGCGCCAACTGTGTTTTGAAGGGCGTCGTTAATATCGAAGCTACCGAGAAACGAAAGCGCCTGTATGGTTTCCATCAGGAGAATCGCCAGAAAGAACAATGTAATGAATCGGACAAAGGTGATCCGGTATAACAATGGAACCAATATTCCGAAAGGAATGAAGGCCAAGGTGTTACCGAACGCTACCAAATCCATGAGGGTAGGGGGCAGGAGATCGGATATCGACGGCAGCTTCAAGAAATTTTCCGGTAAAAAAATGAAGGTGTAGCTACTTGCCCGCTCTGCGGCATCTGATCGCCCGAAGGCGATAAACAGAAAATAAAGAATCAAAATGGTATAGAATACGGTTATGGTCAAAATAATCTTACGTTGTTTGGACATCATTAACTCCTCCTTATATCCTCTTCCAACAAACAGCGCAAAGCCTCAATCCCGGAATATGCCCGAAAAAGACGATAAGGCGCTGGGGAATTCATGAGGCCCCTCACTCTCGAACTTGTGGCTTGCTTACGTTTATATTTCGAAAATATAGCTTCTGGACAGTCAAAAGTTCTTAATGAAAAAATCGTAACATAGAAAAACAACCCAATCAGGCAAGGGCTGGTATCCTTAAGTTCTCACATACCGCCGAGTAGGTTACAAAAAGCAGTTTACCCTATTTCCAGGCGATTGACCATACATATGCCAAATATCTGAATGAACTTTTACATCCGCTCCTGTTTCTCTAAACAAGCGACGTTCGAGTGGTTTGTCGTTATCATGTGACTTCCGTGATCCCTTCTGATGATATTTTAAGAGAAGAGATAAGAACGTTTCGGCGTGATCCAATTCGCGTCATTTCGAAACCAGAATACAGTGGATTTATAAGAATAATTGATGTTTCTTGAGGTGAAAAGCGTAATAGATGCTTAAAGACCAAGGCTCCGGTAACGGAGCCTTGGTCTTGTTGGGTATTAATAGCTGAGCAGGTTACAGCATGTTCATTACCAGCATTACCACGCGTAAATCCCATTCGCATCCAAAAACTCCCCGTTATGGCGCTTGCCATCCGTGGCATAGCCTACAATAATGGCCGCCCCGTCTTCTTTGGATTTCCCGCCTTCTGCATTGCCGTTCAGATCCGTCTTCGTGAAGCCGGGGGTTACTGCAAATACCTGGGCTTTGCTGTTTTTGAGCTCTATGGCCATGGCTACAGTCATCGCATTGTTTGCGGTTTTGGAGGAATTGTAGTCGAACGCATTCAACGCATACTCCGAACTCTGCATGAAGTGAAGGGACGCCATATCAGTGGAGACATTCACAATGGTTCCTTCATTCTCTTTTATTAAGGGAAAAAGATGTTGGTTCAAGCGGAAGGTTCCGAAGAAATTCACCTCAAAAGCATTCCGCAAATGCTCCTCCCGGGTATCGCTGAATGAACTGGAGAAGGCTCCCGGCATACCGGCATTGTTAATGAGAAGCGTCACATCGGAATAGTTGTTGCGTAGGGTAACGGCGGCCTGCTCAATACTGTCCAGATTCGTCATATCGATTTGTAGGAACTCCACGTCCAGCCCTTGGATGGTTAATTCAGAAGCCGCTTCCTTCCCCCGTTCGAGGCTGCGTGCGCCAAGCAATACCTTCCATCCGGCTTCACCAAGCTGTCTTGCAATTTCAAAGCCGATCCCTTTATTAGCACCTGTTACAAAAGCGGTTCTTGTCATCTTCATCCTTCTTTCTGCAAGTTATGATCTATCCACAATTCGCAGCTTACTATGCTACACTAAGTGTAGGTCAACACTAAAAGTCAGGGGGTGAGCAAAATTTTTACCATTGGACAGGTTGCCAAAAAAGTAGGGATCAATATTGGCGCGATTCGCTTCTATGAACGAAAAGGCCTTCTGGAGCCCGCAGTCCGCAACGAGCAAAATAATCGCCTGTATACTGACAACGAAATTGATTGGCTGCTATTTCTGAAATGTCTGCGGGAAACGGGAATGAGTGTCGAGGAGATCAAAAAGTACTACGATATGGTCAAAGCCGGAACCTCTACCCTGCCGGAGAGAACCAGGCTCATTGAGGAGCAGAAGCAAGCCCTTTTGGACGAAATTGAACAGAAAAAAGCTCAGCTCGTTCACCTGGAGCATAAGCTGGAGCGCTACTATCGCGGGGAGAATTATTAGGAAGAGGGCGGAGGTGGAGAATAGAGTGGGGCTGGTGCGGTCAAAAAATCCGGTGGCACCGACAAAGGCGTGTGGATTGCATCGGGCATCTTTACCTTGGACGCTGATACCGTGCAGACAGGTTCAGGAATTACCTTCGGCACCAACTTCAACCCGCCGTCCATGACCGGAACTCTAACCATCAAGAACAGCGCTATCTGGGTCTCTTTGATAGAGAAAGGGGAAGACGTTCTAAAAAAGTTTCAAGATGGGTATATGAAAGACTTACTGACGCGAATGGCAGTACTTTTCCTTGCGCTCTTATTTATCTACTTGAGGGTGCTGGAATAAAAAAAGGGTGCCGGCAGCACCTCACTTATCAATTAATTTTAGTGATTGCTGCTATTTCTTCTGGGCTCCAACGCTTTCGGGTAACTTCATGAAATCACCTCGTGCATGCTTAATCCCCGAAAGCTCCCCGAACCTCTCTAACAACCCTCTTTAATGTATCAATTTGCTTCACGCTTAACTCACTTACAGTAACCGCATATTCATCAATTGCTCTACGCTGCGCAGCCTCTGTCTCACTCAAACCATCAAGATTTTGAAATAATTCTGTTGGTTGGATTTTTAGTGCTGTAACTATTTTCTCCAGTGTATCAATAGAAAAATTCCGTTCGCCACGTTCTACTGCCCCTATGTAAGCATCATCCAGCCCTGATAGCTCCGCTAGCTGCTGCTGTGTTAATCCTTTTATTTTTCGTATAATCCTTACTCTGTTACCGATTCTATTCCTTAGGTCTGTCAAAGTAATCACCTGTTCCAAAGGTTAGGAGGGCAGAAGTCTTACTAGCGGCGAGGGATAAGCAAATATCGATATTAATCGGGGATTATAGTCTTTGCAGTGTTTTTTCTAAAGGTTATGCTTCTTCTCTTCCCACTCCATAACAGATTTCAGTACACTAAGCGCCATCTTCTGATCCTCAGACGAGCGTTCAATAAGCAACTCTATAATCTGACTAAGCGCATCTTTTTGCTTCATCGGTCCGATGTAGCGGAAGATCTCCTCTAACGATATGTCTAAACCTCCAGCTACTTTCTCCAAGGTCTCCAGCGTAAGGTTCTTTTCTCCGCGTTCGACTTGTCCTACATAATTCGTATGTAAACCTGACCGTTCTGCAAGCTGCTCTTGCGAGAGGTTCATTTCTTTTCGTAATCTTCGTATGCGTTCTCCAATTTTTTTCACAAGCTCTGACTTGGATTCATCTGGCATCTTGGCTCACCTCATGACAAGCTTAACTGAGTAATCTTGCCTTATTAACACACTATAGAATGTATTTGACTTTTAAATAATACTTATAGATAATTAATGTGTATTCCATTATTTCCTTTTAGTTGAATAAAATACACATATAGAAGAAATCAGAACTATATCCTACCAAAAAAGGAGGCCCACCCGTGCGCCCTTCCATTCTGAAATCACTCAAGCCGGATATTATGGTTGAAATGCTGGAAATGGCTTATCGCTTCGAGGATTGGGACAAGATGCTGAATACGGCGGGTATTCTGTACAGCTATGCGCAGTGCATCTATGAGGAGCGGCAGTATCACAAGGCTAAGAAGCTTCCGGTGCCGATTGTGGGTATGGAGCGTCCGCTGGTCTATTATTTTGGGTTCAGTCATCTGATGCGGGGCATCGTATGCCAGAAGCAGGGGAAGTATGATGAGGCCAAAGAATCTATATATCGCTATGCCGAGCTTGGCTGGATGGAGGACTTGGGAGAAGAAGGGCAGGAGATTGCCGAGGAGTTCCGTGTTCTGGCTCGTGCTAACTTATACATCGTGGAGATTCTGTCCGGCAAGACGGAACTACTGGAGGGGTACGCACGATTCTTACAGGATAATCCCGAGGAGTTGCTGCCGGGGCTTGGGACTGTTTTGCAGGCTGCGGTCCAGTACGGGCTTGATGTGGATGATCTGCTGCATACGTTCGCGGAACAGAGTGCCGGATTTGGGGAGTATGAGGATGCAGACAATATCTCGCATTATTACAGCTATTGTTATCACTTGGCGTTATATCATATGCGGGCGGGCAGAGTGCCGGAGGCGCTGGACTGGACGATACAATCTCTAATGCTGGCTCACCAGTCCAGTCATGACGGGGATTTCAAGCGTTGTCTGGCTCTGTTTGAAACATTGCGTGAAGAGATCACGGAAGAACAGGATCGGCGATATCATGAGGTGCTGGCGGAGTGTCTGGGGCAGGTTGTTTTGAAGCTCCCTGAACTGCGCCATGCGGGTGTCTAAGGTTAAGTTGTTTTCTTATTCAGCAAAAGAAAGATTATTCCGCCAAAAATAAAGCCGCTAAGCACACCCGCCAATATACATTTGGTCATACTGAGTACAATGTCCGATGACGTGCTGTCGGGGGTGGATACTATATTCACAATGAACAACAGGCTAAACAGGATGGATGTAATCAGAAAAGACTTAGATTTCAGGAATCGCTTCAGGGTACTCCCTCCCAAACCACGACATACAGCTGTCCGGTTTCCCCTCTATAATGAAAGTATCTTGAACTGATAAGGAGACGAGCACAGGCATGGGCGAGATCGTTAGACATGATGTGAATGAGGAGTATGCGTATTCAGGATTTGTGGAGGCGGGGGATTTTATTTTCCTCAGCTTCTGTGTAGGCAATGTGGGGGGGACGGTGGAAGAGCAGGTGGAAGGTGCGCTGGATCATATGAGCGACCGCTTGCAGCAGGTGGGGTTAACGCTGGCGGATGTGGTCAAGGTGGATATTTTGCTGCGGGATGTGTGGGATATTCCGGTGATGGAGCAGGTGTTCCAGCGCAGATTCCAAGGAAAGTATCCGGCGCGGAAAACGATCTCCACGGAGTTCGCGCATGTCGGCGGGCCGGATGGACTTAAGGTTCAGATCGATGGTGTGGCGTATCGCCCACGCGCGTAGCGTTTGAAGGGTTGCAAGAAAATGCCCCCCAATACCAAACAGCAGCTCCTCCTGTACGGAGTGAGCTGCTGTTTGGCTTGCCTTGAAGTTACGGCGGGGTGGATGAATATAAACATGAAGGCTAGCTTACGGATTCATAAGCACCCGATGAACGCCCTGGCTTCCTCCCGGTGCGGTTCCGAGATATAAATATCCGCCCTGGCTTACGGCAGTGGTGATGCCATACAATGTACCTTTAGGATCATGCCAGCTATTCACAAGCTCCCCTTCGGGTCCATATTCCGCGACCAGTCCATGCTTCACCGGCGCACTGGCTCCATTTAACAAGGATTGTGGAACTTTGGACATTGTAGCTGCTAACCAGGGATGACTGTGCATGTAATCGGCAAAAGGCAAACGGGTTGTGAATACCCCTACCCAGAAATGTCCCTGCGCATCACGTGTGATGTTGTCCGGGAATCCAGCAATATTATCGGCAAAAATATCCGAGGTGCCCTGCTTGGCCCCCTTCAGCCAGTATCGGGTCAGCTGATAATGATACGATTCGGCCACGAGCACGAAATCTTCTCCGGCAGACAAGGCTACCCCATTGGCAAAATATAAGTCCTCAAGTAAAACAGTCGTCTGCTTGGTCTGCGGATCATATTTCAGTAAGCGTCCATGCGGTTTGTTCTCGGCAATTTCTTTGAACATGACCTTGCCATAGTTAGAGGTATCCGAGAAATAGATCGATCCGTCCTGCGCAATATCCAGCTCGTTCGCCAGGTAGATGGGTCCACCCTCCACTTGATTGGTCAGCACTTCAACTTTTCCCTCCGGGTCAATCGACAGCAGCCCTTTCTGAATATCTGCTACAATCAGATTCCCCGCTGCGTCGAATTTCAGTCCGTTAGCGGTTCCATGGGTATCGGCGAACACTTCAGCCGGCTGCGCTTTACCTGCCGTGTCAAAGGCTACTCTGTAAATTTTGCCGTCGGAGTCCCCCGTATATAGCCTTCCTTGTGCATCAAAAGTAATGAATTCCGGGGACTTGGCGCGGTCCGTAACCAGCTCTGCCGAGCTGAGCTTGCTGTTTTCTTTCCAGGGACCGTCTTTCTCAAAAGAAGGGGCGGCGGGCGCAGACCATACAGCGGGATCTACCGGAGCAGGTATCAGCAGAAAAACAGCGATTCCCAGCACAATAACCCCGAGCAGGGCCAAGCTCCATCTGCCGACCCTTTGACGTGTTGAACGTTTGCGTTGCTTTGGTTCTGTGGACATTATTAATCCTCCTTATTGTTTCTTGGGGCGAAGCATGCCCCCAACTAGCCGCAGACTCTGTCTGCGGGTCATGAAGCGGGAAATCTGGGCGCCCAGATAATTCTGGAATCCCGGAACAACGTACTGTTTTCCTTTTTTCATAGCGCGGAGTGTGACTGCTACTACACGCTCCGGCGTGTCCTTCGCACCGACAGAAGCATCCTCCGAGCCAACGACATTGAAGAAATTCGTATCCGTCGAGCCTGGGCACAGGGCAAAGAATTGAACGCCACGATCACGATTCTCCCACCACAGGGCATCGGTAAAGGACAAGACAAAAGCTTTGGTCGCGCCGTAGACGGCCATATAAGGCAGCGGCTGAAAGCCTGCGGTAGACGATACATTGATAACAGCCCCGGCACCCCTGTGCAGCATCCCCGGAAGGAACAAATGAGTCATATCCACTACAGCGGCGACATTAAGCATCACTTCCTCATGCTGGCGCTCGCCGGAGACTTGCTCGAACAGACCGTGGGTGGCAAACCCCGCATTGTTGACCAACAGATCAATTACCAGGTTGAGCTGCAGGCACTTCTGGTACAATTCTCCGGCAGCACCTTTGACAGATAGATCCAGGGGAATGACTTGCGTCTGGACCCCATAGCTTCGGGTCAATTCGGCGGCAAGCGTATCAAGTTTGCCTTTGGATCTGGCTACAAGCACCAGATGACTTCCTTCCTTGGCCAGTTGTCTGGCGAACTGTTCTCCGATGCCCGAAGAGGCCCCGGTGATCAGTGACCACTTTCCTTTAATATTCATAAGTTTCGCCCCTTTAATTACGATGTTTTGTTGTGGTAACACTGTTACCGATGTGAATCATCGTAACCCAAAGGATCATCTGTGTCAAATCTTTTTTTAAACTTCTGGATCAATTGACAACCCTCCTGCAAATGGTTAGAATGCCTGGTAGAACGCAGTAACTATGTTTCCGGTCAACAACATAACATCCGAATGAGGTGATATTCATCCATAACGAAGACAAGCCCTCATCATCCACAGGGCGGGTACAGAAAACATATCAGGAGGCTCGTCTGCAAAATACAGAGAATCTCCGTAAGCTTGTGGTGGATGCGGCTGCGGACATTTTGCAGGAAGAAGGGCCTGAAGCAGTCACTGTGCGTAAAGTGTCGGAAAGAATGGGCTGCTCCACCAAGATCATTTACAGTTTGTTCGTCAATAAAGAGGGGCTGGCCCAGCAACTGTATCTGGAGGGCTGTAAATTGCTCGCCCAGGGGTTTGAAGAAGTGCCGCTGTCCTCTGACCTCTTGCAGCATTTGCTGGAATTAGGCGAAGCCTTCTGGCAGTTCGGGCAGGATCATACCAGCTACTACAAGCTGATGTTTGGAGGGGCTTTTGCCGAATTCAAGCCGGATGCAGAGAGTATGCAAGGGACGATGACAGCCATGAGCCGCTTGTTGAACCTAATCAGCACCGCCCAGCAGCAAGGACAGATTTCGGACCGGGAAGAGACAGGAACCCTTGTCAGCATCATATGGGCTTCGCTGCACGGCGTAATCCACCTGTATATTGGAGGGTTCCTTGGCGGTGCCGAAGCGGCCCATGCCGTATACAAGCAAACTATGGTGTTGCTGTCCCAATCGCTGTTTGCAGCACAATTGGTCCAGCAGAGGAGCGAACAGGAATGATCGCATTGATCTTGGCTGCGGGGTATGCAACCCGGCTCTACCCGTTAACGAAAGATACGCCGAAGCCGCTGCTGCCGGTTCAAGGAAGCCGGACGATTCTGGATTTGCTGATGGACCGTCTGGAGGTTCTGGAGGAAATTACGGAGATTCTGATTGTGACGAATGAACGCTTCTTCCGTGCTTTTGAACAGTGGCATCTGCAGTATAGGGGAACGAAGCCGATTCGTGTTCTGAATGACGGCACTTCTTCACCAGAAGGACGGTTAGGAGCGATTGGCGATATCCAGTTTGTGATCGACCGGGAACAATTGTCGGAGGATCTTCTAGTTCTGGCGGGTGATAATGTGCTCGGATTTGGCCTTGAGGGGTATCTGAATTATTTTCATCAGGTGGACAAAGACTGTATTCTGGTCCGGACGGTGGACGATATCCGGGAGCTTCGCAGTGTTGGCGTGGCTGAGCTGGATGCAGAGATGCGGGTCCTTTCTTTGGAAGAAAAGCCGCAATCGCCCCGAACGAACATTGGCGTATTTGCACTCTATATCTATAAGCGGTCTACGCTGCCGCTATTCTCCCGTTATCTCGCCGAAGGGGGCAACCCGGATGCGCCGAGTTATTTTCCTGCATGGCTGCACTCCCGTCAGGAGATACGGGCTTACTATACGGAGGGCACGATTGACGATGTCGGCACCCCGGAGGCTTATGCGGAGATGCGGGATAGGCTGAGTAACAGTGAAACCTAGACGGCAGGTACGCTGAGAGTAAAGGGTTGAAAATAAAGGGTTTGATGAGTCTTAATAGCAGGAACAGCGGCAGTCCAGGAGGCGAAAGATAGCTCCCAGACTGCCGCTGTTTTATTTAAATAATCTATCCGTTTAAGTAAACTGTTCAGTTGTTGAAATAGTGGCCTTCTTCAAGATCTGCGATCAGACCGTGATGTTCTGGCCGCCAGTTCAGGCGTTCTTGGGTCAGCAGGCTCGATGTCGGGTTATCACGCCCGGCAAAAGCGCCGAGAAATCCGAAGTGTGCATTTGCCTCCTCCGGCGGGATGCTGACCACAGGCAGGTTCAGGTGGCGGCCGATGACACCGGCGATATCACGGAAAGGAACCCCTTCCTCTCCGGCCCCGTGCAGACGTGATCCTGCCGGGGCTTGTTCCAGCGCCAGCCGGAAGAGCCGCGCCGCGTCCAGCCGGTGTACCGCTGGCCAGCGGTTTGTGCCGTCTCCGATGTAAGCGGACACCCCCTTGTCACGGGCAATGGCAATCAGTGCAGGGACGAAGCCCTTGTCTCTCTCTCCATGCACGGATGGTGAGAGACGGACGACTGAAGCCCGCACTCCGCGTTCAGCCAGTGCCATGGCCAAGCATTCTGATCCGCCCCGGGGCAATTCGGCGCGGGCCACAGTTTCTTCTGTTCCGGTTTGTCCCGGCGGGAGCAGCATGGAGAGGATCATTGTTCCTGAGGTGATGACAAACGGCTTGCCGGAGCCCTCAAGAGCTGCTCCGATCGTCTCGACGGCACGAAGATCGGTAGCGACGGCACCGGCATAGTCCGAGAAGTCATGCTTGTAAGCAAGATGAATAACGCCGTCTGCTGTAGCGGCGCCGCTGCGCAGACTCTCCAGGTCGTCGAGTCCGCCGTGATGCACTTCCGCACCAGCCGCCGACAATGCAGCGGCAGCCTTGTCCGTCCGGGCAAGTCCGACGACCTGATGCCCGGCGCCGATGAGTTCAGGGATGACTGCAGAACCGATGAAACCTGTTGCTCCGGTCACAAAAACACGCATAGGGAATTCCTCCTAAATGAAAATAAATACTGTCAATTGAAATGATAAAGTATAGAGTGCACTCGATAGCAATAGGGCTAAAACCCATGCTACAATAAAAGTATGGAGAACAAATTTTCGAGCAAACAAGTTGCTGAAGAGACGGGACTAAGCATCCACACCCTGCGATATTATGAACAAATCGGATTAATTGACGGGATAGAAAGGGATGACAATGGATATCGCCTGTATTCCCAAGCCGATATTGTATGGTTTAAGGCTTTACATTACTTTCGGTCCATGGGAATGCCTGTACGGGAGATTCAGAAGTTAATGGCTGTAAAAAAGAGCGGGGTCTCAACCATAACGGCAAGACGTGAATTTATTGAAAATTATCGCGGGACAGTTATCGAGCAAAGGAAGGAACTGGATCTGAGGTTAGAAAAAGTCGATCAAAAAATCGATTTTTTCAAAAGACTAGAGTCCGGACAACTGGAACTGGAGAGATAATGGGGACAAAGGTTACAGGTTCCTACATATGAAGTTTTAAGAAAAGCCCACCTTTGGGTTTTTCTTTTTTTGTGTTGGATTGGGGATTTATCGATAACCTCGTTGTACTCGCTTTGTGCTTCGGTAATGGCGATCTTTGAATACACCTCTAATGACTTGCGGCTTTCATGGCCGGAGTACTTAGATAACATAAAGTTAACCTTATACATAAATAATGTTAATTTTATGTCATTCATGGCTTCAATTGCTCTGATATAATTTCTGCTGGGTAGATGAAAGTAACAACTCAACCGGAACAAAATACTGAGGCAAAACTGATTTTCAATCCATAACGGGGATTAATTCAGTTAGCAAGCGAGTAAACATGCGATAGCATCGCTTTATAATAGGAGTGTGAGATATGAAAAAAGCATTATTGGCTTCTATTCTGATCATGTTGATGCTAGCATCGGCTTGTGGAAATGTTGAAACGACATCAAATCCGAATACTTCTAGTGAGCCTACACCTGAAACTGAGGAGGCTATTATTCCAAAAAACAAATCTGAATATTGTACTGTAGACCGTATAAGCTTGGATAGTGAAACTGAAAAATATTTCTATGGAACTTGGAAAGTTGAGAAGCTTTTGGGATTTGCCAATTCATATAATGATGCGTCTGAATATCCCACAGGGCAAAAGTTTATTGGAGATGAAATTATAATCAAAAAAGACTTTTTTTCATCAAAAGGACTTAAAAACTATAGTGTTTATCAATATGAACTAAAAAATCCATTATATCAGAATATAGCGACATGCTATAACTCTACCTCTTTTTATAGACTGTATAAAATAGATATCCCAGACTTAAATATAAATGATGAGGTAAAGGCAATAGATATAAGTGACCCTTCTACAAAAATGAGCATACCTGTAGGTTTAAGCTTTTTAGCTGTTAATAACGATAGGCTTATCTTATTATCAGAGGCAACTATTTTTGAGCTTAAAAAAATTACTGATTAAATGAATGTGATTCTGAAAATGCCTGTGAATATATTTTTTTAAACGAAGGGGCTGTCCCAAACTAACATGGCCTGACGGCCACCATCATGAATGAAAATGTCTTGGCTTGTGAATCTGTGTCTTCCATAATGGAAGTGCAGGTCACAGGCCGAGGCTTTTTTGGTAGGACATACTCTGAGTCCCAAACCGGCCGATTGTATCCCACGAGTACCGCCAATTGTTGCTATGAGCACGTGTATAAAAATCCTTTTACTTGAGGGTACATGACCTGCGTCAAACTGATTCCAGGGGTGATGTGGATGGAGGCGATTTTAGAAAGATGCGCGGGGCTAGACGTTCA
>NZ_LVYZ01000033.1:0-306290 GCF_001909095.1 Paenibacillus sp. P46E
TGAGGAAGGTTACGGCCTGGCCGTACGCCGAATGACGGAACCGGAAAGTGTATTTGGACAACTGAAAAATAACCGGGGCTTCCGGCGCTTTCTGCTTCGCGGCATGGAAAAAGTGACGCTTGAGGTCGGTTGGCTTTGCCTTGCCCACAATCTCTTGAAGCAAGCTGCAAATGACCAAAAACAAAGAGCAACATTTCTCCAGTGACGGGAGAAATGTTGCTCTTTTGACCTTTTTACGGTTTTGAAAATGAGAAGGGTTTGTCTCTACTCGTAGAAAACTACTTTTGGGACAGCCCCTTTTGGGATTGAATAATTATTGATTAGAGATGAATCCGGAGACCAGGGTCAAAAAAATGCTGTCCGCAGCCCTTTACTTCGCTGCTTTCTGCGCTTCGCTGTCAATCACTGCTTTGAGGTAGTCGAGCAAGCCTTCCTTGAGCTCCTCATGCTGAAGCGCATAGTGAATGGTGGTCTGGATGAAGCCCATTTTCTCACCGACGTCATGGCGTTTGCCTTCGAAATCATAAGCAATAATGCGCTCCACTTCGCTCAAGCGGGAGATGGCGTCAGTCAGCTGAATTTCACCGCCTACACCCACCTGCTGCTCACCAAGCATGTCAAAGATACGCGGAGTCAGGATATACCGCCCCAGAATCGCGAGGTTGGACGGAGCCTCTTCTCTCTTGGGCTTCTCCACCAGACGATTGGCTTTGAAGACCCGTTCGGCCAATTCCGTACCATCCACCAGACCGTAACGGGAAACCTCTTCCCAAGGTACAGGTTGAACGCCTACAATGGAGGATTTATATTGTTCGTAAATTTCAATCATCTGCTTCAGGCAGGGTTTGTCCGCTTCAACAATATCATCCCCAAGAAGAACAGCAAATGGCTCATTGCCGATAAATTTACGGGCACACCAGATGGCATGACCGAGACCTCTGGGTTCCTTTTGACGGATGTAGTGGATATCGGCCATTTCGGAGGATTTGCGTACAGACTCCAGAAGCTCCCACTTTTGCTTCTCAGCCAGATTGAATTCCAGCTCAAATGAATTGTCGAAATGGTCTTCGATCGCACGTTTGCCTTTCCCCGTTACAATAATGATATCCTCAATACCGGAAGCAACCGCTTCTTCAACAATATACTGGATCGTTGGTTTGTCTACAATCGGCAGCATTTCTTTGGGCATGGCTTTGGTCGCGGGCAGGAAGCGGGTGCCAAGACCGGCTGCGGGAATAATAGCTTTACGGATCTTCATGACAGGACTCCTTCTATGATCTTCTCACATTTCCATTCCCATCCAAAAGGGAAAAGGCATATTTGTTTTAATTATAGCAGTTTTAGGTGTATTTTGGCAGGGATGTTAGTTGAAGCCGCAATGGATATGTACTAAAAAAGGGCCAGTGCGCTAAGAGCCTGTCTACAAGCTTCCTCACTCACACTGACCCTGGAATTGTATTAGGATGAACTACAGGCACTATATAAACAGAACCTGCTTTGTTGCTGATCGAACTCCGCCCGAACGCTCCGGTTTACTTCGCGTTCACCAATTGACCGCGCGTAACTCCAAGCTGGTTGGTAGCCTTGAGGCTTTTCCATACCTGTGTGCCGGAAATCTCTCCGCGCAGTGCACGGCTATAGAGGCTGAGAACTTCAGCAACCTGATCCGGCGTTTCTTCCAGAAATTCGACACGGAAGGAGTTCACACCGAGCTCCCGGAAATTGTTCAGATATTCCGCTCCCGACTGCTCCACTGCGTTGTAGACTGTATTCCGGCAACCCTCATCTACACGAACAGGGTGGGCCATGCCGATGCGGTCCTGCAGGGAAGCCCGCTGCTCCTCGCAGGGGCGGCCGCAGTTCGTATAGTCCGTGCCTTCGCTCATGAAGGTGCAGTAGACACAGTGCTCGGTATGGAACATCGGCAGATGCTGATGGATCACGACCTCCATTCGCGACGTATCGCTGTGTTCCAGCAGATCTACCATCTGCTGGATGTTCAGGTCGTAGGACGGTGTAATTGCGTCGCAGCCTGCGTTCAGGAACAGATCTACCGCTTTGTGATTGGCGATATTCAGGGAGAAATCGCCGATTAGGCGAGGATGTACAGCATCGGGCTGCTCCATGCGGCGCTTCAAATAGTAATAGAGCGCTCCGGTATTGCGCACCAGGACAGCATCCGGCTGCAAACGCAGGATGTTGGCATGGTAGCCGTTCTCACCTGGCATATGAATGCGTGGCGTAGCCAGTGCAATACTGGCCCCCGCAGCCCGTACAGCGTCCACCGCTGCCGGGAACTGCTTGATGAATTCGAAGTCGGCGTATATGTTCTTTACGCCGGCTTCGAGGGCAGCCTGCACCTGCGGCAGGCTGCGGCACAGCACGGTGAGCTCCGCTTCACCGCGCGGAACTGCGGCGCCCCTGCGGGAAGCGCCGCCGTAGACCTCTACCTCCCGTTTCACGTAGACGGGAGGTTTCGGGCGCTCGCCCGCAAGCAGCTCCACCGCCTGGCGGCGGATGCTGTTGAGCTCGCGCATAGGCACGATCACGTCGCCTTCCAGGTGCGACTCCATAGCCTCCAGCTGGAATACGGTCCCGCCCAGGCGGCAGAATTGCTCTTCCAGCAGGGCGGCATCCATCGGACGCTTCTGCGCGGCTTCCAGCAGCAGCTCCGAATCCACACGGACCGTCACGTTCTTCTGAACGTCGGTCCACCAGGTGGCAAGCGGCTCACCCGCCCGCCCCTCTACCTTCACATGCACCGGGAAGACCCGGTAAGGCTTCTCGGTTTCGTAGGTCTGACGCAGCGCCTTGTCCAGCGCAGGGTCATTCGTCTTCCAGATGCGGTCGCCGACATGGAGGCGGCGCAGATCCACGTCATTGCGTCCTGGCACGATATCAATGATCCAGCCTTCCCCGGCTTCTCCTTCCAGCTTCACGCCCTTACGGCGCAGATCGTAGACGCGTCCGCCTTCTTCTTTCTTCGTCGGATCACCAGCGTCAAAAACAATGCCATCTCCACGCTTCAGCGGTGCATGAATGCGGCACACTACACCATCACGCAGAATCTGCTCTACGGTCCCCATATAGACGCCGCGGCTTTTCGGGAAGGTGCCGTCCACAAGCTTTTTATTGTTTGTGCCTTCCAGGAAGCCATGCGTGAAGCCGCGGGAGAAGCTCTGCTGCAGCTCGCGGATATCTTCCTTGGAGGTTGGTGACCAATCCCCTTCAAAATACCGGTCAATTGCCTTACGATATTTACTTACCACATTAGCTACATATTCCGGACTTTTGAGGCGGCCTTCGATTTTGAAGGAGGTGACTCCTGCCTCAATAAGCTCCGGCATCAGATCTATCGCCGCCAGATCCTTAGGCGACAGCAGATAAGTGACATCACCCATCGGCTTGATCTCGCCATCCACCATCAGATCATACGGCAGACGGCAGGCCTGAGCGCATTCCCCGCGGTTAGCAGAGCGTCCGCCCCACATTTCCGAGGTCAGGCACTGGCCGGAATAGGAGACGCACAGCGCCCCATGCACAAAAACTTCCATGGGCAGGCGCGCCTGCTCCCCGATCGTACGGATTTGCTTCAGGTTATTCTCGCGTCCGAGCACTACGCGTTCCAGCCCCCAAGGCTTAGTGAACTCCACCGCCTCCGGTGAAGTAATCGTCATTTGCGTCGAGCCATGGATCGGGAAGTCCGGGGAGATCTCGCGGATCATTTTGACCAGACCTAAATCCTGCACGATAACTGCGTCCACACCCGCATCTACACAGGTATCAATCAGTTCCTTAGCGTCAGGCAGCTCATTCTCAAATACCAGTATGTTAAAGGTCAGGAACCCCTTCACACCATAGCTGTGCAGGAATGCCATAATCTCCGGCAGCTCGTCCATGCGGAAGTTGTTCGCTCTCGCCCGTGCATTAAACTTTTCCACGCCAAAAAAGACAGCGTCTGCCCCATTCGCCACCGCCGCACGCATGCAGTCCCAGTCACCCGCAGGAGCCAGCAGCTCCACGTCTTCTCTGCGTATTCCTTGCTCGTTCATTTATATCCTCCCAAACCGCTTTACCAGCGGGTCATTTAAAGCTTTTTAACCTGTTAATTGTATCAAACATCACACCAGTTCGCCATTGATTTGCCAAGATTTATAGGGATATGGTTAATTTAAAAAAAGAACGCCCCAACCTGCCAAGAATGGCAATAGGACGTTCTTAGTCAGACCACGTAATTATATTCGTAATCCCCTACTCCCCACCCTCCGTTATGTGGAAGGACTTTAGCGTTGTATCGAGAGCTGCTTGTTGGACAGGCGTCGAGTTGGCGTCATTCACGTTTATGGTGAGGGTGTAGACCAGATCATTTTTACCAAAAACCACTTGCTTCATATGTCCTGGGATACCGCCCCTAGTCTGGCGGACCGTCAGCAGCGTGGCCGGGACTCCCGCAAACGTAATCTCCTCCATGCTGATTAGCTGAGGGCCTTTGGGATCATTTTTGCTGTTCTTGTAGTAACTTTGCAGCAAGCCTACCGCATAATCCACGGAACCCTCAGGGGTAGCATTGATCTGGAAGCGTCCGCCGGTGAACCGGTATTCTACAGTCTGACTCTCAAAAACATCCTGATAAGGTATCCACAGCCGTGGAATATCTATGCTGTAGCCGTAGGTCTTGGAGCTTTTGGTTACAACTTGGCTGCGGAGCGCTATGTAATCATCGGTCTCCAGCCTGCCAAAGTTCTCCTTGATCCTGGAAAAATCAATATCTACGGAGCTTAAGATCGTCTTAAAAAGAGCCTTGTCCTCATCCTGCCCCGCTGCTGCCAAATATTCCACGTAGTAGCGGTAGCCGGATTTTTGCAAAAGGATCTGATACTCTGTACTCCAGCCGCTGCCCGGATTCAGATCCGTTTCCTTCACGCGCACAGGCTCACCGGAGACCACGGCCTCTATATCCTTCTGCATGGTATATGCACCCGGCATAAAGGTATCACTAACCTGTGAATCCAGATCTTTGCTCCAGTTCTCCAGTGTAGACCCGGATGGCGCTGAAGAAACCTTTACAAGCAGATGGCTTCCCTTGTTACTCTCGTAATACAGGTGTTGATCATCCATAGTCCAACCTGCAGGAACCTGTAGAGTTATTCCGTAATCGTCGTTGTATCCTTCGCGTAGACCGTTTTTGACCGTTGAGAGATCACGGATACTCTTGTCGCCGGCGTTAAATGAAGGGACAAATGAGTTCAACAGTGAAGCATATTGATTCAGATCCTTGTAATTCCCTGCATTATCATCAGTCAGGTAGAGCTCATATAATTTCCCGTTACTGTAATATTGACGGCCTTCCCACAATGCACCGCTGGAATCCTTACTGACAATCCGGGCGTAGGGAACCTCCGCATTCGGAAAAACCACCCGGTCCAGAATCGTCTCCCCGCCTTCTTCAGCAGCGCGAACCAGTCTCTCCAGCAATTCATCAGGATCTGCTGCTATTTCCAGCGGTGAAGCATGAACCTCCAGATAATACAGATTCTCTGTACTTGTAAAAGTAGCTACACTTTCATTGCCGCCGCTGTCGCCGACCACCAGACCGGATGGATAGTTCATACTCCACCCATAGTAACTGTTGCCAATCCGTGTTTTGCCGACATCACTGTCGATTCCGCCGCTCTCCGGCGTTTCTTCTTCAGCCTCTGACGGCGAGAGCGTGATTAGCAGTCCGCCACCGCTGCCAGGAGAAACCCGCGCTCCCAGAACTCCGGCCACAAAACGCATCGGTACGAGCAGTGTTCCCGAAACCATACGCGGGGGAACGGGTAGCGTGATCTTGACCCCGTCCTTCCAGGCGGTTGTACTGCCGATGGTCATGGCCCCGGTATGGGGCCCGTACATCACCTTGACCACATCGCCCGCTTCAAGGGAGACTCTGCTGCCGAAGGCTTTTTTGAAAACACCCAGCGGCACGAGCACCGTTCCGTTAATCTCTATGGGCTTTTGAATCACAACCTTCTCGCCGTTTACGGTTGCGGTAGTGCTACCGACCTTGAGATTCAGCTGCAGCAGCTTCTGCTCCGCTGCCTGCACCTGCTGGAGTGGCAGAACTGCCAACAGCATTAACACTGCCAGCAACGCGCACATCCCGGACCGTATCATTCTGCTTATTGTCTTCCGGCCTGCTTCCACTGGCAGTCCGCTATTCTTCTGTCTGTGCTTCAGCATCTCCATCACCTTCCGCCTCCTCTCCCCCGGTCAGCGGGTCACCTTGACCCAGCACCAGCTTACGGGTCACAATATCCCCGTCACTTTGCATCAGCAGCTTCACTGCTGTACCCGGTTTATAACTCTTGAACCACTCATTAATATCGACCAGTGAAGCAACACGATGTCCGTCAATCGCATACAGCACATCGCCTGCGGTAATCCCCGCCTGTTCTGCTTCTGCAGATACGACCTTGGTTACAGTCAGCGGGTCCTGTGCAGGCAGCCCAACAATCGCGGACCAGCTCTCCTCAAGCTCCAGGCCCAGGCTGGGACGTTTTACCTCACCATATTTGAACAACTGGTTCATAATGTACTGAACGGTATCTGCCGGAATAGAAAAACCCATATTTTCCACACCAACCGCAGCGTATTTCAGGCTGTTCACCCCCAGCACTTCCCCTTTCATGCTAACCAGCGGACCGCCGCTGTTCCCGGGGTTAATAGCCGTATCACTTTGAATCAGCCGATAGGCGGCATCGACGGCCCGGTTCAGTCCGCTGACCACACCCACCGTAGCCGAATTCCGCAGCGAAAAGGAAATAGGGGTCCCGATAGCAATTACCTTTTCTCCCACCTGGAGCTTGCTTGATGCACTGGCAAACCTGGCGGGCTTCAGGGATTTGGCATTGATTTTGATTAGCGCCAGGTCACTGACTTCATCGATATACGATGTTGTGATACTGTAACTTTTAGCGTCTGACGTTACCACTACCGCGTTCTGCAAGCCTTTTATGACATGCGCATTGGTTATAATCCAGCCGTCCGCTTTGACTATAATTCCCGACCCATGGGTCAGATTGAACCGGTCATCCGGTCCGCTGCTGTGGTCGCCGGAATATTTGCCGATAATGCCCACCACAGAGGGAGATACCTCCTTAATAATCTGCGGCACCGCGTCATCCGTCATTACGACATTCTTTTTGCCGGCAGCTGTTGCAGCTCCTACTTGTTTGAAAACCCCAAGCTTGAAGTCCTTGGCTCCAGCCGGACTACTGCCTGGAATTGCTGCTGCAAGTGCTGAATGGGCACCACTTCCCGTACCGGACAGCAGCACTCCGCACAGTAGCAGGCATAGACTCTTTCTATACTTTCGTTTCCCCCACCACATCCATCTTCACCGGCCCTCTCTGTATCTATGAATTGCTGAAATCTAATGGATATACCTTAAGTAATGATAAAAAGACGCCTTCAGCAGCGCCAGTGGCGGTTAAAGGTGTCTTCCTAGAATATAATGCTCTGCAATTGTCACTTGTGTACTAACTTATCCAGTTCATCACCATTGCATAGTCCGAAACCACGAACACCAGCAGACTCACCACTCCAAAGGCAATGGCGAATTTGTTCTTCTGGGGTGCCCGTAGCAGCCGGATCACTCCAATGAAGATCAGAACGGTGAACAAAATCATAAATACATCGAAGGTATGAAATTTAGACGGTCCTTGCGCGGCAGCTTCAGCAAGCAGCATGGCATTACCTCCCCAAGAGTATTGTCAAGCTAGTTCATCTATTCCATATCTCCTTCTATGTTATCGCTACCATTTCAGTGACGCAATAGAAAATCCTTAAAAACTTATGTAATTGTCACAAAAAATTTTTTTCTCCGGGAAAATATACTGCACATCAGCAATTTAGATCATAGAAGTTGCTGTTGTGCATCTTTGTCAAAGAACTCAGCTTATATCTATTTATTCAACGAATATACCCCTCTTTGAATCTTACGACGGACATGCTCTGCATATGCCTATTTGAACTATCAGCAAGTCCTTATTTATTGATAAACAATCGTTATACTGTAGTGCTACAACCCTCACTGCCGGCCTACTCCAGACTATGTTACCATCGGGCTTATAATCTTAGGGCTTCTTGATTCATCCGATACATAACCAGAAAGGAAGTTAGATATGGCTTACGAACCGATATGGAACGCTTCACCAGAGAAACTGAGCAAATTCGAATTCGTCAAATTGCAGAAGGACGGCCTGGATGTGATCCGCACCATTATTGAAAAATATGCCCTGGAGGGCTACAGCTCCATCCCGGCCGATGATATGGATCTGTTCAAATGGGCCGGGGTGTATCAGCAAAAGCCGCGTGATGGCCATTTCATGATGCGTGTGCGGATCAATACCGGTATTATGACTTCAGGCCAAGCCAGAGCACTGGCTGAAATCGGCAGATTGTACGGGCAGAACATGGTTGATGTCACTACACGCCAAGCCATCCAGTTCCACTGGCTTACTGTCGAGAATCTGCCGGATATCTTCAAGCGTCTCGAAGCCGCCGGACTGTATTCCTTCGAAGCTTGCGGCGACTGTCCGCGGACAATTGTCGGCAACCCGCTGGCAGGGATCGACAAGGATGAGCTGTTTGATACGACGGATATAGTAGAGCAGCTGAATGACTTTTTTATGCTGAACCGTGACTTCTCCAACCTGCCCCGCAAATTCAAAATCTCTGTGTCTGCTAACAAGTACAATAACGCACAAGCGGAAATTAATGATTTGGCTTATACACCTGCGCTAAAAGTCATCGATGGTGTTGAAACTCTGGGGTTCCATCTGATGGTTGGCGGCGGACTGTCAGCCAAACCACATCTGGCGCAAAAGCTTGATGTCTTCGTAAAGCCTGAAGAGGCACTAAAGGTAGCTGCCGGTGTTGTCACACTGTTCCGGGATTACGGCTACCGGGAGAAACGTCATCATGCCCGTCTGAAATTTCTTGTCGCCGATTGGGGCGCGGAGAAATTCAAAGAAAAACTGATTGAAGCCGTAGGCGAGCTGCCCACGCGCGGCGAGGACCAGACGATTGGCTGGCAAGCCGCTTATTTTGACGGAGTCCATCCACAGGTTCAGGAAGGTCTCAGTTATGTTGGCTTGAATGTTCCCGTCGGCCGGATGAACAGCGATGAGCTGGATCAGTTAGCTGAGCTTGCGGATCAGTACGGTGAAGGCAAGCTCCGCACCACAATGTCACAGAACATCATCATCAGCGGGGTTCCGAATGAGAAGCTCAGCGCTCTTCTGGAAGCCCCAGTGCTGCAGCGGCTGTCGCCATCAGCCAAACCCTTCATCAGCCGCACAGTCGCCTGCACGGGCAATGAATTCTGCAACCTGGCCCTCGTCGAGACCAAACAGAGAGCTGTCAGTGTCGCTGCCTATCTAGATGAGCATATCCGGCTTGATGAGAAGCTGCGCATTCACTTCATCGGCTGCCCCAATGCCTGCGGACAAAAGCAGGTTGCCGATATCGGCCTGCAAGGCACGCTGATCAAGACACCGGACGGCATGACCGATGCGTTCGATATTGCTGTTGGTGGAACGCTTGGCTGCGGAGACCATGGTCCTGCAGCTGAATTCGCCCGGCCATTGAAGGGCCGCGTACAGGCAGAACGGGTGGGACCCGTTCTGGAGCAGCTCATTTCCTTCTACACGGAACAGCGTCAAGACCAGGAGAATTTCCATGCATTTACGGGACGCGTAGGCGTACCTGCCCTTCAGGAACAGCTTACCGCTATTTTGAAAGCTGAACCTGTAACTACGTCCAAGGAGTAATGTCTTCTGAAATATATTGAGTTCGGTGTTGGCAACAGATGGCTTCTAAGAACGGAAACAGAACTGACTGATGGCACAGAGATCGAAGAAAAGGGAGTGGTGCACCCTATCAAATTCCACTCATTGTATATTAGAGTATGGATAAGAAAGACCGTATGGATTATGGATTTCAGAGAGGGCTTCAAGCGTTCAAGAAAAACGCGCAATGCCTTCAAAATCATCATCGGGGTCAGCAGTCATTAATTAGTTCCCATTTATGTAAAAGGGCCGTGGTGCATTGCCACGGCCCTTTCTTGTTTTTGGCTACAATCTGGAAACGCCACTGCCCTGCTTCGAATCCTATCGGTTATACGCTATCCGAGGTCTGCAGCTCCAGAGCTTTGGTGCGTTCGGTGTCACGGAGTAATACCGGTTTCAGGTATCTGCCGGTGTAGGACTCCTCCACTTTGATGATCTTCTCCGGTGTTCCTGTAGCAAGAACAGTCCCCCCGCCGCTACCGCCTTCTGGGCCCATATCAATGATATAGTCGGCGGTCTTGATCACATCGAGGTTATGCTCAATGACGAGCACGGATTCACCAGAGTCTACCAGACGATGCAGTACCTCAAGCAGACGGCCTATGTCATCTACATGCAGTCCCGTTGTCGGCTCATCCAGAATGTATAATGTCTTGCCGGTACTGCGCCGGTATAACTCGGAGGCCAGTTTCACCCGCTGTGCCTCACCGCCGGACAAGGTGGTTCCCGGCTGACCAATATTGATGTACCCTAGACCAACATCCAGCAGGGTCTGCATTTTACGGTGAATCTTCGGGATATTCTTAAAGAATTCTGTTGCATCTTCTACGGTCATTTCCAGTACATCGGAGATGCTTTTGCCTTTATACTTCACTTCCAGCGTCTCACGGTTGTAACGTTTACCCTTGCATATTTCGCAGGGAACATAAACATCCGGCAGGAAGTGCATCTCAATCTTAATAATGCCATCCCCACGGCACGCCTCACAGCGTCCGCCTTTGACATTGAAGCTGAACCGGCCTTTCTGGAAGCCACGCACCTTGGCTTCGTTCGTCTTGGAGAACAAATCACGAATATCATCGAAGACGCCCGTATAGGTTGCCGGATTGGAACGCGGTGTACGTCCGATTGGCGACTGGTCAATTTCAATGACTTTGTCCAGGTTTTCCAGCCCGCGGATTTCTTTGTGCTGACCCGGCCGCACCTTGACAGCCTTATTCAGCTGACGCGCTAGACTCTTATAGAGAATCTCATTAATAAGCGAAGACTTGCCCGAACCCGAAACACCGGTTACGGCCGTGAAAACACCAAGTGGAATTTTGACATTCACATTCTTCAGGTTATTCTCTTTGGCCCCGCGGATTTCAATCCAGCGATCATCTGTAGCGCGCCGATCGGAGGTAACCGGAATGAACTTGCGTCCGCTTAAGTACTCTCCGGTCAGGGAATTCGGATCATTCATAATCTCCTGAGGTGTGCCTTGTGCCATAACCTGCCCGCCATGAATACCCGCACCCGGACCAATATCGATAATATAGTCGGCAGCCATCATCGTATCTTCATCATGTTCAACCACAATCAGGGTATTGCCTAAATCACGCATATGCCCAAGTGTTGAGATGAGGCGGTCATTGTCCCGTTGATGCAGTCCAATACTCGGTTCATCGAGAATATACAGCACGCCCATCAGACTGGAACCGATCTGGGTCGCCAGCCTGATCCGCTGCGCTTCACCGCCGGAGAGCGAGCCCGCTGCACGGCTGAGCGTCAAATAGTTCAAACCTACGTTGACCAGGAAGCCGAGCCGGCTGCTGATTTCTTTGAGAATCAGGTTGGCAATGGCTGTTTCCTTCTCACTCAGAGCAATGTTGTCGAAGAATTCAAGGCAATCCCCAATCGACAGATCGGTAACATCGGCAACATTCCGTTCGTTGACTGTTACGGCGAGAATTTCCTTCTTCAATCTTTTGCCTTTGCACACATGGCAAGGTTTGGCACTCATGAAGCCTTCAATGAACTCACGAATGCCATCGGAAGCCGTCTCCCGGTATCGCCGCTCCAGATTGGGAATAATCCCTTCGAAGGCGACAAGCGCGTCCTTCCGCTGGCCAAAGTCATTCTCATAACGGAAGCGGATCTTCTCGCTGCCCGTTCCGTTCAGCAGCTTCTGCATATGTTCTGGCGACAGACTGCTTACCGGCACATTTTGCGGGATTTTGAAATGCTCGCAAACCGACTTCAGAAATTGCGGGTAGTAGTTCGAAGTGCTGCCGGTCCAGGCCAAAAAGGCGCCTTCTTCAATGCTCTTCTCTTGATCAGGAATTAGAAGATCCGGGTCGACAACCATCTTCACACCAAGCCCATCACATTCCGGGCAAGCTCCGAAGGGGCTGTTGAAAGAGAACATCCGCGGCGCTAGTTCCTCGATACTGAACCCGCAGATCGGACAGGCAAAGTTCGAGCTGAACAGCAGCTCCTCCTGGCCAATGATATCAACCAGAATTTGCCCGCCGGACAGTTTCAGCGCGGTCTCCAGCGAATCCGTCAGCCGGGTCGTCACATCCTCCTTGATGACGATCCGGTCCACCACGACCTCAATCGTATGCTTCTTATTCTTCTCGAGCACGATGTCCTCAGTAACCTCACGCAGTTCACCGTTTACGCGCACACGGACAAAGCCTTGCTTCGAGATGTCGCTGAACAGTCCCTTATGTTCACCCTTGCGCCCTGAGATTACCGGTGCCAGAATCTGCAGCCGGGTCTTCTCGGGATACTGCATAATCCGGTCTACCATCTGCTCCACGGTCTGTGACGTAATTTCGATGCCATGATCCGGACAATGCGGATGCCCTACCCGGGCAAACAGCAGCCGGAGGTAGTCATAAATCTCCGTAACCGTACCTACGGTAGAACGCGGGTTGCGGCTTGTTGTCTTCTGGTCAATGGAAATCGCCGGGGATAACCCGTCAATCGAATCAACATCGGGCTTCTCCATCTGGCCCAGAAACTGTCGTGCATACGCTGACAGGGATTCCACATAACGGCGCTGTCCTTCTGCGTAGATCGTATCGAATGCAAGCGACGATTTGCCTGAGCCGCTAAGTCCCGTCAGCACGACGAAGCGGTCACGCGGAATCGTTACGTCAATGTTCTTGAGATTGTGCGCTCGCGCACCCTTAATTACAATATTTTCATTCGCCAACGGTATAACCTCCTAAAGACCTTTTAAAATTGTAAAAATATTTTCCTGAAAAAATTTTCGATCCCTCCCAAACCCTCCCTTAGCCAAGGGAGGGCCCCAAGGGTTGCACCCTCTGGACACCCGCAATGCTACTGACGAAGGAGGGAGGACGGATGGGCTTAGTTGATGTGGACTGAAGAGCACTTGTCCCTAAAGGGACCGCTGGAATGTAGGCGCTTCTGGGAAAACCGCTGTCCCTTCGGGATGCGCAAACTGCAAACTGCGGGCTGTCCCTTCGGGATGCGCAAACTGCAAACTGCAGGCTGTCCCTTCGGGATGCGCAAACTGCAAACTGCAGGCTGTCCCTTCGGGATGCGCAAACTGCAAACTGCGGGCTGTCCCTTCGGGATGCGCAAACTGCAAACTGCGGGCTGTCCCTTCGGGATGCGCAAACTGCAAACTGCAGGCTGTCCCTTCGGGATGCGCAAACTGCAAATTGCGGGCTGTCCCTTCGGGATGCGCAAACTGCAAACTGCGGGCTGTCCCTTCGGGATGCGCAAGAAAGATGAGCAATTTATCCAAAAGGAACGGCCATATGCAGCGCCGTTCCTGTACTTTATTGTAAATCAAGTATGCATATGGCACTGCCTCACTCTGCCCGAAGCTCCAGCAGAGCATCGCGCAGCTCTGCGGCACGCTCGAATTGCAGATTCTTGGCAGCATCCTTCATCTCGGCCTCAAGACGCTGCATCAGGCTTTGACGGTCCTTCTTGCTCATCTTGCCGCCCACGCCGGTGAGATATTCGGCCTTGGACTCGGCAACCTTAGTCGCCTCGATGATTTCGCGAACTTTTTTGTTGATCGTAGTGGGTGTGATTCCATGCTTCTCGTTATAGGCAATCTGCGTTTCCCGGCGGCGCTGGGTTTCGAACATAGCCTTTTCCATCGAGTCTGTGATACGGTCACCGTACATGATTACACGGCCATTGGAGTTACGTGCCGCACGGCCGATGGTCTGAATGAGTGAACGCTCGGAGCGCAGGAAACCCTCCTTGTCGGCATCAAGAATCGCTACGAGGGATACCTCCGGCAAATCCAGACCCTCTCGCAATAAATTGATCCCCACGAGAACATGGAAGGCGCCTAACCGGAGATCACGCAGAATCGCCATACGCTCCAGCGTCTTAATGTCAGAGTGCATGTAGCGGACCTTGATTCCGATTTCCTTGAAATAATCAGTCAAGTCCTCGGACATTTTCTTGGTCAGAGTCGTAACCAGTACACGCTCGTCGCGCTCCACCCGGTCACGGATTTCACTGATCAGATCATCAATCTGCCCCTCTGTCGGACGAACCTCGATAATCGGGTCCAAAAGACCCGTAGGCCGGATAATCTGCTGAATCATCGTCTGGCAATGTTCAATTTCATAAGGGCCTGGTGTGGCGGACACATATACAATCTGAGTCACCTTGTCTTCGAATTCTTCGAACTGCAGCGGCCGGTTGTCCAGCGCGGACGGCAGGCGGAAGCCATGCTCCACGAGAACTGTCTTGCGCGCGCGGTCACCGTTGTACATCGCCCGGATCTGTGGCAATGTCGCATGGGACTCGTCGATTACAATCAGCATATCGTCAGGAAAATAATCCATAAGTGTGTATGGGGTTGCTCCCGGCTCACGGAAGGTGAGCGGTCCGGAATAGTTCTCGATCCCGGAGCAGAAGCCGACTTCCTTCATCATCTCAATATCGTAACGGGTCCTCTGCTCCAGACGCTGGGCCTCCAGCAGTTTGCCTGCATCCCGGAGCACAGCCAGCCGTTCTTCCAGCTCACGCTCAATATTAACCAGAGCCACACGCATGGTTTCTTCCTGGGTGACAAAGTGCGATGCCGGGAAAATAGCCACATGGTCGCGTTCCCCGATCAATTCTCCGGTCAATACATCAATTTCAGTAATCCGTTCCACCTCATCACCGAACAGTTCTACACGGATGGCATGCTCGCCTTGTGAAGCCGGGAAGATCTCCACCACATCACCGCGCACGCGAAAAGTGCCCCGCACAAAGTTAATGTCGTTGCGTTGGTACTGGATATCCACGAGCCGGCTCAGAATCTGATTCCGCGGCTTCTCCATACCCACACGCAGCGACAGCAGCAGGCTTCCGTATTCCTGCGGAGAACCGAGGCCGTAAATACAGGAAACACTGGCCACAATGATGACGTCACGCCGTTCGAACAAGGAACTGGTCGCTGAGTGGCGAAGCTTATCAATCTCTTCATTTATGCTGGAATCTTTCTCGATGTAGGTGTCGGAGGAGGGAATGTACGCCTCTGGCTGGTAATAATCGTAGTAACTGACAAAGTAGTCTACAGAATTGCTTGGAAAAAACTCCTTGAACTCACTCGCAAGCTGGGCAGCCAGCGTCTTGTTGTGCGCAATAACCAGCGTGGGCCGGTTCAGCTTGGAAATCATTTGTGCGATGGTAAAGGTCTTCCCTGTACCGGTCGCTCCCAGCAGCGTCTGGTGCTTCTTGCCCTGCCGGATGCCGTCTACTAATTCCTGTATGGCATGAGGCTGATCGCCCTGGGGTGTGTACTCGGACTCCAACTGAAAAGTCTGCGTACTGACGACAATATCATTCATTTGCCCGTCTCCCCTCTATCGTCTAAAATATATAAATATATTATAATTGTGGCCCTGATGATTCTCTCTCCATACGTTCTGAAATATATGGAAGATAAGAATACTTGTTCCCGTTTATTATACAGTGTTGCCCAGATTCATGCAAACCATAATATATAGAAATTTAAGGAGCTTGAACTCATGGATATTACTTCAATTATCGGCTTGCTGGCTGGTCTGGCAGCACTCATCGGCGGCTTTTTCTGGGAAGGCGGAAGCCTGTCCGGCCTGCTGCAGTTAAATGCTGCACTCATCGTATTCGGAGGCACGCTTGCCGCCGTGCTGATCAGCTTCCCGGCCTCCAGACTGCGCTGCGTGCCAGCGGCGGTGCGGGTAGCTTTTGGCAGACATGCGGACACCATGGAAGAACAGGCAGAAGAGCTGATCTCCATGGCCACAGTCACAAGACGCGGCGGTGTGCTGGCCCTGGAGAAAAGAGCCGAAGAGCATCCCGACCCCTTTACCAGTGAAGGACTCATGCTCATTGTTGACGGAACAGACCCCGAGCAGGTCCGGCAGATTCTGGAGCTGGAGATGGATGCTAAAGAGCTCAAATACGAAGGCTATGCCAAAATTTTTGAAGCCGCAGGCGGCTATGCGCCCACCATGGGCATCATCGGTACGGTTATGGGTCTGATCCGCGTGCTCAGCAGTCTTACCGATCCTTCTAACTTGGGAGCTTCCATCGCAGTTGCTTTTACAGCGACTCTATACGGTGTGGCCAGCGCTAATCTAATATTTTTACCCATTGCCTCCAAGATCAAATCCCGCAGCCAAAGTGAGCTGGGTACTATGGAAATGCTTATGGTAGGCATTCTTGCCCTGCAGAACGGGGATCATCCCCAGCTTGTGCGTAAAAAACTCCGTTCCTTCTTGAACCGTTCCGCCAAGGAACACGGCAGCGATATTACCAGAGGTCCCTCATGAGACAGAGAAACCGCAGAAAGCCTCGCACAGATGGACGGGAAAACCGCGACCGTTGGATGATCACCTATGCAGATCTGATTACACTGCTGCTTATTTTCTTCGTGATTTTGTTTGCCATGAGCAGTTTGGATACACATAAGTTCAACATCGTCACGAGCTCTTTATCGGACACTTTTAGAAGCGGAAATCCGGTATTAGATGGTGGAAATGGTGTTCTGGATGGTCAAAAAGGGCTGCAATCCGCAGGAACGGGGAATGGGAAGAACGGGGGGAGCGGAGACAGCTCTGATACAGGTCAGGAGCAGGAAAATGCAGCTACCGGCCCGGCGGCCAGTCCACCCCCTGCCGACCCGGAGCCTTCGGCGCGTGAGCAGGCCTTCCGCGAGCAGGAAGCCAAACTGGCTGCGCTCATGGGCGTCATCACCCAATATGTCAAAGACAACAATCTGGGTGACCAGATCTTTGTGGCGGATAAACCGCAAGGCATTGCGATTACGCTCAGCAACCGTTACTTGTTCGATGTCGGCAGGGCCGAGCTCAAAGCGCCCGCGCTCCCCGCGCTGCGGCAGCTGTCAGGACTATTCCGCGGCATTGGAGCAACAATCAGTATCGAAGGCCATACTGATAATACGCCGGTGTCTGCCGGTTCCCGTTATAACGACAACTGGGAATTATCCGGCGCCCGTGCCCTCTCGGTGCTGCGCTTCTTTTTAGATAAAGAGGGATTGAACCCGGATACGTTTCAATATGCCGGATATGCAGATACCCGTCCAGCAGTGAGCAATTCCACTCCAGAAGGACGGCAGAAAAACCGGCGCGTGGAGATTACGGTGCTGCGGCAACTTCAGGAAGAGGAGTAGCATTACCTTTCAGCTCAGAGTCAGCAGAAGACCAATGAATATACTTGTGCTGGTAAAGGAGACTGAACGCGATGCAGGCCACTGAAGGAGCAACACCTGACCCCACCCGTTTTTCGAGGAATTTGCGGCTTTTCGTATCATTGATGGTTACCGCTTTTTTTCAAATTTTCTTCACCCCGCTGGCTGGTGCTGCCGTCGCAATCCTGATGTTATTCTCGCCATACTCCATTTTCTGGGGGAATAGTACTGCAGCATATAGCGCCAGTGATCTGTTATGGATGGGCGGGAATTTTCTGCTGGCCGGGGGGGCATTTGCCCTGCTCTGGCTCGGGTATTGGTGGATGCTGTATGGGCTGGCAGAAGACCGGCACATCCGTTTGTTCCCCTTGCACGTCCTTTTCGCCTATTTCCCGCTTCTTTTTTTTCTGTACCAGATTGATCCTGGATATGATCCTATGGCGATGATCGTGGGCAATGCCGGGGAGTCGACCTTCATGGTATGCATGGCTATGACTCTTGCGATACTGTTCCCCTTATACTCGTTTGGCGTGTACTATTTCGTGCTAAGGCCTGCGGGACGGCCACGGAAGCGTTACCGTTTCACCCTGCTCTGCATGGTGTTCGCGGTTATTGCGATCGCCCTGCTTCCTGTGTTATGGCACATCGCACCGCTGCTGTATCCCGGGCTTCTCGAATTCCCTAATTAGCGGCAGATTCCAATGTATGAGTACACATGAAAAATCACAAAAAGACAGACCTCACACATTAGTAACACGAATTGTGATGTGAAGGCCTGTCTCTATTTTATATGCCGGAAACTAGTGTCCGCAGGGTATTCTATTCTTCAATTAACTTGCCATAAGCTGCCGCATCCAGCAGTCCGGACGCCACTTCGGCAAACTCCCCAGTGATTTCCAGTTCAAAAATCCATCCGCCGCTGTAAGGCTGATCGTTAATCAGCTCCGGGCTGGCTTCGAGTGCATCGTTGATTCTGGTCACTGTTCCCGATACCGGAGAATAGAGCTCAGATACCGTCTTGACGGATTCGATGCTGCCTACGCTGTCGCCAGCCGAGAGGGCCGCACCCACTTCAGGAAACTCCACGAATACGATATCACCAAGCAAATGCTGGGCATGATCCGTAATTCCGACACGTACTATGCGCCCTTCACCCTGCTGTGCCCATTCATGCTCTTCGCTGTACAACAGGTTGTCTAGCACTTCACTCATTCTTAAGCCGCCTCTTTTCCAAATTTGGAGTTGTAAAATTAGTTATAGACTAAGTTATTGCGCCGCTCAATGTCAATATAACTGACAGGAAAATAAAATTTGTCATCTTTTTGACGTTTTTTTGTTGACAGCGGAGTTGTATACCCGCTTTAATGGAGTCAGTAGAAAACAATACGGTTTGCGAATGATGGCATAGGGAGAGACTGTCTCTGAGAAGACAGCGCCGAAGGAGTAAGCCCGGGAGGGTGAATCTCTCAGGCAAAAGGACCTTTGCCGGACGCATCTCTGGAGAGCTATCTGAAACCTGCCCGGCAGGGATTCAGATCACCAACGGGGAAACCTGCGCGCTGGTCAGCAGGGTAACTCTCAGGTACAAAGGACAGAGCGAAAGGCTTATATGCGGGTTGTGCATATTTGTCTTTTGCCTGTCCTTTTTCGCATGTAATCAGACAAGGGAGTGAGCCGATGGATGCTTTGAAAAGAACACCTTTTTACGACCTTTACTCCGCCTATGCAGAGTCCAGATGTATTGATTTCGGCGGCTGGGAGCTGCCGGTGCAATTCACGGGAATCGTGAAGGAGCATGAGGCGGTCCGCCGGCAGGCCGGACTATTCGATGTATCGCATATGGGCGAATTCATGGTCAGCGGCAACGGCTCGGAAGCCTTTCTGCAGCGGATGACCACGAATGATGTTAGCCGTCTTCAGGATGGCGGTGCGCAGTACACCCTGATGCTCTACCCAAGCGGTGGTGTAGTCGATGATCTGCTGGTCTACCGCCTCGGCGAAGAGCGTTACATGCTGGTCGTCAATGCCTCCAATATCGACAAAGACTTCCAGTGGCTGCAGGAGCATCTCACAGATGAATTCAGCGGCGTGACGCTGAACAATGTCTCCGATGAGACGCTGCTGCTCGCACTGCAAGGCCCTCTGGCTGAGACGATTCTGGCCGAAGTTACCTCAGCTCCCATCGCGGAGCTTGCACCGTTCCATTTCATCGAGCGCGCTGTAGTCTGCGGCGTTGAGGTTCTGCTCTCCCGGACCGGGTATACCGGTGAGGACGGTTTTGAGCTGTATGCACCGCTGGACACAGCAGCTGTGCTGTGGAATGGCCTGCTTGCGGCAGGCGCTCCGCACGGTCTGACTCCCGCCGGACTCGGCGCACGCGATACGCTTCGTTTCGAAGCCAAGCTGCCGCTATATGGTCAGGAGCTGTCGGCGGACATTACACCGCTGGAAGCGGGAGTCCAGTTCTTCGTGAAGCTGGACAAAGCCGATTTCCTAGGCAAGGACGCACTGGTGAAGCAGAAGGAAGCCGGACTGCCCCGCCGCCTCGTGGGCCTGGAAATGATTGACCGCGGGATTCCGCGCTCGCATTATCCGGTCTACGCGGATGGTGTGAAGATCGGGGAGGTCACTACAGGCACACAGTCGCCAACGCTGAAACGCAATTTGGGTCTGGCGCTGCTGGACGCCGCCTATTCGGAGCTTGGAACAGAGGTATACGTGGAGATCCGCGGCAAACAGCTTAAGGCGGCCGTGGTCAAAGCGCCATTTTATAAAAAAAGCCAAGGAGTGAAGCCGCAATGAAGCACCGTTATCTGCCGATGACCGAGCAAGACCGTAACGAGATGATGGAGGCTGTCGGGATTCAATCCGTGGAGGAGCTGTTTGCCGACATCCCGCAGGCTGTCCGTTATCAGGGAACGATGCCGATGTCAGAGGCACTTGATGAATACGCACTGCTGCGCCATATGAAAGAGCTGTCTGACCGCAATGCCAGCTTCGACACCCATGCCAGCTTCCTCGGTGCAGGGCTCTATGACCATCATATCCCCGTTGTCATTAACCATGTGATTTCCCGCTCGGAATTCTATACCGCCTATACCCCTTACCAGCCGGAGATCAGCCAAGGCGAGCTGCAGGCGATCTTCGAATTCCAGTCCTATATCTGCGAGCTAACCGGCATGAAAGTAGCGAATGCCAGCATGTATGACGGTGCGACCGCCTTCTCGGAAGCTGCGGTGCTTGCCGCCGGTGCGACAAAACGCAAAAAGCTGATCGTCTCCCGCACCGTTCACCCCGAAGCACGCCAGGTACTGCGTACCTCAGCGGGTGCATGGGGCCTGGATGTTGTGGAGATTGACTACGCAAACGGAGTAACGGATCAGGCCAAGCTAGCCGCCGCAATTGACGGTGACACAGCCGCCGTACTGGTACAGTCACCGAACTTCTTCGGCGCCATTGAGGACCTTGGTGCGATGGAGCCGCTGATCCATGCCGTGAAGGGCCTGCTCGTGGTCAGTGCCAATCCGCTGGCACTCGGCATTCTCGAAACACCGGGCAAGCTTGGCGCCGACATTGTAGTCGGTGACGCCCAGCCGCTAGGCATTCCGGCTTCACTCGGTGGTCCAACCTGCGGCTTCTTCGCCGTAGCCGAGCCCCTCATGCGCCGCATGCCGGGCCGGATCGTCGGCCAGACCATTGACCGTAACGGCAAACGCGGTTTCGTGCTGACACTGCAGGCACGCGAGCAGCATATCCGCCGCGAAAAAGCGACTTCCAACATCTGCTCCAACCAGGCGCTGCTCGCACTATGCGCTTCCGTCTACCTGTCCGTCATGGGCAAAGAAGGCATGCGCGAGGTTGGGGAGCTCAACATCCGCAAAAGCCATTATGCAGCCGGCAAGCTTGGCGAATTAACTGGCGCAGCCCCAGCGTTCACGGCACCGTTCTTCAATGAATTTGTTCTGAAACTGCCGGAAGGCTCCAGCGTCAGCGAGATTAATTCCAGGCTATTGAAGGAAGGCTACCTCGGCGGCTATGATCTGGGCCGGGATTATCCTGAATTGAACGGACATATGCTGGTTGCCGTCACCGAGAAAAGAAGCAAAACGGAAATTGACCAATTCAAAGTGGCACTGGAGGGTTGTATATGAAACCGGAACAAAGTCTGATCTTTGAGCTTAGCCGTCCCGGCCGCACGGCCTATTCCCTGCCCGTGTGCGATGTTCCGCAGGAAGAGAGCATCGATGCCCTGATTCCCGCCGGACTGCTGAGAAGCGAGCCGGTAGTCTTGCCGGAAGTATCGGAAGTGGATGTCATCCGCCACTATACCGCACTGTCCCGCCGCAACTTCGGCGTGGATAACGGCTTTTATCCGCTCGGCTCCTGTACCATGAAATACAATCCGAAGATTAACGAAGACGTTGCCCGTTTCACGGGACTGGCCAAGATTCACCCTTACCAGCCGGAAGAGAGCATTCAGGGTGCCCTTGAACTGATGCATACTCTGCAAAAGGATCTGGCTGCCCTGACCGGCATGGATGCCGTGTCTCTGCAGCCAGCCGCTGGTGCCCATGGTGAATGGACCGGCCTGATGATGATCCGCGCCTACCATGAGAGCCGCGGCGAGACCCGCTCCAAGGTCATCGTGCCCGATTCCTCGCACGGCACCAACCCGGCCAGCGCCTCTGCAGCCGGCCTGGAAACGGTAACGATCCCATCCAACGATAAGGGGATGGTTGACCTTGAGGCTCTGAAAGCGGCTATCGGCAGCGATACCGCAGCCCTGATGCTGACCAACCCGAGTACACTCGGATTGTTCGAGACGCAAATCATTGAAATCGCTCAGATCGTACACGAAGCAGGCGGCCTGCTCTATTACGACGGAGCGAACTCCAATGCAATTATGGGCATTACCCGCCCCGGCGATATGGGCTTCGACGTCGTGCATTTGAATCTGCACAAGACGATGAGCACCCCGCACGGCGGCGGCGGTCCGGGAGCAGGACCGGTCGGTGTAAAAGCGAAGCTGATTCCGTTCCTGCCACAGCCGACGGTGATCCAAAACGCAGACAGCAGCTACTCGCTGAACTACGGCGGTCCGGAATCGATCGGACGCGTCAAAGCCTTTTACGGCAACTTCGGTATTCTGGTCCGTGCCTACGCCTATATCCGCACCTACGGACCGGACGGCTTGCGTGAAGTTTCTGAGAATGCCGTGCTGAACGCTAACTATATGATGCACCGGCTCGCGCCGTATTTTGAAATCCCGTATCCGGGTATTTGCAAGCATGAGTTTGTCATGTCCGGCCGGAATCTCAAGCAGTACGGGGTACGGACATTGGATGTAGCCAAGCGGTTACTCGACTTCGGCTACCACCCGCCAACCGTATATTTCCCGCTGACGGTAGAGGAATGCATGATGATCGAGCCAACCGAAACCGAAAGCAAGGAAACGCTCGACGGGTTCATCGAGACGATGATCCAAATCGTCAAAGAAGCCCAGGAAACACCGGAAATCGTGATCAATGCTCCGCATACTACGGAGATCAGCCGTCTCGACGAGACACAGGCTGCGCGCAAGCCGGTACTGAATTGTTCCTGCGGTTAACAAACTTATTTAGTTAATTAAAGGAGCCCATTTTTCACTATGGGCTCCTTTTTGAACAAGAAATAAATGCCTTTTATATAAGAAGTTTTGGGTTGTTTTCGAAATTAGGTGAAAGCTTCTTAATGAACTGCCAACGGTCAGTTACATTCATTTTATTATATATGCTCTTAATTACATTTCTCACTGTACCTTCACTAATCCCTAAACCGTTGGAAATAAATAATGCACTTTTTTCTGATAACCACATTTGAGCTACGTCTTTTTCTCGTCTGGTCAAGCTATATTCATCGAAACTCATTTCCAGCTTAAGAAACTGTAACTCGGGGTTAGTCCACATCCACTTATCGCTTACATTTTCTGCTATCTGCCTCATTAATGGGACAGCCAATTCGATTTGCTGCCCCTTATTAAAAGAGATATCCACATAACCTTGTACAACACCCTCTGAATAAAGAGGTGAACATACACAGTTCCAATCAAAAAATAAAGGATTTGTATGTTCCTTCCCTTTAACTACTCCAATAGAATTCATTTCCATAGCTAGTGAAACAGCATTCAGTCCGAGATCTTGTTTGGAAAAACTCGTTCCAACACCTAAGCCGACCTTATTGAGTTCGTCTTTTATATCAGGTGATGAAGGATACAAATCAAGGATTTCTCCCATATCATCGGTCAGAAAAGCTGCAAAGTCTACTGATATGTACTTACTAATTTTAAGCATCTCGTTATGTAAGGAAGTAATCATTGCTTTATGATATATAGAATCCGGCTTAATCTCCGAAAAAGAGAGCGCGCTCTTATTATCGTGAGCTATTGAACTGCTAATTTTACTCAATGAATAGAACGAATCCAATTGTTCCTTTTCTAGGTCTTCAGGTGAATACCAAAATTTTGTCTGATCGTAAGCTGTTGTCAATTATAGCCCTCCTGATTTCCATCATTTGTATTACCGAAAAAGAATAACATTCTAAAATGATATATTCAAGTAACTATGAAATGATTCAGAAAAGATAATACAGTAAAAGATTCCTATCATAATTAGGAAGAAATGTAAATACCCACTTCTTAACATTTAACACCAATAATTCCTATGGTAATCTTTTTTATGTAATACACTACATAAACAGGGAGGTATTTTAGTGAAAACATCTTTTACAGAACTAACCCTTTCAGAATTGGAGCAAATTCAAGGGGAAGGGGTTTGGAGCGATTTGGGATACGCTGTAGGTTATGGCTTACATCAAGCATATGAGGGGGCAAAAGATGTTGTAGGGCTAACTAAAGAAGCAATGAACCCTATGAACTGGATTAACAGTTATTACCCAGGATTCAAGCCTTGATTTGTTCATTTTCAACCTTTAAAAAACCATTATTAAAGGAGAGGTAATATTATGAATATTAACGCATTCACTGAACTTTCACAGAATGAAGCACTAGAATTAGAAGGTGGCGGTTGGTTAGACACAGTGTTGGATTTTTCTAAAGAAGTTGGAAAAACCACGCTCGGAAAAGTGGTTGCCGTTGTTAGTTTTGTTCAGCCAGCTTATGACTTTGCAAAAGGTGTAAAAGCTGGTTGGGATGGATACTATAATTAATAACACCCCCCCAATATAAATTTATATTGGGGGGCTATTGGGGATAATTATGCTTAACGACAACGGGAAATATTATTTAACAAAAGATCTGGTGCAATTAATTACACTTTTCTTTATATGTAACTTATTTCTTTCAATTAGCTTAGGTTTTATTTTCAGAAATGACTCTATTATCAACTATATTGCAATATTTGCTCAACTTCTTTCCTACATTATTACCTTAAGTTTATCAAGCAAATTAAAGAAAGATATTCTTAAATTATCCAACTTTATAGGTTTAAATCATTTGTTTACTTACATAATTGCCCTTGTCTCATTAGGACTTTTTTATTTTGCAGTTATGTTCTTTGTGGATTTTTTAAAATGGGACCACATTTCAGAACAACTAACCTTGGTTGAAACCCTTAAACCCGGATACTTAAAGAGTTTTCATATTATTTCTTTCTTAATTTTATCGTTTCCGTTTCCTTTTTTTGAAGAATTAATTTTCAGAGGTTTCCTCATTAATTTCTTTAAGGAACGCTTCTCCTATATTGCCGCAATTATAATATCATCCTTACTTTTTGGTCTTTTACATGAAGGGCATTTTTTCACAACCACTATCTTTGGAGTGATACTATGCCTTGAAAATAAAGTTACCAAATCTCTTACACCTGGAATAATAACTCATATCTTATGGAACTTTTTGAATTTAACTTTTTAACTCTGATACTTAGAATCAAGATTTTAAAAAACTTTATGGGAGCACTCCATGAAAAAAAGCAAATTTGATATATTGATACTTTTTATATTCTCAGTTCATTTATTTAATTTATTTTTTTCTTTTTTCAAAATTCATTCTATTGAATGGTTTTCTTTGTTTATTGTATTAGTGCTTCTAATTATGTATATACATTTCCATTACAATAAATCATTACAAAAAAACAAATAATAAAGAATAAAATCACATTATAGGTGGGAATTGATCTGTTCAAAAAATACGTATGCATTAAACAACATGATTATAAAGATTGCGGAGCCGCCTGCATCGCCATGGTTACGAAACATTATGGACTTAACTATCCAATTACTAAAATACGGGAAGTTGCGGGAACAGATAGTAGAGGTACAAGCGCATACGGCTTGGTTAAAGCTGCAGAAAAAATAGGTTTTACCGCCAAGGCCGTAAAAGGAAATCACGAGGCATTTTTTGAAAACTTCCCACTCCCGGCCATTGCTCACGTGGTTATAGACCAAACCCTATTGCATTATGTTGTCATTCATAAAATTACGAAAAAAACAATTGTCATCGCAGATCCCGCGAAAGGCATTGTTAAATATACACCGGAAAACTTTTTCAATATCTGGACCGGTGTTCTCATATTAATGGTACCCACTCCCCAGTTTAAAAAGGGCGACGAGTCTAAAGGGTTATTCACTCGTTTTTTTGGATTACTGATTCCTCAGAAAAGAATGCTGCTCGGCATTTTTTTAACATCTATGTTATATACAGTACTGGGTATTCTTTCAGCGTTCTATTTTCAATTTCTATTAGATGAAATTCTTCCATTTGGACTAAAGAAGACTCTTAATATCATCTCTGCCGGGGTGATAGTTTTATATATCTTTAAGGTTTTATTGAATGCTTTCCGCAGTCATATTCTACTGACACTGAGCCAGAAGCTCGACATTTCGCTAATTCTTGGCTATTACCACCATGTATTAAAACTACCCATGAACTTTTTCGGCACCCGTAAGACTGGCGAAATCATCTCAAGACTTATGGATGCCTATAAGGTTCGGGATGCTATTTCCAGCGCAACACTCACCATCATGATCGATATTATAATGGTCATTGCCGGGGGGATTATTCTTTATTCGCAGAGTTCCCTTTTGTTTGGTGTAACTGTAATGCTGATTCCTTTGTATTTAATATTAGTGTGGGGATTCCACAAGCCATTCGAACGGCTGAACCGTGAACAAATGGAGAAGAACGCACAGCTCACCTCCTACATTGTCGAATCTATTGACGGTATCGAAACGGTCAAAGCCTATCATGCGGAATCCAAGGTTGGCTTTGAGATGGAGCAGAAATTCATCACGTTTCTGAAATCTGTATTCAGCTTTGGTATTTTCAATAATATACAGGGCTCACTCAAAGGTCTGGTCCAATTGCTTGGAGGCGTAGCCATCCTTTGGGTAGGTGCCAATCAAGTAATTAAAGGAAATATGACTATGGGCCAACTAATTACATACAACTCATTACTGGCTTACTTCCTGGAGCCGATACAGAATCTCATCAACCTTCAGCCCACCCTTCAAACAGCCGTTGTAGCTGCTGAGCGATTAGGAGAAATTCTTGATTTGGAAGCGGAGAAGCTTGAAGATGAAGACAAGAAGATTCAGCCTTCTTCATTAAAAGGTGATATTAAATTTGATCGTGTCAGCTTCAGGTACGGTACACGTTCCCTTGTACTTCATGATATCGATTTGACGCTTAGACAGGGCGAAAAAATTGCATTTGTCGGTGAAAGCGGCTCCGGTAAAACAACACTAATCAAACTGATCATGCAATTTTACCAGCATGAAAAAGGCGATATCTTAATCAACAACTACAATATCAAAGATATTCATCTGGATAGCTTAAGAGAGCGGATTGCATATATCTCACAAGATACTTTCTTTTTTAGCGGAACGATACGAGAGAATCTATGCCTGGGTGTGGATCAGGATATAGATCTGGAGCAGATTGTTGCCGCCTGCCAAACCGCACAAGCCCACGAATTTATCAATCAGCTGCCTCTACGCTATAACACGATGTTGGAAGAGAATGCCACCAATATCTCTGGAGGCCAGAAGCAGCGACTGGCAATCGCCAGAGCGGTTCTTAAGCAGCCGGATATCCTTATCATGGATGAAGCAACCAGTAATCTGGATTCTACGACGGAGAAGGCTGTATCTGAGACTATCAATGCTTTTGAAGACATGACCACAGTTATTATCGCTCACCGGCTGAGTACAATTATGCGTTGTGACCGGATTTATGTGATGGACCAAGGTCGGATTATTGAGCATGGAACACATCAGGAGCTTCTGGATTACCGTGGGAAGTACTATGGACTTTGGAAGGATCAACTCCCCGGAGTTGAACAAAAACAAGAACAGCCAATTCAATACGTTGCCGGGATAGGCGAGGTGTCTCTTGTATGAGTGCAAAAATTCATAACCTATCAGAAATGTCGGATAGCAGAGAAATTATGGAGTCCAAAACCAGTCCTGTGATCTCTATTTTCATACTCATTCTATTTACTATATTGGCTGCTGCGTTAGTTTGGTCCTATTACGGCCAGATGGATGAAGTTGCCAAGGCTTCTGCTATAGTCAGACCTAATGAGAAAGTCAGTACCATTCAGACTTCATCTGCCGGAAAAGTCGAACAGGTATACATTCATGAAGGAATGCAGATTAAGCAGGGAGAACAGCTATTCAGCTTTGAACATAAAGATCTGGATATAGAATTATCCAATCGGAATTCCGAAATCAATAAGATGACTAAGAAACTGCAGTATCTACAGCTTTATAAACAAAGCATTAGCAGTTTGACCAATAAATTTTCTTCTAAAAAAGCAGACGAAGTTTACTATTATGACATGATAGAGCAATTCCTGCTTGAATACAGCCAGCAGCAGCAGAGCTTTCAGGCAAGCCAAGATCAGCTTACAGCTTCCATTCTTGAGAATAAAGGGTTGCAGGAATCTGCTGCTATCAGTACCGAATCCAGCTCAAATAAATCTCTTCAGAATAAAATAGAATTAGAGCGGAAGAAGAACCTGTTGGATGTTGAAATCGCAAACGAAAAATTGCTCGCGCAATCCATCAAAGCAAATCAAAATTTGCTTCCGCCTGAAGATACCAAACGGATAGAACAATATAACACATACCAAGGTAAATACGTCCAGTTGTCTAACCTGTCTGCCGAGAAAAAAGAAATCTACGACCGCTCGCTCAGCTTGGGGAACCGCCTTGTGCCGCAATCCCAGATTACAGACGAACAGCATCAATATGAAAGTTCATATTTGCAAATCGGCCAATTCCAAAACGAAGCTGTGCTGAGCGCAGAGAGCAATATCACCAATTTCAATCAGCAATTGACTGAGATAGAGAACAGCCTTGACTTGCTAAACAATGGACATGACCCTTCTGTCTCGGAACGAAAAACTTTTGAAATGCAAAAGAAACAGCTCGCCGAACAGCAAAATGATCTGCTGAATCAAGAGAAGCTTAACCGATCAACCGAAGAGACTTCATTGGAAAAGCTGAAACTCGACCGTATTGTTCAGATTCATTCGGTAATTGAAGAAGATAAAAAAGCTTTAACCATGCTCCAAGAGAATGTTAAGCAAATTGAGCTTGAACGAGACAAAAAGCTGCTAGTAGCACCTATTTCCGGTACAATTAATATTTTAAAAGAAACGAACACAGGGGATATGGTGCAAGCAGGCGAATCCTTGATCTCCATCATTCCCACCAATGAGTCAAAATATAAAATGAGCATTGCTGTACCTAACGCTGAGGCAGGAAAAATAGCGGTTGGAAATAAAGTCGATTTCAGCTTTTCTGCCTTTCCTAAACAAAGTTTTGGTTCCCAAAAAGGTACGATTACGTCAATAAGCACAGATTCAATTGTTCAGCAGGACGGCATGAGCTACTATCTGGTGGAGGCAACGATATCCAATGATCCACTTGTTAATCGAAGAGGTGAGCGTGGAGAACTTCGAGTAGGGATGACAGCACAAGCATCTGTTATTACCGATTCCAAGAAAATCATTGACTTTGTTCTTGAAAAAATCAATTTAAAAGAATAGCGAGGATGCCAGCTAAATGTTAAAGAGATCAATACTCTTGGTTCTGTCCTTTTTACTACTTCTTTTCCCACAATCCATTACAGTACATGCTGATACACAGGGATCTATTCCATCAAAATCACTTTCTATAGAAGAGGCAGTGCAGCTAGCATTAGCTAACTATGCAGATATTAAGCTCACGCAATGGAATATAGCGAAAACAGATTCCCAGTTGTTGTATGTATCCACTGAAAAGAAAAAGTTGGAGCAAAAAAACGTATCCGTGGCCAACGGAATGCTGCCAGTAAATCCTGATATTTTTATAAAAGGCATTCCCAATTACGATGAGTTAAGTGAAGAAGAACAAGTTGGTGTTAATCAATCTATTCTCATACAAATCATGATCAACACCTCTCTTAATCAATTCATTAGCGCTCAGTCTGAAAGCCAAAACAGCTACAATCAAGAGGCAAAAAACGCACAACTCATGGAATTGGGTGACCAGTTACGCACTTTGGAAACGGATAAAGTGATCAATCAGTTGCGGCTGCATAAGACGGAGGCCATGATCCGCTACTATGCCATACAGAAATATTATCAACTGTGTTCTTTAAAGAAAACGATTGAGTATGACAAACAAGAGAGCGAATATTGGTTTCAGCAGTCTGAGGATACCCTTAGATCCTATGAGCATGGTGTATTGTCAAAGAAAAGTTTGGAAGACTTTAATCATAAGAGCGCTGAACGAAAGTCAGTTTTTGAACGTAACCTTAGGAGTTATGAAGCCCAATTGGAGCAATTTAAGCTTGAGATAGGGTTATCATCCTATTCTGAAGTCATTTTGGATGATGTCATTTCTAGTACGTCAGAGCCCGGGAATTGGAACACAGCAATTAGCCTATCTACCAATTATGATTTACAGGAGGAGGATGCTCAAATCAAACTCGCTAAGGATAACCTTGATGCTGTTAAAGCTTCCGATACTGGACTTGCCGCCTATTATTCTGTCCTATGGTCCAGCCAAATTGCGCACAAAAATATAGTGCAACAACAACTTGAAGAGAAACTGGCAGGTTATAAGTCGGAAGCCCACGAAATTGCTCTTGAATATTCACAACTGAAAGTGCAACAACTGGAGCTCTTTCAGACGTCCCAGGATAATTCTGCTCTCTTAAGTAAAGGGCTAATCTCAGCGTCCCAAGCAGATCAGAATAAGCTGGATTTGTTAAATTTAAATCGGGAATTGGACAAGCAGAAAGTTGCGTATGCTCTATTCCAAGCAAAAGTTACTCTGGCACTTAGTGGCGTCATCCTCTAGTAACTACTCTAAGATTGCTCACTAATCTCGGCAAGTCCACGAGGATAAACCATGGTTCGGAGCAGCCAGGATCAGAGCCTCTACAGGTTCTGGTCCTGGCTGCTTTTTTTGTCCGTAAAAGCGGATTAGCAGCTTTTTCACAACCATATAAGTTTTTTGGCGAAGTGGGAGCGGTCATTTACATTCATTTTGATATAAATGCTCTTTACTACATTCCGTACCGAGCCCTCACTGATCCCCAGCGCGCTCGAGATATGCAGCGCACTTTTGTCCGCTAGCCATAGTGCAGCTACCTCCTTCTCTCTCGCAGTCAGTTTATATTCGCCAAACACCGTGTCCCGTCTGAACTTTTGCAGGCTTTCATTATTAACCATCCGTTTATACGCCACATTATCAGCCAATTGCTGTACGAACGGAATCGCAAAATCTATCTGCTGCCTGGAGTCAAAAGAAATATCCAAATAGCCAAGTGTACCACCGTCCAGAATCAAAGGTGCACATACACAATTCCAGCTCTGGAAAGCAGCGTCTGTATGCTCCTCTCCCCGAACCACCCCTATACGGTTCATCTCCATAGCCAGCGAGACCGCATTCAGGCCTGAATACCGTTTGGAGAGATTGATGCCCGCACTCATCCCTGCACGGTCCATGTTCTCCTGAAGGCTTCGTGAAGAGCAGAGCAGATCGAGAATCCAGCCCTCTTCATCCGCCAGAAACACAACATAAGGAATCGGAATGAACTGGCTGATCGCCACCATCTCTGCCCGCATGGAAGAAACCATGGCTTCACTATATATCGCTTTGTTCTCTTTCACGCAAGGGACCACTGGAGACTGCAACGGACTATATGTATTAGATGAATTACTAGGGTGAAAAGACGCAGCTTGGGCTACTGGAAGCTCATCCGGCGAACACCACATTTTCATCTTGGAATTGAAGGTAGTCAACACAAATGCCTCCTCGGTTATTATCGATAATTCATTCGGGATCATTGTGAATATATTCACTATTAATATTGAAACTGTATTTGTTATAGCCAAATTTCCTATCTCTATTATAAACTCACAAGACAGCATAGCCTTGAATAGCAGTAAATATATCATAGGATATTTAAGAGACAATTGACAGGGGATATTCTTACGAATGAACGTTGAAAATTATGAGGTCATTATCCTCTCTTTTATAGTCATCTATTTCCTTGCCCTTTTTTCATTATTCGTCATAATCTTATAAATTTTTTTACCGTCCGACCTAAACCGATAGTTTTCGACATTAGCCCGGTGCTATATTTGTTTATACGTCTTTGGAAGTTAGCAATGAAGGAGGTCTATACTTGAGTATTATTGAAGCCCGCGGGCTGTCCAAATCGTTCATGCAGGCGGTGAAAGAGCCAGGACTGGCGGGAGCCGTCAAGCATCTGTTCATCCCGAAGCATATCGAGAAGATCGCGGTGCAGCCGCTGAATCTGAGTGTGGAAGCCGGCGAGACGGTAGCCTATGTAGGGCCGAACGGTGCAGGCAAATCCACCACGATCAAAATGCTGACCGGCATCCTCATGCCCTCTGCAGGAAGTATTTCTGTAAACGGTATCAATCCTTATAAGAAAAGAATGGAAAACGCCGCGCAGATCGGAGCCGTGTTCGGACAACGCACGCAGCTGTGGTGGGATATTCCGATTGTGGAATCCTTTTCGCTGCTGAAGGATATCTATCAGATCCCGGAGCCTGTCTACAAGGCTAATCTGGATCAGTTCACGGAGCTGCTGGGCATGGATGAGTTCATCCATCTGTCTGCGCGCAAGCTCTCCCTGGGTCAACGCATGCGTGCGGACCTGGCAGCCGCCTTATTACATAACCCGCCAATTCTCTATCTGGATGAACCCACGATTGGACTGGATGTCTCCGTGAAGCAAAAAATCCGCGAATTTATCAAAAAGATCAATCAGGAGCAGCAAACCACAGTTATGCTCACTACCCACGATCTCGGCGACATTGAGGATCTGTGCAAACGGCTGATTATCATCGACCACGGCTCTATTATCTATGACGGGAGTCTTAGCGAGGTCAAATCCCGCTTTGCCAGAAACCGCGTGATTTTCTTCCAGGTGGGCGCGCCGATGCCGGAGCTGTACAATCTGCTCTCACAAACGCCCGGAATGAAGCTGGACCTACAAAATGAACAGGAATTCTCCGTCTCCTTCGACCGCTATGAATATACGGCCAGTGAAGTGGTCAGCCGGGTGATGAAGCATGGCGAAGTGATTGACTTCCGCATGGAGGATGCCAACATTGAGCAGGTGATCAAAGCGGTGTACGACGGAAACCTGGACCTTAATCAAAAAGGGGAATGAGGAGGTGTGATGGCAGCCATGCCCGTAGTCAAGCTCAAGAAATACCGCAGTATTGCCAACCGGTCCTTGCAAAATGTTCTATCCTACCGCTTCTCCTACGTCGTCACTTTCTTGTCTAATGCGATCAATCTGCTGGCGGTTTATTTTTTGTGGGCAGGCATTTATGGAGGCCGTGAGACAGTGGGCGGATACACCTGGGATCAGATGAAAACCTATCTGCTAGTCACTTTCCTGGCCAACTCTGTGCTGTCCTGGTACTCGGAAACTGCGATTTCGGGAAAAATACTCGATGGCAGCGTTGCCGTAGACTTGCTGAAGCCCATTGACTTTCAAACGGCCCGTTTCTCCGAAACGCTGGGCACAAGCCTGCTGGAAGGCGGCATAAGTACGATTATTCTGGTGATTTTCTCCTTCTTCATTTCCGGCCTGGCCCTCCCCCATTCTGCGCTCGTCTATGTGCTGTTCGCGCTCAGTCTGCTGGGGGCCATTGTGGTGAAATTCGGCGTGGTGTATCTGGCAGCCTTGCTGTGCTTCTGGTCCACCGGCTCGATGGGCATTGTCTGGACCCGGATTGCCCTAACCAATCTGTTGTCTGGAGCCTTGGTGCCTTTGGCCTTTTTCCCTGGCTGGCTGGAAAAGACTGCATTGCTGCTGCCGTTTCAGAGTATTATCCACACGCCGACTATGATTTTTCTGGAGCAGGCCGGAACCTTGGAGAGTCTGAAGCTGATCGGGATTCAATGCTTCTGGGGAGCAGCGCTCTGGATCGCCGGGAAGTTCATGTGGAACTGGGCAGTCCGCCAGGTGACTATTCATGGAGGTTAGGCGGAAGGAGGAGAAACAATGACGTTGTCACGAATGTTCTATCTATATAAAAGACTCTATACCCAGCAGCTAAAAGCAATCCTGGAATACAATAAGGACTTCTACATCTTAATGTGTTCCGCCGCTCTGACCCAGGTGCTTGGGTTTGTGTTCCTGTGGGTGATCTATGACCGGATTCCCGATATTAACGGCTGGCAGTTCTGGGAGGTTACCTTCATGTATGCGATGATTTTTCTTACGGAGGGAATCGGCTCTTTGTTCTTCGAAGGAACCTGGCGGTTGGGAAGATTGGTCAATCAAGGTGAACTTGACCGTTATCTGCTGCGGCCGGTGCCTGTTGTGCTTCAAGTCTTCTGTACGGGGATCGGCATTAATGGCCTTGGCAATCTGCTCATTGGCGGAGTGATTATCTGGCAATCGCTGGTTCACAGCCATATTCAATGGAGCTTGGCCAAAGTGGTTATCCTTATTCTGCTGCTTATGACGGCGGTTATCATTCGTGTATCGATTAATCTGGCCGGAAACTCGGCAGCCTTCTGGATCCGCAATGCCGGGAACGCCTTTCCGCTGATGGTGCATAATTTGGCCGATCTGGCAAAGTACCCGGTCACGCTATTTCCGCAGGCGGTACGGGTGTTTATTTCCACCGTGCTGCCTTATGCCTTCATCAGCTTCTATCCGGCAACTTACATTTTCGGCAAAAGCGGGTGGACCGGCTGGTGGGTGTTGGCTCCCGTTGTGGCAGCGGGCAGTGCTGCTGCAGCTTATGGCATCTTCCGGTACGGACTCTCGAAATATGAGAGCACCGGTAACTAGGGGCCTCCAAGGAGACACATCGCCTTATCAGCAGACATTCCGGATTCCCCCGCACGATTTCATATCGTCCATGCGAATATATGCCAAAGAGCAGTGCGGAAATCCGCACTGCTCTTATTATTGCTTCCTTCTTGGGTTAGGCCGCATTTGCTGATCTGCCAGACTTGCTTATGCCGCAGCTGCCGCCTTTTGCTTCTTCCGTTCTTTTGCTGATTTGCGGAAGTACAGCAGCTCGTAGATGGCCGGTACCACTACCAGCGTCAGCAGAGTTGCTGCAATCAAGCCGCCGATAACGACGATGGCCAGACTCTGCGAGACGATGCTGCCCTGCTCGGTATGACCGAACAGCAGTGGAAGCATGGCACATACCGTGGCGATAGCTGTCATTAGAATCGGACGCATCCGTGTTCCGGCTGCTTCAATGATGGCCTCGCGCACAGTCATATGCTCTTCATTCTGCTTAATCCGGTCGATCAGCACAATCGCATTCGTGACGACGATACCGATCAGCATCAAAGCTCCGAACAATGCGGTGAAGTCAGGGGTCACACCGGAAATAATCAAGGCGACAACGGCTCCGATGGCCGCGAGCGGCAGGGAGAACATAATAGCCAGCGGTGCTCGCAGGGTCTTGAACGTCAAGACCATGATCAGATACACCAGACCGATGGAGATCAGTGCCGTCATGCCAAGGTCACTGAAGTCTCCGGCCTGATCCGCCGAAGCACCGCCTGCGAACAGTGTTACGCCTTCGGGGAGTGTAATACTGTCCGTTTGTTTTTTGATATCCGCTCCAATGGCGGATACTTTCTTCGGATCTACCTCAGCTGTAATGCGCACATAAGGCTTGCCGTCCTTATGGTAGAGCATGGCTGGCTGATCGGTGACCTCAAGGGTAGCCAATTTCGAGAGCGGCTGCGGGCCTCCGGTGGTCATGATCGTAATATTTTGCAAATCCTGCTGCGACTTCGGCTGCAGCACAGGCTCCATTACCACTCCGGCAGGGGAACCCTCCAGCTCCATTTGTCCCATCGGCACCGGATTCAGCATCGCCGACAGCTGCATGGAAATTTCCTGTGCATTGGCTGCAGCGGGATTCACCTTGAACGCGAACACCGGCTTGGTATCCTCCATGTTGCTGTTGACCTTTTGTACGCCATCTACCGTTTTTACTTTGGCAGCTACGGACTGGGCGACTGCATTAATGGATGCCAGATCGTCCCCAACGATATCGACATACTCACTGGTCGAGCCTCCACCCATCATGCTGGACTCATTTGCAGTCAGGGTTGCTCCTGTATAGGACTTCTGCAGGCCCCGGATATGGTCCAGGAACACCTGCGCATCCGCATCCTTCTTCATCATCACAGTGTAATCCACCTGGGTCAGTGATTTCACTTCGCCCCATTGTGCCGAGTCTGCGCTGTTCCCGGTCATCATGATCACGGTCTCCGCCTGCGGCTGCTTCATCATTTCCGCTTCGAGCTGTTTGCCCTTCTCCAGCACTTCCTTCACTGGAACGTCGTTAGGATAAACCAGCTGAATAGTTACATTGCTGGCATCGGATGCATCCAGCGCCCCCTTGGGCATGGTAACATAAGCAGCAACCGAACCCACCAGCAGCACCAAACCGAGAGTAAGGGTAATCCACTTGTGACGCAGGTTCCATTTCAGAAAACGGCCGAATCCTCTCGACGGCTTGTGCTCCTTCAGGGAAGAGCCGCGCAGCAGCCAGGAGCTTAACAGTGGAACTACTGTGAGCGCCACTACCAGTGAAGTCAACAGGGAGTAGGTCACCGTCAGTGCGAACGGCAGCAGGAAGGCCTGCAGGGTTCCGTTCAGCAGACCCATGGGCAGGAATACAGCAACTGTAGCTATAGTCGATGTAGTGATGGCCCTTGCAACCTCGCGGGTAGCGCTGATAATCATGTCGATGGAGAAAGGCTCTTTCTGCATCCTGCGGTGAATGTTCTCAATGACGACAATACTGTCGTCTACCAGCCGCCCGACGGCGACGGCGACACCGCCCAGCGTCACAATGTTCAAGGTAATGCCGGAAACGTCCAGCAAGTATAGAGTAACCGCCAGCGAGAGCGGAATGGATACCGCTGTGATCAGCGTAGCGCGCACATTTCGCAGGAAGATCAGAATGACAATCGTCGCAAATAATGCACCGAGCAGCACTTCACGCATCATACTGTTGACGGAGGTGACGACCATATCCGCGGTGCTGAAAATGACGGCAACCTCCGCATTTTTGTTCGCTTGGGTCAGGTCTTTCGCAACCTCGCGCACCTTGTTGCCCACATCGACTGCATTGGCATTCGCTTCCTTGGTAATGATGGCGAACAATACATCCTTCCCGTTCGAGCGGCTGACACTTTCCTGGTCGGTCACCGCTTGAACAGCAGCTATATCCTGCAGGGTTACACCTGAGGCGACCGGCAGCTTTTTCAGTGTATCAATGCTGTCTATGGAAGAAACCACATTCACATTCCCCGTCTGTCCGCCAAGGGTCTGCTCCCCAATCGAAGCCGATACGCTTCGTCCCTGAAGCAGTCCCAGCACCTGGGCTGTGGCTACGCCCTTTGCAGCCATCGCCTGCGGATCAAGCTTCACATGGACCTGCGGAGCCGTTTTGCCGTATAGGGCTACATTCGCTACCCCATCAACTTTTTGCAATTCAGGAATGATCTTATCTTCAGCAAGCTTCAGATTGTCCTTGGTCATCCCTTCGTCGAAGGATATGGTAAGCTCAGAGATCGGAATCATTGAAGTGTTCAGCTGTACAACGAACGGGTCCATGACGCCTTCCGGGAAATGCAGCGCGCGGACAGCCTTTTCAACCTCCTGCGCCGCATCCTTCATATTGGTTTTCCCGTCAAAATAAATATCTACCTTTGCGTAGCCATCACCGGAAGTAGACATCTGCTCGGTTTTGCCCTTCACGACTGAGGTTGCCGCCTCAATCGGCTTCGTCACATTTGCCTCCATGGAATGCGCATCCTGGCCCGGGCCAAGCGCCGTAACGGTAACCTGAGGATTATCAGCCTCCGGCATGAACTCCATGGGCAGCGAGGTATAGCTGAGTATCCCCACCACCAGCGCCATGACAACCAGGAGGCCTACTGCCCCCTTATTGCCGAACGACCACTTTGTTAACCATGTCATTTCTCTTTTCCCCTTCCACTTCTGTATGAATTGGTTTCTGTGTGTCTGAACCTTATGTATTGCTGTCTTAGCTAAGTGTAGAGCCTTCGGTCTATCTCCAAAACCTCCCGGCGAAGGGTTTCTCTCTCGGTCTCAAGGCGGGGTTCTTCCCCTCCCGGAGACAGAGCAGCCGGGTACAGCGGTACATGCATACAGCAAAAAAAGCCCTCCTTCCTTCGAAGGAGAACTTATTACCCGCATATAGTTCATAAACAGAAAAGATAGCCCTACTCCAGATAAAACACTTCACGCAGCGGAACCATCGGAGTTCCCTCATTGAAATCAAAGGAGCCTTCAACCATCTTCGACGTAATGGCGTTCCATCTGTTGCAGGCATCACTCTGGGCTATGTAGGCAAAAGCCGCTTCTGCATCCTTACATTCAAAGCAATAGAAAAACTGATTGCCATTCTGGAAAATCGAATAATTCGTAATTCCGGCTTTGGAATGCTCCTCCAGAATTTCCGGCCAGGGATTCAGGTGCATCTGCACATACTCCTCCAGGCTCTCCTCCTTCACCCGCCAGGTCCAAGCCAATTTGTTGCTGCCCATAATCTCATCCTCCTACACATTTTGTGAAGTACCCGATTCCATTCGTAAGGATAACGCTAGATTTACTTCCTGACTGTTCCTCATCATAAAGCTTGCATCGGATGCTTCCGGGTCAGGTTGGTTAATGTCTACTTTGAAACTGCCAATAACATGGTACCGCTTACATATTTTTTATGCAATACATTTCTGGTGATAATTTTGCAAGTACTATTAAAGACAGCAAAAGAGAACAGCCCGCCGCTCCAGCCAATGACCGGATACAGCAGGCTGATCTATAACCCTTAGGCATCAAATACTGGATTATGCACTGATTCCCGTCTCGTTCGGACGAAGAATGACGGAGCCAATCGCCAGCAGAACCGCGGCCATAAGGCCCAGGATAGCAAACGGCAGCCACAGCTCATTCCATCCGCCGCCGGTTGCGGCGATATCCACTGCCTGGATCGCCCATTTCTGCGGCATGAAGTTGGCTGCTTTTTGCATATAGTCCGGCATCACTGAGAGTGGCCAGAAGCAGCCGCCCAGCATGCAGGTTGGTGTAAGAATAAGCGCGTTCAGCATGCCTGCGTTGCGCGGATTGCGGACCAGCCCGGCTACTGTGCTGGCAATACCCATGGATACGAGCATAAACGCGGCAAGCACCAGGAAATACAGATATGCGGGAACCTCATAATCATAGCGCAGCACCCATTTTCCAAGGATCAGCACAACCGCAATCTGGATGACTCCGACCATAAAGCTGCCCAGGAAGTTCCCCAGTGCAATCTCATAAGAACGGACCGGAGCACTGAACATCCGCATCATAGTCCGGCCCCTGCGGTCGTCCATAATCAGGGATACTGTGCTTGTCACCAAACCCATGAGGAACATTAAGGTCATTCCTGTAATGACACCGAGGGTTTCCCGGGGGTACAGATCATAATCCGTACGTGTACTTCCCACATGATGCTGCCCGGCCTGCTTCAGAATTGCACCAAACCCGGCTTCAGCATTTCCCGTTCCTCCGCTGACTGCATGTACGGTTTGAGCGGTTTGGAGCATTTCATTTGCGATCGTATTCACTTTCATTTTGAACATGATTGAGGTTTCTGTCGTTCTAAGCTCATAGATATTCAGCTGCGGCTGCTCTCCATGTGCAAGCTGTGCGGTGTACTCTGCCGGAATCCATATCCCCACACCACCCTCCTGCCCGATAACGCCCTCTTTGAGCGCCGCCTCATCCTTTCGCGGAACAAGCTTGTAGTCCCCGGTATTCTCCAATTCGGCAAGCAAATGCTGTCCTGCTGCGCCTGTATCCATATTGGTATATAGCACGGTTGCCGAATGGTTTTCCATGCCTCCGGTAACCGATATAATCGCGGCAACCACGATACTTGGCAGCAGGATGTACGTAAGGAATCCTTTGCGGGAGCCGATGGTCCGCTTAACCATATTCCAGGCGATCGTGAATATTTTATTCATGGTAACCCACCTTCCGGTATGAAAAAATCGCTGCACTGAACATCACGAGACAGATGATCGATATAATGAGCAAATTCGGCAAAATCTGCGACAGTTCTGAATGGAGCATCATTCGGATCACCGCCTGCATCACCCAGTGATTAATAGTAACAGCACCAATGGTATTCACCCAGGCGTCCGGCAACGGAGCCATCCCCCCGCTCAGGAAGGTCATACATACCGTAATTACACTAATGATACTGCTTGCGCTTGCCGCGGTTTTACTGAATAAGCAGATCACAATGGACAGCGTCATGGAAGCGATAATCATCAGCAGACAGAACAGCAGCAGGAGACCCTGACGATTGCCCCAGTACACGCCGAACAGCCAGTTGCTGAGCAGAATGATTGCCAGACATTGCACAATCGACACGATGCCTACTCCGAGGACTTTACCGATAAACAGCTCTGAACCCTTGACCGGCATAGAATTGATACGGTGGAGCGTATGGTTATCCTTTTCACTGAAAAGAGAACTGGTCACCGTGATTCCGCTGTAGAGCAGAAACATCAGCAGCATGGATGCCGCGTAGAATTGGGAAGCCGTATAGGTTCTGCCTCCATTATTCAGATCGCCCAGTTTGACCGCTTCATGATCAGCCGGTAAGGAAGCCGGCACCGTCAGCGCCTCTGGCCCCAGTGTTGCCACCGCTGCCTGCTTGTAATTCATTGTACTCAGGAAGTTATCAAACGCCGTTCCCGCCACCATATTGTCCGTACGGTTCTTGCCAAGAATAAACTCCAGCTGCGCTTTTTTGCCGCTCTGCACTTCACTGTCGAAGCCGTCCGGAACGATTACTGCATAGCCGTACTTTCCGGCGCGGAGTCCGCTCTCTGCCGCCTGGCGGCTCTCTGCTTCTTGCGGGATAATGACCTTCTGCACCTCCGGCAACTTCAGAAAAGCTGCAATCATAGCCGATGGCCCTGCCCCTTCACCTGAAGGATTAACTACCGCCACCCGCACAGGGTCTATCTTGGCTGCGCCTTTGACACCGACCACCCCCGACAGTGAAGCGCCCAGGAGAAAGATCAGTACCAATGGCAGCAAAAACATGTTCAACAGCATAGAGCGTGAGCGGAACAATCTGCGCAGCTCATAGATCATAATGGTCCACGTGTTCATGTAAGTCTTCCTCCTTCCTCTAATCCCGTAGGGTCCGTCCGGTCAGGTTAAGAAACAGGGTCTCCAGATCCGGTTCTTCAATATTCAGGGAAGCAATGATTCCTTCATGCTTCGCAAAGATAAATAAAATATCCTGCAATTGGCTTTGCGAGGAGGGCAAATACAGCTCTACCGTATCTTCGCTGAGTTCAACGCGGCTTATCCCGGGATGCCGGCCCAGCTCCTGGATCAGAGCAGGCGTGATTTGAGAAGCTTTTATGACAATCTTTTCTTCATGGGCTACCCGTTCCCGCAGCTCGCTTTCGGTTCCACAGGCAATGATATGACCTTTGTCCATAATCGCTACCCGGTCACAAATGGCGGCTACCTCCTCCATATAATGGCTCGTATAGATCACTGTTGAGCCGAGCTTATTCAGCGCCTTGACGGATTCGAGGATATGATTGCGCGACTGGGGATCAATGCCTACGGTCGGTTCATCCATAATGATCAGCTTGGGGCGGTGCATGATCGAGCAGGCGATGTTCAGCCGTCTTTTCATACCGCCGGAGAAGGTGGACGGTTTATCCTTAGCCCGGTCGCTGAGTCCGGTAAAGGCCAGCGCCTCCTCGACCCGTTCTTTCAGCAGCTTGCCGCGAAGACCGTACAGCTTGCCGAAAAAGCTCACATTTTCCGCCGCTGTCATATTTTCATATAAAGCGAGGTCCTGGGGGACGAGGCCGATCCGCTTTTTGACCTCTAGCGGCTGGTTCATTACGGACAGTCCGTCAATCACAATATCGCCGCCATCTGCCTTGAGCAACCCGCAGATCATGCTGATCGTGGTGCTTTTCCCTGCCCCGTTCGGGCCGAGGAGGCCGAAGATTTCCCCCTCCTGAATGCTGAAATTCACGTGATCCACCGTTAACTTCTGATCGTACCGTTTCACCACATCGGTTAGTACCGCAAATGCCATTCTTCATCTCTCCTGTTCCTTATTGCTTCTATGCCTTCATTGTAGCGTAAGAAAACCGCGGCCGAAGGTACGAAAGGTCATTCTTTGGAGGTGACTAAAGTCATCTCCTGAACCAGCGGATTCTTATGTTAAGATAAACATACCAACCCTATAAAGGATGACCTCCCTTTGAACAGAGAATTGAACGTTCTGCGTTATACGCTTATTATCATCCCTGCACTGATTGCCATCTATCTGTATGACTATGCCGACTATGAGCTGTTCACCCTTCATTTTCTGCTGCTCCTGCTGATCGTGACTCTGGGCAAGCGGCTCCCGGGTCTCCTTACCGCGCTAGCCGCCGGTGTTGAATGGCTCTATACGGCCTGGCTGTGCCAGCATTACGGGGCGCTGATGATTTTTCCGGCTATTTCGGCACTGCTCTATTACTCCCGACTGGAGCGCAGGCCGGTAGTGCTTGTCTTCTTCGCTCTTCATCTGGCGGCACTTAATACAGCACTTAGCGGAGCCGATCCACGGGTGTTAGTCTACACGAACCTCACCTTCCTGCTATCTGCCACCTTGAACAGGTTATTACTGAGATCGGGAAGGGGACGCGACGAGACCCTATTCCTCTATGATGAGCTGCGCAAAAAACATTTCCAGCTGGAAGAAGCCCGCAGCCGGCTGCTGCAGTTCAACTCCCAGATCGAAGGGGCCGCGCAAGCGGAGGAACGGGTACGGATCGCACGTCAACTGCATGACGACATCGGCCACCGCCTGATCCGGGTCAAAATGATGACCGAGGCGGCTATCCATACCCTGCCGCATTCCTCGGAGACGGGGATGGAAATGATGCATCAGATCCGGGACCAGCTCTCGGCAAGTATGGACGATATGCGCGCCGCTGTCCGGCGGATTAACTATGGCTCTCAGCTTGAAGGAGCTTACGCACTGGACCGGCTGCTGGAGGAGCTTGGCCGTCACACGGGCATTGAAACCTCCTACCAGGTGCAGGGCATGCCGTATCCGCTGTATCCCAGCGTTCAGGTTACACTCTACAAAAATGCCCAGGAGGCTCTAACCAACGCTCTTCGCCATGGCCAGGCTACTGCAGTATGGATCAAAGTATCGTACAGCGGACACGAAGTGGTGATGGAGGTAAGCAACAACGGAGAGCGCCCGCAAGACAACCCTCTTGCCAAACTCAGAGGCACGGGTGGAGCGGGCGGTATGGGCCTGCAGGGAATGACAGAGCGGACCCGTCTGGTGCGCGGAACGCTTACGTTTCAGCTCGAACCGGAGTTTGCGGTGATTACCAGAATTCCAATGCACGGGCCGCCTGAAGAGCTTCCCCAGTAAACTTTCCACAGACCATTCTGCCTAAAGGAGACAGGCCTCTTATGATCAAAGTAATCATTGTTGACGACGATTCATTTATCCGCGAGAGTCTCAAGGTGCTCGTTGCACTGGACCCGGACATTGAGGTAGCAGGTGCTGCCGGAGATGGACATGAAGCCCTCTCATTGCTGAAGCAGCTTCCTCATGCTGATGTGGTACTGATGGATATCCGGATGCCCCACTGCGACGGTGTCGAAGGTACAAAATTAATTAAGGCATCCTTCCCGGCGGTTTCCGTACTGATGCTGACGACCTTTGACGATGACGAATACATAATAGAAGCGCTGCGTAACGGGGCGAGCGGGTATTTACTGAAGAATATTCCGCCGGACCGGATCATCCAGGGTATCAAAACTGTGCATGAAGGCAATCTGCTCATTCATCCCGACATCGCCCGCAAGCTGGCTGGTTTTCTGCAGCCGGCTGCACGTCCGAAAGAGGCTCCGGCCCGGACACTGGCATCGTACGGACTGACCAAGGCCGAGCTGGCTGTGGTATCCTCGATTGCAGAAGGCCATACCAACAAGGAGATCGCTGCAGAGCTTTTTTTAAGTGAGGGAACGGTCAAAAATTACATCACCGATATTCTCAGCAAGCTGGGCCTCCGTGACCGGACCCAAATTGCCATCTTCTACTGGAAGAATCAGCGGGAACTATAATTTCGAAAAAAGGCCTGTGCGCCCTGAATATCAGGAAACACAGGCCTTTGGCTTGGTTCGATGGAGTATGCATGTGTAAAAAGACTAGAGGCCGGCGGATTCCTGGTTGGGCTCTGCAGTTTCGCCTTTGGCACGTCCCAGCCTCGCTCGCGGCTGGCTCCGGCGGCCTTCTCCAGTCTTCATGGAGATGATACTGAAGATACTGGAAGGCTTAGCCTCTGCGGTGACCGAACCGTCCGGCTCCGGTACCAGTATGATGCCGAGCTGATGATGGTCGCCATCATAGATCGCGCGCTGGAGGTATTTGCTCTCGCCTTCGCGGTTCTGCACCTCCAGCTTGCAGAACGCGGGATTCATGCGCAGCGCCTCATGCAGCTGCGCGGCTTCGGTCAACAGAACCCCGTTGACCTTCAGCAGGATCTCGCCCGGCAGGATGCCCAGCTCCTGCGCGGGGCTGTCCGGCAGCACGGCCAGCACCTTGCGGCCGGCTGCGGGATGCACGAAGATGGGGCTTAGACTGCGCTCCTCCAGAGCGCTGTACCAGCCCAGAGCTTCGTGCAGCAGCACCGCGGCGAGCGCCGCGAGCACGGTAAGCGGGCTCCACCAGGCGGCAAGCCCGCTTAACGCCAGCAGGACGATGCTGTACAACAGCAGACGTCCTGCTGTGCGGGCGCTCTTACGCCCGGGCAGCATGCCCTGGGTCATCTCGCTGAAGCCGATGATGACCGGCAGGGACACTAGGCCCAGCCCGCCGCCCAGCAGCGGGTGCCAGGGCAGATCTCCGGTTCCTGCACCCGAAGGTATCAGCAGGAACAACGGCAGCGGCCAGAAGGCCTGCAGCTGATAGCCGCCAACCACTTTACCGCGCTTGCCTTTGAGAAAGAGCGGCGTGGCCAGTCTTGCGCCTTGCCACCGCGCCAGCAGCGCTTCGGCCAGATGTAGCAGCGCGGCCAGCACCAGCAGTGCGGGGATATCCATCTCACGCAGCGCGGTGGCGATGGTACCTGCCGGTCCGTTCTGCAGGATACCCGGAAAGAACGACAGGACAAATTGGATGATTCCAAGCAAGCCTATGGAATAGGCAAAGCACAAATAACGGACACGAAAAAGCATAAGCACCAGACTAGTGACCCAAATACAGGCCACTGCTGTACCCGTGAGAGAAATCCCGAGGGCCACAGCTGCAAGAGAAACAATGAGACCCATAACGAGGCCACTCCATACCGTACGCCAGGTCTCCTGCCCCCAGCTGTGCAGCTTCACATGGATTAGCTTCCGTTCAAGCGCTATCTGTCTGCGGTAATAAACCGCAATAAAAAGGATCGCAATATAGTAATAGGGCTGTATCAGCAGATGTATCACTGCTGTGCCCCAGCTTGTAAGCAGTTCCGGCATTTCATTCAAACCGTTCGTCACACTCCTTTACGTCCGGGTGGTGATGATCTGCAGCGTGTAGCGCTCAGGCCTATTAAGGTTTTAAAAAAAGAAGGCTGGAATCAGCCTTCTTACTTTTTCGACGACGATGCCTGAATTTCCTTCTGAACCTCGGCAATTCCCTTGTTCAGCTGATTGTCATTCACCGGGTCCTGAATCACTTTGATTAGCGCGAGTTCCAGAGCTTCGGCGGTCTTGGCATCAATGCTGCCGGTCACCTTCAGCTTGGACGCACTCTGGAATTTCTTCACCGCATCCTTCGTTGCGGAATCGAAATATCCGTCCTTCCGTCCAGGCTTGTAGCCCAGACCGTCCAGCATCGTCTGTGCGCTCTTAACATCTGCGCTGTTCATGTTGTATTGCAGGGTTACGCTTTTGTTAATTGGCGCTACTGAGAAATAATCCGGCTGGGCCACCGCAATATCCGGCTTGATGCCCTTGCCGTGAATCCATGTGCCGTTTGGCGTCAGCCATTTGGCAATGGTAATCTTCAGCAGGCTGCCGTCACCAAGCTGCTTGTCGAAGCTGGTCTGGACTGTGCCTTTGCCAAAGGAGTTTTCTCCGATCAGCTTAGCTCCTGCAGATTGCTGCAGAGCTCCGGCCAGAATCTCCGAGGCACTTGCGCTGCCCTTGTTCATCAGCACGACAACCGGATAATTTTTACTTGAGCCAGCAGACTTGCTAACTTCAGTGGGCTTGCCTTTCTGCTCCACCTGAACAATCGCTTTGCCCTTGGCCACGAATTGCTCTGCCATCTCAATCACCACCGGCAGTACACCGCCCGGGTCATTACGGACATCGATGACGAGTCCCTTCATGCCCTGTTTTTCCAGCTTGCCAAGCTCTTCCTCGAAACGCTCGGCAGTATTCATGGAGAATTGGGTCACTCCAATGATACCTACGCCATCCTTACCAAGCTTGGCGTATACTGTTTCCAGCTTCACATCGTCACGGGTAAGTACGAATTCAAGCGGCTCCGCAGAACCGGTACGCTGAATCTTTAAGGTAGCCTTGCTTCCCTTGGGCCCGCGGATTTTGGCTACCGCAGCATTCAGCTCCTTGCCTTCTAGCGTTTCCCCATTGACCGACAGAATCACGTCTTTGGCCTGGAGTCCGGCTTTCTCGGCGGGAGAACCCTTAATCGGGGATACGATGACGACCTTGCCGTTATCCGAGGAGACCTCCGCTCCGATTCCAGAGAACGAGCCTTCAATGCTCTCCTCGAACTTCTCAGCGGTTTCCTTGCCCATATAATTCGAATACGGGTCGCCCAGTGCCTCCATCATTCCATTGACGGCACCGTCGATCAGCTTCGTCCGGTCTACGTCCTGGTAATAATAGCCTTCTATGAGGCTCATCGCGGTTCCGAGCTTCTGCGACTCTTTCTCCTGCAGGCCGCCAGACGGCACGACCGCTGCTGCCGCACTTTCACCCGCAGCTTGTCCGAATATATCCGCATAGCCGGTGACGCCCAAGGTTAACAGGCTGCCGCACAGCAGGGCGGCGACGATCATGAACGCCGCTGTGCTTTTCTTCAACATGATGTTCCCACCGTCCCTTCTTGTCCATCTTATGAAGCCCAAGACACAGCCGTTCTGCAAAGAACGGTATCTCTTCCAGTATATGCCGCAAAGTTAATTAATATTTATTAGTCCTTAAAATCACAGGTAAGGCATCGGATCCACCGGTTTGCCGTCAATCCGTACTTCAAAGTGCAGATGCGGACCGGTGACGCGGCCGGTTGCGCCTGACTCAGCGATGGTCTGGCCGCGCGACACCCGGTCACCTACACTAACCTTGATACCGCCCTCGCGGATATGACCATAAAGCGTCCATACCCCGCCGCCATGGTCGATCACTACGGTATATCCATAACCGCTCCACCATTCAGCCACAATGACCGTACCGGAGTCAGCAGCATGAATATCCGTCCCTTGCGGAACTGCAAAATCCGTACCGGTATGCATTTTGCCTACTTCACCCGTGACCGGATGTGTACGGACCCCATAGGGTGAAGAAATCCGCACCGATCCCACAGGAAGCAGGAATGGCCCGCCTCCACCGGCATATTCAGAGGACTCCCCGCTGCTGTCCGAGCTTGAACCTGAATCGCGGCTGTCTGCCCGGGCTTTGGCGGCCGCGGCTGCGGCGGCGGCTCTGCGTGCAGCTTCGGCTTTGGCAGCGGCTGCTTTGCGTGCAGCTTCCTCCGCTCTGATCTGGTCCTTCTTATTCTCAAGCAGCGAACGCTCGCTGGCCAGTTGCACCAGCTTCGCATCCTGCTCTTCCGTAAGACCGTCCGACTCCTGTATTTCCTTGTCATAGTAGGCGATAAGCTCCTGCTTCTCCGCTTCCTTATCCTTCAGCACACTGCGTTGGGATTCCAGATCCGTATACAGCTGCTTGGCTTGGGCGTATTGCCCTTCGAGCTCCTGTTTCTTGGCAATGACCGTCTGCTTGTCCAGCTTGTGCTGCACCAGGAGGTCCTGATCCTGATCCACAATCATTTTGAGCGAATCCGCCCGGTCCAAGAAATCGGAAAAGCTTGTCGAAGAGAGCAGCACATCCAAGTAGGAGACTGCACCATCGGTATACATCAGACGGACCCGCGATTCCAGCAGCTTCTCACGGGACGCTACACGCGCCTCCGCCTCATCCAGCTCATTCGCTGTGACCGTAAGTGATTCTTCTGTGTTGGCGATTTTGCCGGAAATATCCGTCATTTGGCCTTTAACCTGATCAATTTGATCCAAAACGTATTGAAGGTTAAGATTCGTCTTATTCAAATAATGCTTGGCTTCCTGGTTGCGTGAAGCCGCCTTATCCTGCACAGCCTTGGCATCCTGCACCTCTTGCTGCAGCTGCTTCAGCTGCTTGTCGATTTCTGCGACCGTGGTTTTTTTGGCATATCCGTCAGAGGGTTGGAATAGCGTGACAGCCAGCAACACTGCGGTCAATCCGGCAGCAATCTTCTTCAATTCGCACTCCCCGTCCTTTGTCTTGTATGATAATCAGCTTCACCTTGATGCTGGACCAGACACTATACTTTCAGGAACTTGCGGATCGACACGGTACTTCCCCACACACCGATCAGCACGCCCAGGCCAACGAGCAGCCCGCAGAGCAGAACCCAAATATCTTCGAACCGGATCAGCTGCAGCCCCAGCATTGGATCTCCCTCCACGGAAGCCACGAGACTGCTGTAGCCTACATAAAGCGCTCCTGAGGTGACCAGCGAACCGATCAGTCCAATCAGTGCTCCTTCAATAAAGAAAGGCCAGCGGATAAAATAATTCGTTGCACCCACCAGCTTCATAATCCCGATCTCCTTGCGGCGGGCAAGAATCGTAACCCGGATGGTGTTCGAGATCAGGAACATCGACATGAGCGCCAGTCCGGCTACAAAAATAAACCCGATGTTACGTACCGCCTTCGTCACTTTGAAAAGTGTTTCTACTGAGCCCTTGCCATAATTCACCTTATAAATCGGCTGTTCTTTATGAGTTTTGTTGAGTGCTTCTATCTTCTCCGCCACAAACGGAACCGTTGTCGGCTGAATAACCTCTACCAGCAGCTTGTCCGGCAGCGGATTGTTGTCTTCATCAAAGCCTTCCAACAGCTCGGCGGCATCCGGTCCCATATCCTTACGGAAATCCTTCAGCCCCTGCTCCTTGGAGATGAACGTCACCTTGCTCACCTCCGGCATGCTGCCGATTTCATTTTCCAGCGTTTCACGCATCTTTTGGTCGGTATTCAAGGTGAGATGCACGTTGATCTGCACCTGGCTGTCCGCCTTGTTAGCCACAGCGTTGACATTAAGCACCAGCAGTATAAAGACACCAAGCACGAATAGGGAGACGACAATGGATGTAATGGAAGCCACCGACATCCAGCCGTTGCGGAATACGTTTTTGAAGCCTTCCCGCACATGCCGCAAGAAGGTTTTAAAACTCATAACCATATTCCCCTCTCACTTGGTCTCTGACAATATTTCCGTTCTCGATAGCCAGTACACGCTTGCGCATTTTGTTGACGATATCCCTGTTGTGTGTTGCCATAACAATGGTTGTCCCGCGAAAATTAATTTCGTCCAGCAGCTGCATGATTCCCCACGATGTCTCGGGGTCCAGGTTACCCGTAGGCTCGTCCGCAATAATGACGGCAGGGTTATTGACAATCGCCCGGGCGATGGCAATACGCTGTTGTTCCCCGCCTGACAGCTGCGAGGGCTCACGGTTCGCTTTGCTGCGCAAGCCGACTAATTCGAGCACTTCAGGGACACGTTTCCGGATCACCTTCTTCGGAGCTTCAATAACCTCCATCGCAAACGCAACATTCTCATAGGCTGTCAGCTTCGGCAGCAAACGAAAATCCTGGAAGACTACCCCGATATTCCGGCGGACATAAGGAATTTTGCGCGGCTTCAGCTTGCCTATATTGAACCCGCCTACCGAGATCTGACCCTTGGTCGGCGTTTCTTCTCTATAAATTAATTTCATAAACGTTGATTTGCCGGCGCCCGACGGCCCGACGACGTATACGAACTCATTGCGGTCGATCTTGACGGATACGCCTTGAAGCGCATGGGTTCCGTTCGGATAGGTCTTCCACACATCCTGCATTTCGATCACTTCATCACTTCCCGATTCTGACATATTCCGCTGCAAACCGCAGAAGCTTCCATAAACTGCATGAATACCGCAGGCGTATCTATTGTAACAAATCCGTTACTGCTTGAGTACCCGAAAGTTTTTCGGATATCGCACATATACATTAAAAGAGTCCGTAACCACCTGAAAAACTGTATCTCTTCGAAATATATAACAGGTCTCTCTTCGCCGGTTCTACCTATTCATATATATCGGCTATAAAGACCGTTCGTTAAGCCTGTTACCCCTGGCCTGCGCCTTCGTTAGCGCAAAATCCGCCCAACAGAAGGAGAACATTCATGAAAATAATCCACGCCGCCCTCAGTACGGCAATTGGCCTGCTCCTGGCTGGCTCACTTATTGCCGGAGGACTTCATTTATATGGCAATCAGCACACACTGCCCCCAAAAACCCTTTTGGCTGGCTGGGATGTCGGAGGCAAAGAGATTGGCGAGGTTCGAACCGGACTTGCTGCCAGGCTGAAAATGCTGGAGGCGCTCCCCCTCGTGCTGAAAGCACAGCCCAATGCCGAACTGCCAGTTACGCTACAGCGGGCTGGTATAACGTATGAGGCAGAGGATTTCCTCCATGGACTGGACACGCTCACCGGGGGAGGTCTGCTGGATCGGGTACGCGCCCGCTGGGGCTTTTCCCGCAGCTGGGAGCTCAGGGTTCATCTGGACCTTGCTGAGCTGCAGAAAAGTCTGAGCCCGGCCTGGGAAAAAGAAACCTTCGGGGTTCCCGTGAACGCTGAGCGGCGCATCACCGCAGATGACCGTGTAGTGTATACGCCTGAAAAAACCTCCTATGAGGTGGATTGGCATGCGCTGGAGCTTACCCTGCAGGCAGCAGTTCCCGTGTCACTCCGTAGTGCCGACAGCCTTACGGGCAAGCAGATCCTGCTTGAAGTTCCACTTACCACCCAGCAGCCGGAGGTCACGCTTAGGGCACTGAAGGAGCAGGGCATTGAGCGGAAGATTTCGCAGTTCAGCACCTCCCTCGGCGCCAGCGGACCCGGTCGCACCTTCAATGTCGAGGCTGCCGCTCAGGCGGTCAACGGTACCCTGCTTCCTCCTGGCGCTGTTTTTGACTATGGTAAAGCCATCCAGAAGGCCCAGGCAGAGACCGGCTTCCGCGAAGCGCCCGTCATCGTTAACGGCAGGCTTCAGCCCGGTACAGGCGGGGGCATCTGCCAGGTATCCAGCACGCTGTATAACGCTGCACTTCGTTCAGGCCTAGAAATCGTGGAGCGGCGCAATCATTCCCTGCCGGTGGGCTATCTGCCAAAAGGGCAGGATGCCACCTTCTCCGAAGGCAATATCAACTTCCGCTTCCGCAACAATACCGGAAAATACCTGATGATCCATGCTGCTGTCCAAGGGCGCGCCTTAACCGTGAAGCTGTTCGGCACGTTCCCGAAGAATGTAACCTTCCTTATCCAGTCCCGGACCGTAGAGGTGCTTGTACCTGCTGACAAATACGTGAGCGACCCTTCACTTCCGCGCGGCGGCACCCGGGTTCTCCAGAACGGAAAAACCGGCTATATCGTTGAAACACACATCACCCGACTCGTGGACGGCAAAGCCGTAGAGAAGAGGCTTCTCTCCCGTGACACTTACTACGCGCAGAAACGTATCATCGCCATCAACCGGGGCGGCATGGGCCAGTCCATCCAGCCTGATTCCCGCAGGCAGCCCCTGGTAGAGGATGGGGTGCGGGGGTGAATGGAATGGGGCGAATGGGACATGAAGTACTTGCTGCTTGCTGCCGGGTCTCCTGCCTGCAGCAAAAGACGGCCCGGACATTCAGGGTCCGGCCGTCTTTTTGGAAAGATAAGAACTTATAGGCCTCTGTTCATCAGAACAAGGTGTCCGGGGACATGTCAATTCTCCAATAACCGTTCACCTTCTTCAGCTTCACTACTACGCTTTCGTTGGGCCCTTGACCGTTCGCCTGGGGGACACTCAACTCAAAGACAGCAGTGGTCGCCGTCTTCGACATCATATGGGCAGTCGCCTTATCATACCGCAGTGAATTGTCCACATCCGCATTCACCTGCGCCATTCTTCCGCTCTGCTCCATAAATTGCGTCTGTACATAAAACGCTGCCGCATTGTGCGTATACGCCCGTTTGATGTAGTTCATCAACTTCTGTCTGGTCCCAAGATCACTGGAGAGAAAGCGGTATTCCATCCCGTGATACTGAAATGTCTCCGGCTGATACGTCGTGCCCCCGCGATTGGAATATGTATACAGCGCCTTGGCATGGACCAGCAGCGGAATAATGCTCTTCACCGTCAGATTGCTGATCGTTCCCGGACCTTCCTTGCCTAACGCGGATACCGCTACCGACTTCACCCCTTCCAACCCGAATGAAGGCGTTGCCGCAAACACTCCATTACCCGCCGATACCAGACCCAGGGATAGGGCTAGTGAACCGAGCAGCACTTTTTTGTTCATCATCAGAAATTCCTCCTTAGAATTATGCGATAAGTACTCTATACCTTACGGCAGCTTGTAAGCTAAAATACCCCATTCATAGCCGGATGAAAACGGAAGGATCGCTGATAAAAGCAAAAAATCCGCCCCCCATTAACTGGAGGACGAATCCTGGATGCTTAGGAATTATTCAGTTGGATCGCCTGCCGCAACTTGCTGCCCGCTGTTAAGAGCTTCCGGCGCTTCCTCGTAGTAGGCAGTAAAGGTGATATTAGCGGATATGATACTGCCGGATGACTGCTGGAAACTGAAGGAATCCACATTTATAATGCGGGGCAAGAGCTGCAGCGCAGTCATCCAGTTACGGACACTTGCATAATCCCCTTCTACCAGCGCTGTCATTTTTAACTGTTTCACCGTAGGAAAAGCGGCTTCGGATGCGCCCGTCATCTCCTGTATCCGATTGCCCGCACCCACTGCAAAGCCGATATCCTTAAGCCTGGCATTCGTAAGTGTACCGATGGATCTCAGGTCCAGAATAAGCTGTTCACTGTTATCGCCGCGTGGAAGCTGTGCGAGCAGTGATTCCTGCTCCTGATGATCGGCAGCGGAGCTTTTTAGCTCATTGATTTTATTTTGCAAAAGTCCGTTTTGCTGTTCAAGCTGGGACATCTGCAAATTTTGTTCCTCAATGGTATGGTTTGTCGGACGGATTCCAAGGATAAAAACCGCGAGCAGCAGCAGAAAGAGAACAAGAACGCCAAGCACAATAGGCGAACGATATTTATTGATTTGTTCCATCATCCTCCGCCTCCCCTTGATTGTTCTGTTCAATGCCCTTCTCCGGATTCCCTTTCGCCAGGTTCACCTTATACACAGCTGTGTATGATTTAGTCAGTGATGCAGAAGCTTGTGAATTCTCCTTCATATCTCCTTCGCTTAACTTCAATATAGAAGCCTCCACGCTAAAAGACATTTTCCGGAGGTTCGCCAAATAGAGAGAAGCATCCTCCATTGCAGGCACGTTCACTGTTAAATCAATGGATGTCAGATAGATATAATTGATTGTCCGGAGCGAACTTCCCTGTGGAAGCCCCTGGGCCAGCTCGTTCAGTACAGAGACGATATTCAGCTTGTACTTCAAAATTTCATCGATGGCTGCTTTACGGTCAAGCTTTACAGAACCGCTATTATTGAGCTTGCTAAGCTCCAATTGCATCATCGCACTCCGGTCCTTCAGTCCCTCAAGCTGCTCTGCCTGATCGCTGATCCGGCCCTTGTTGGAGGCAAAATAGATCCCTGTCCCAATGGCCCCCAGCAGCCAGATCCCCGCCAGCATCATGGCCACATACGGGAAAATCCGCGCTTCGCGGTCTTCTCTGGGTAAAAGATCAATATGCCGGATAGCGCTGCCGAGCGCGGCCCCTGTAGCAACCCGGTAACTGTTCAGCTCAGCATCCTGTGCCGCTTCCGCTTCCAGCTGATCCAGATGGACCGGAACGATCTCTTGCTCATTTAAAGATTGGCGCAGCTCTTCATGAAGCTGTTTTCGTACCGTTGAAGTACCTGTAATCACGATATTACCGATTCGCGTACTGCCGTCATGCAGACTGTATTGATAGAAATTCAACATCCGCGAGATTTCAGCCGTAATCTCAACCATCTGCTCCGGCGATAGACTTACTTCCGTTTCTTCTGCAACCGCCGCTGCTTCAGCTTCATACACAGCCATATCCGGGGTAAAGGCTGTCTCTATTCTGCCCTGTTGCAGATCAGCCACATTAATCGTTCGGATAAACACGGGGTTGCCATCCCGGAACATATATATGTCCAGCATTGACCGCTCCAGATGGATCAGCATCGTTTCTGCGAATGTCTCTCCGTGAACGAGATGAATACTACGGGCTAAGGCAGTGGCCGATATTTCGACAGTGCGTACCCGTAGGCCAGCGCTCTCCAACAGATCAATATACTGCTGAATCGGCAGCCGCGGCGCCGCAAATACAAGCAAATGCGTCTGATCCCCGTCGATGTCGACTCCGGTTGTAACATAATCATAGACAGGGTTCTCAAAGGGCAGGTGAAGGCCAGTCTCGACCTCCAGCTTCACTAGCTGATCCAGCTGCTTCTCATTGGTGCTGGGAATGACCATCTGGCGGATGATGATTTGCGCCGGAGGGATAGCCAAAGACACCTTCGCCCCCCGCAGCCCCTGCTGCTTCACCCAAGGCTTGAGGACACCCAGCAGCGCCTCGCTGTCTGCGATCTGGTTCTCAACGATCATGCCTGGAGGCAGAGCCAGAGTCCCTTTTTTGCGGACCTCCCATGTCTTGTTGTGCTTTAAGCTGATATAGCGGACCGCAGATTCCTCAATGGATATCCCGATCGCCCGATGACCTGGTACAAGCATGTGATATTGATCCTCCTAACCGATAAACGAGAGATACGCGCCGATGATGTCCGAACTATACACAAAAGCAAGCAGGGTGCCTGTCACCAGAAAAGGCCCAAAAGGCACATGCTGTTTTTTGCCGATAACGCCAACTAGCTGTAAACATCCTCCCACCGCAGCACCGAGTGCACAGGCTATTAGAAAGGCTACAATGACATCTTGCCAGCCGATAACCCAGCCCAGCAGCGCAAACAGCTTAACATCGCCCATTCCCATGCCGCCAAACAGAGCCAACAGCAAAAGAATTCCGCCGCCGCACAACGCGCCAAGTAAATGATCCCAGAGTCCCCCCTCCCCCATCCAAGGCACCAGCACAAGAAAGAGAGGCAGAAAAAAGAGCAGCACTTTATTGGGAATCAGCATGTATTTCAGATCGGCTACCGTAATGATGACTGACAGGCTTATCAGAAGCAGCCCTGCGATTCCCTTCAGCGTAAGCCCCAGCTCCAGATACATCCACAGAAACAGTAGCCCGGTGGCTGCTTCCCCGAGCGGATATACAGGAGATACCTTCGCCCCGCAGTGACGGCATTTCCCGCCGGATAACAAATAGCTGAATACCGGAATCAAATCCCATGCGCCAAGCCTGGTATTGCACTTAGGACACCGCGATGGCGGATGAACCAAGGATTCACCTACCGGTACCCGCAGACCCACAACATTAAAGAACGAGCCGAGTACCAGGCCAAGCAACGTAATATAGCTTGCGATTATTATAGTCATAGGGTGTAGTTCCCTTTCGGGGATTGTGAAAAAGGAACCGGAATGGGTCCGATTCCTTTTGCAGAAAATATTTCAGTTATTTTAATTTAGTTTTTAATATCTGTTCTTTAGTGAAAGTTAAATTCTTATTGGCCGTTATCAGAGTTACGGCAGTAGTAGGATCTAGATCTCCACTTGTATATTTCACAATCCCCCCAATTATATTTTCTTTAGTGCTTGGCAGCACGAGTGGATTTTCCAAAAAGTTCATGTGCATAAGTCCTGTTGCGGGAGAAGCAGCGGTTGAACCGGAAGCGGCTACGGCAGCTGTGCCAATTATCGGGATATCACGAGTTCCTGGATTACCATCTAATTCTGTTGTTACATACATGCGTGCCGCTTCATAGGCTTGTCGGGCAGTAGCTAAGTCTGCTTTATCTCCAGTATTATTGATAATTCCACTAATCATAGGAATCGCAATCACCGCAATAATGCCCAAAATAACGATAACCGCCAAAAGCTCAATCAGCGTAAACCCTTTTTGATTTTCTTCCTTGCTGAGTCTTCTTTTCATTGCCTGCACCAACATTTGATTTCCCCCTTGATATTTAGTAGTATGTTGCAACAATTCCCCCATCTTCGAGCACCAGCAAAAACTCTTGAGACTACGCGCCGTCCTCCCCGGCGTCCCCCCTCTCCATATGTACAAGGAAGCGCAAAGGTCACATATTGCTATATAGACTGAACATCGGCAGCATAATGGCTGCCACAATAACTCCTACCACACCTGCCAGAAAAGCGATCAGCAGCGGCTCCAGCAGTGACTTCAGCCGGTCGACCGTGTTCTCTACATCCATTTCGTAGAAATCGGCAACCTTGGACAGCATTGTGTCGAGTGCCCCGGTCTCTTCTCCGATGGCGATCATCTGTGTAACCAGCGGCGGAAACACCCAGGCCTTCTTCAGCGGCTCGGAGAGCGGGTTGCCCTGACGCAAGGAATCGCCAGCGCTGCGGATGTACTGTCCAATTACTTTGTTGCCCGCCACCTCCTCCACAATCGCCAGCGATTGCAGAATCGGGACAGAGCTGGCATAGAGCGACGAGAACGTGCGGGTGAACTGGGCAATCGAGCCTTTCTGATTCAGCTTGCCGAACACCGGTACCTTCAGCTTGGCATAATCAATCGCATACGCCCCCCGCTCCGTCCGTTTAGCCACCTGGAAGGCAGTTATCAGCAGCAGCACGCCCAGCAGCCAGAAATACCACTGACCCTGAATACTTTTACTGAGGGCCAGCACCAGCTTGGTAATCGCCGGCAGCTCCGCATTCATCGACTCGAACATGGTGACGAACTGCGGCACAATCGCCCACAGAAGATATATAACTGCCCCTATAGCCATAATTCCGACGGTTATAGGGTAGGTTAGCGCAGATTTGATCTTCTCAGTTGTCGTGTGCTGCTTCTCAAAGAACACCGCGAGCCTCTCAAGCGTACCTTCCATATTGCCGGACTCCTCGCCTGCACGAATCATGCTGACGAACAGCGGAGGAAAAATTTTCTTATGGTCCTGCACCGCCTGGGAGAATGAAATCCCCCGCATCAGGCTGGAGCCGACATCCTGCAGCGCTTTGCGCAGCGGTTTGCTCTCCGTTTGTTCTGCCAGAATCCGGGTACCCTCCAGGATGGATACCCCGGCACGCATCAGCGTGGCGAACTGGCGGCAATAAATAATGAAATGGATCGTCTTGACCGGCTTTCCGATATAGAGCTCCATTTGCAGAATTGAGGTCTTACGCTCCACCAGAGAAAATACGGTCAGGCCGCGCTTGCGCAGCTCCTCCATCGCGGCCGGCTTATCTGAAGCAGTCAGCTTGCCTTTGATCGGCCTGCCTGCGGCAGTTTTTACCTGATATTCAAACAGAGCCATCAGGCGTTCACCTCATTTATGTATACTTTGGCCACTTCCGGGCGAACAAGCCCCTGTGCCAAATAGTCACGGATGCTCATCTCCAGCGTATGCATACCCAGCGCACGGCTCGTCTGCATGACATTCTTGATCTGATGGGTCTTGTCAGTGCGGATCAAATTGGCAACAGCCGGAGTATTCACCAGTATCTCCGTTGCGCACAAGCGTCCCCGGCCGCCGGCTCTTGGCAATAATCGCTGGCTGATGACAGCGAGTATGACGGATGCAAGCTGGGAGCGGATTTGCCCCTGCTGCTGTCCCGGAAAAGCATCGATGATCCGGTCAATCGTCTGCGGTGCATCTGTTGTGTGCAGCGTGGCAAGCACCAGATGTCCTGTTTCTGCGGCTGTGATGGCCGCAGCCATCGTCTCCAGATCCCGCATCTCCCCGACAAGAATCACATCAGGGTCCTGCCGGAGTGCGGCACGCAGTCCGCTTGCAAAGCTTCCAGTGTCACTGCCCACTTCCCTCTGGTCCACCAGGCATTTGCCATGCCTGTGAAGAAACTCGATGGGATCTTCAAGGGTAACGATATGCTTGCTCTCCGATTGGTTAATGGAGTGGATCATAGCGGCGAGCGTAGAGGATTTTCCGCTGCCCGTCGGGCCGGTAACCAGAATGAGGCCTTGGGGTTTAGTCGCCAGGAAAGCCAAAAGTGGAGGCATGCCCAATTGTTCCAGAGAAGGAATCTCTGCCGGAATCGACCGGGCAGCAATGCTGATGCCGCTGCGCTGCCGGTAGACATTCACCCGGTATCTGACCCCATTATCCAGCGGGAAGGAGAAGTCGATCTCTCCCGCCTCATCAAAAACCCTACTATGGCGCTCCCCCATCAGTATTCCCGCCATAGCCGCTGACTCCCCGGATGTAACAAGCTCTCCTTCAATGGGATGAAGTTTGCCGTCAATCCGTATCACCGGCGGAGAGCCTACAGAGATGTGCAGATCAGAAGCTCGGGAAGAATATGTAGTGTGCAGCAGTTGAACTATGTCTCTTGTCGATGTCGGCATGGTCTTCCTCCTCCCTTAACACTCTCGATGAATCATCCAAGTTCAAATTAGTGGGACACTGTTTCGCGCATAACCTCCTGAAGCGTGGTCATGCCTTGCGCAACCTTGAGGAAGCCGTCATCCATCAGCTGCACAAGCCCATGCTTCCGGGCAGCCCCCTTCAATTCTTCGACCGGGGCCATGTTTGTAATCAGTTCCCGCATAGAGTCATCAATCGTCAGCACTTCATGGATGGCGATGCGTCCGCGGTAGCCCGTCGTATTGCAGCTGCCGCAGCCCCGGCCGCGGTGCAGGCTTTCTGCCGGCAGGCCATGCTTACGGAGCACTATTGCCTCCTGTTCGGACGGCTTATACGTTTCCTTGCAGTCATTGCAGATCTTACGGACTAGCCGCTGGGCGACTACACCGATCAGCGAGGATGCGATGAGATACGGCTCGATCCCCATATCCCGAAGCCTGGAAATGGTGCTGATGGCGTCATTGGTGTGCAGCGTCGACAACACAAGGTGGCCTGTCAGCGAGGCTCGAACCGCAATCTCGGCGGTCTCCGTGTCGCGGATCTCCCCAACCATGACGATATTCGGGTCCTGCCGCAGAATGGACCTTAGCCCGGCCGCAAAGGTCAATCCGACCGCAGGATTGACATGAACCTGATTGACTCCTTCCAGCTGATACTCCACCGGATCTTCAACAGTAATAATATTGGCGCTTTCCACATTAAGCTGGTTCAGTGCAGAATACAGGGTCGTCGTTTTGCCGCTGCCGGTGGGTCCGGTAATTAGCAGAATGCCGTAGGGCCTGGCGATCATTTCCCTGAAGGCGGCCGCATTCCGCTCGCTGAAGCCGAGATTTTCCACCGTTTTGATGCCTGAGCTTAAATCCAGCAGCCGCAGCACGATTTTCTCCCCGTGCATGGTCGGCAGCGAGGATACGCGGATATCGACCATTTTGTAGTCGAACTGCATCTTGATCCTTCCGTCCTGTGGCAGCCGCCGCTCCGCGATGTTCAGCTTGGCCATAATCTTCAGCCTGGCTGTAATAAAGCCCTGCATCTGCTTCGGAATTACCCGTTCTGTCCGCAGCGATCCGTCGATCCGGTAACGGATCGTAAGATGGTTCTCCCCCGGATCGACATGAATATCGGAAGCACGCAGTGCAACGGCTTGCTGGATCATCTGGTTGACCAGCCTGACAATCGGAGAATCCTCATCCGTGATTTCGGTTTCTTCAATTTCTTCCTGGGTCGGCAGCTCCACCATCATCTGGCTCATCGAATCACGCATGCCGTAATGACGGGCTATGGCCCGCTGCAGCTCATCCCGGGTGGAAATAGCTGGTTCAATCCGAAATCCGGTGCTCATCCGCAGGTCTTCAATAGCGAAATAATCCAGAGGGTCAGCCATGGCAACCATCAGTTTGCCGCCCTCCTTCATAAAAGGCAGAACCTGATAGCGCTTGGCCATGCTCTCCGGAATAATCTGCGTAATGGCCGGATCAATCTGATACTTGAACAAGCTGACATGTGGAATACCGAGCTGAAATTCCAACACTTCAATGAGCTGTTGTTCGGTAATGTAACCTTGAGAGATCAACAGGTCACCGAGCTTGCGTTTGCTCTTTCTCTGTTCGCCGAGAGCCTCAACCAGTTGTTCCTGAGAGATGATCCCGTTCTCTACCAGCAGATCTCCAAGTCTTTTTTTTATGATTGGCAACGTCTGCTCATCTCCACACTATCTAGTTTTAGTTTCCAATCAGATACGCACGGTAACATAGTTTCGAGGAGGAGTAGTTCTAAATCACTACTTCTCTTCAACAATAGGTGAAAATATGTAATTAAGTAGGATTCACTCAACAAAAATAAGTATACATTGCCGAAAAATAGTTCCAATTACTTAAAATATAGGGTATTTTTTCATAGATAATTATTGCCTATACATGTAAATTGTCCTAGAATGATATATAGCATATAACTGTTTTTTTTACAATTCGGATTTCCATTTCCGGTCAATTTCATACAAGATTCGTAGTTTATAGTATGTTCAATCTATTATTCGGGGGGAATGGGCAGATGGAATTCATAAGACGGAGAAAATGGATCTTTATCCCTGGAATCGTACTGCCGATTCTTTTGATCGCCGCATTTATTCAAGGTTATGTATTGCCGGTGAATGCTACCGACAATCATTATTCAATCCGTATTCTGGAGATTACCGATCCAACCAGCCCGAGCCTGAAGCTGAGTTCTGCCGACCTTTTCCCCCTAAGCGAGCTGGACGCTCTGCATAATCAACCCAACGTTCAGATCGACACCATGACCATGAAGAGGTTCGTCTCGCTGCGTGAGAACTGGGACGGCAAATATGATGCTGTCTATATCGGCAAAGGCGATTTCAACACAGCAAAAGTCAACAGCACGGGTAGCAGCAGCAGTGATGCCCGAAGCAAAGCCCATAACACCACAAGTGTGGAGAACGACATCACTCTTCTTAAGGCTAAGGAAATAACCGATTATTATATCAACAAAGGCTTATATGTGTTTTTCAGAAACGAGACTTTCGACGCGCAGGAATCATCTGTTGCCAAACAAGGCCATTTGTATGCCTCCTTCAATACATACCGTACAGCATCAGGCTCCAAATCCAATGTCGTTTTCCTTCCAAATCTGACTGGTCTGAACGCCTTTACTGATAAAATAATAGACGCCTCCTCACCCTATATTGCCGGCCTGACCCAGCGGCCAAGACTCACGCTGACCAATAAGACGAATATTGTAAGCTACCGTGATAAGCCTGATCATGTCTACGTATCCGGGGACACTCTCAGCTTCGATGTCAAGCTGGACAATGTTTCCGACTTCACGCTACATCCCATAAGGGTCCGCTTGTTCATCAATGTGGATTCTTCACTGCCCATGACCGAAAGCAATGTCGTCGCTACCGAAATGATGACCTCTTCTTCGGGTACAATCCGCTACAAACTGCCGTCAACCTATTCAGGACCGCTATACTGGAAAATGGAAATCAGCGATACCCTTACCGGATTAAAGGATTTCGACGCAGATGTTATCCGGTACAGAGGGATTAAACCGGAGATTCATGTTCTTCAGGTTATGCCTGCTGACAAACCGGACAGCAACCTGCTCAGCACGACCAATAAGAACATGACTGCTTCCTACTTATCTAATACCGATTACGAACTGAAAATCACTGTGCTCGACATGAAGGGGTTCAACACCTACATCGCCCAGCATATCAGCGCCACGGACCGGACCTCCGGTCTGAACGGCAACTACGATATGATCGTATTTGGCTTTCAGGATATGTACGACCGCGTAACCACACCGATGTTATCCCAAGCTGCCGCCGATGCGGTCAAGGCCTTTGCTGAAGAAACCCGGCAAAGCCTGATGCTGACGCATGACACCATTTTCCGCGAGGTTGATGCGAATCCGGCTACACCGGCTTTGGACCCATACGTGGAGAGTACCGTCAATGGCGTTAAGAACTACAATTACTGGAGTTCATACTTCCATGACATGGTCGGACAAGCATTACCAAGGACTTACCTGGGCGGTCAGGCAGTCAATCCTTCCACCTCAGTCGTGCCCGTTAACGAAGGGCTTTTGACACAGTATCCTTTCGATCTAGGCAGGGTTGCCTTAAGCTCAAGCACGGGACGGTACACGGTAGCAACGACTCATGACCAGTTCTTCCCGCTGAATCTGGAACGGGCCGACGTCATTCCCTGGTACAACATTTCAGGATCGAATCGGGATACCGATGACAGCTACAACCATTTCTATACGTATTCTGTAGGTAACATCACCTTTTCCGGTACGGGCCATACCAACAAGAACTTCCCCCAATGGGAGCAGATGCTGTTCGTAAATACAATGTACCGTGCCTTTACCGGAGCCAATCACGCTCCCGAAATTACAGTGGCCATGCCGCAGGATCACAGCACCAAACCGTCTTATCAGAACAAGCTTGTTGTCAGCTATACCGTCAATGACTGGGATCTTAGTGATAAGAATCTGATCACTGGTATCAAGTTCAAGGCAGGTAATGAATACTTGCCTGATTATGCGATGGCCGACAAGACTGTGCAGTCCGGGGAGACGGTAACACAGACCTTTAACAATCCGCTGCCCACCGGTGGTGCTCTCCAAATTGAGATTACGGCAAGGGACAGCCAAGGAGCTCTGGCGACCCAAACAGTGAATGTGGCGGTAGAATACGTGGAGTCCAAACTATCCCTCAGCCGCACCGTTTCGTCGGACACGGTGGAACGCGGAAAAGCTGTGACCCTTGCCTACACAATCACTCCCAACCCTATCCCGGCCTATACTGTACCAAATGCTGAGGCCAGCAGCCAGTTGATCATTTCAAATATCGGGTATTCCGAGAAATTCCCGGCCACGCTGGAGTTTACAGAGCCTCTGCCGGCAGGAATCACCAAAAGCGGCAGCCTTGCGGAGGGATACACACTAACGGGGAGCTTCGCTGATATCAGGTATGGATTATCCAGGGATGGAACAACTTTTGAGCCCGAGTCCAGCCAGCCTGTCACATTCAACCTGACCGTTGTCCCAAGTGAGAAGCGCTCTTATGACCTGGCTGAGTGGAGTTCAAAATTGACGTACAATGAGGTACATTCCGTCAAGACGGGGGGAAGTACTTCGGAGGTATTCGATTCCGTAAGTACACTCAGCAATGAATATAACGCGTTCATTTTAGGAAATGTGAATTTGAGGAGCACCAGCACGGAGGGACGTATCGCCGCGGCCGGCAATGCAGAGTTCACCAGCTACAGCCTCAATGGACAAGGGGGCACCCGCAGTAATGCATTGGTCGTCGGAGGGAACTTTATCTTCAACGGAGGAAACGGCGCTGCCATCCGCGGGAACGTCACCTATGGGGGCACCTCGGCCATTACGCCGAACAATTCCGTTACGGGTACCGTAACCCAAGGGGCTCCCATCAACTTCGCAGACAGCCAGAAGCTCCTGCTTCGCCAGTCCCAGGCCCTTGGTTCTTTAACGGCAAACGGCAGTGTGGACAGCTATCTTAATTTTACAGGTACAGATAATAATCGGAATGTTTTTGAGGTCAAAACGAATGTATTGAATAATATAAAAATCAAAGCTCCCCAAAGCTCGACCGTTATCATCAATGTACATGGTGAATCCGTCTCGGTTTCGGGCGGGTTTGATTTAACGAATATACAGAGCAGTCATATTATTCTCAATTTTCCGGAAGCCACATCCATAACCATCAACGGTGTTGGAGTCCAAGCAAGCGTGCTTGCTCCTGTAGCCAGTGTGCAGTTCGATAATGGTCAGCTTACCGGAACCCTTATCGCCAAAGAGCTGCGTACCAATAACGGAGGTTATCTGCGACTCGGGGCATTTACCGGGACTCTTCCAGAGGTAGTTAAGGACCCGGAACCTGTCTATCCGCAGAAAACAATCTACTTTAATCCGGCAAGCTTCAAAGCGATTGTTAAAGTAACAGGGCTCACCCTGCAGAATGCGCGGATTAATGTAGACACTGAACTGGGGATGAAACCCATGGTCACGGTCCTCCCTGACGATGCAGACAACAAGGATGTCTTCTGGTTATCCCTCAATCCCGAAGTTGCTACAGTTACCGATGAGGGAGTAGTGAAAGGGCTTCAGGCGGGTACCGCCACTATTCAAATTAGGGCAAGAGACGGCAGCGGCATCACGGCAAGCGCTTCTGTGGAGGTAATTTCTCCCGACCTTAACATTATCGGTTCCAACACAGCTTATGTGGGGGAAGAGGCCCGCTTTGAAGCTCTGTACAGTACCGCTGATGAGATTACGGGGTATGAATGGAAGATCAAACCGGGAAGCGATACCGCCGGGGCAGATCTAGTGGTATCTCCCGATTCACCTTTGAAGAACCATGCTTTTCTGGTGGCTGATCACTCCGGTCAGGCTACGCTCGTGGCACAGGTCAATACCAACGTCTCGCCTGCCGGGGCCGCCACCAAAGAGCTTACGGTGACCTTCACGAATCCGGTACGCCAAATCAGGATTGATGGATTATCACTGGTCAACGTCGGGCAGCAAATCCCGCTGCAGGTACGGGTAATTACGCCAGCCAATGCAGATCCTGCAGTCTACACCTGGAGTCTGGAAGGCGACGGTGGAACCTACGCAGAAATAATTAGCGGCACGGACACCAGCAGTATTCAACTAAAAGGATTAAAGGTCACCGCTACAGACCACCCTATCACCGTTAAAGTTACTACACCGGGACCGGTGCCGGAACAACCGGTAACGGCCACAGCTACCCTTACCGTTGGTGCCAGATTAACCGGTCTTAACCTGCCGGATTCGATTAGCATTGGAGTAGGGAGTGAGAACTCACACAACTTATTCAATACCCATGAACTTACCCTGTTCCCTGAGAGCATGACACTGGCAGATATCCAGGGCAAACTGGAATGGACGAGCAGCAACCCGGCCGTGGTGACAGTACAGGACGGACTTATTACCGGACTCGTCAAAGGCTCTGCCTTCGTCACCGCTGTCTATAAGGACGATCCTTCCATTCAAGATACCATTCTGGTCAAAGTCACCAATGAAGACCGGTATTAAGTAACCACACCCAAACACCCCCCTGCTGCCTACAGCATCAAGTGCTGATAGGCAACAGGGGGGTGTTCATGTATCTGCTGAAGTCAATGATTAACTACTATGGATTCTGCTCAATTCAGCTTCAATCCTTCTACACGGATATTGACCGCTTTGACACGGGGGAGACCTGCCTGCTGATCGTTGAAAATCTGATCGTTATAGGATGCTTTGAACCGGATCAGGCGGTTGTCAGGGGTAATATTGATATCACTTGCACCTCCGGCTGCACTGCCCCGCACCGCATTTATGGTCAGATCCCCCTTGGCGAAGAAGCCCCCGCTCAGTGAGAAGATCGACCCTACACCATACAGCTCCGCTGCGGAATCCGTATAGAAAAAAGCATCGAGCGGTGCCGGTTCATCATTGGTGAAAGCGGCCAGCCGGTTGATCAGAATCGGGCCTTGCGAGATAAGCACCAGCTCCTTGCCGTTCAGGCCCTTAATCGACGCATCCTCAACGGTGGTTGTATATTCTTCTTGCCCATTGATGACTTGCGGCTTCTTATACACAAAGAGGGTAGAATCAAACTCCACTTTGCCTCTGATCTCTACTTTGCCTGTCACGAGAATATTAGCACGTACCTGTATGGGTGTAGCGCTGCCGTAATTATTGATCCTCAGATCGCCGTCAATGATATACCAGTTGCGGGGTGAGGCCGAATTCTTGGCGTTCCCCGAATACGTGATTCCCCTCAGTTCAGTACCGTCCAAGGTCAAATCCCCGTCGTAAATCACTGATCCTTCAGGCTCAGTCAGACGCCGAACCGCATCAGCGTATTCTTGTTGAAGCTGCTTCCCATGGTCCGAGACATCATCATGGTCAGGCTTCGGCGGAAGAACCGGGTGGTCAAACAGACTGGAGTATGTGCCTGTCAGGTAGGCCGCCAGTGTACCGTTCTTCAAGTTCCGGGAGATGTCTGTTCCACTGGCTCCGCTGCCTATGGCCTCGGTGACTTTATCAATGAAGGAGGATTCGACATCCATTTCAACAAAGCTGCGGTGGTTTTTGATTTTGACATTTTCCTGTGGAATCTTCCCGGTCATCGATATGGCTGGAGTGATTGTATCTGCTGTACGATCCGGTAACCCCTGCTCCTTATACACCAGTTTACGCAAAGATTGAATATGGGCTTCGCCCGTCAGTTCAAAGGGCTGGGATGTAAAAGTATGATTAATGGTTTTGTAGGTGTATTGAGCAGTATCATTAATAGTCAGCGTATCGCCGGCATAAATATTACCCTGGATATAAGGTGCACCGTTAATAGTCAGATTCTTCTCTGACCCTAATGTATATTTAAGAAAATCAGGAGATGTGTCGATAACCACCGTCTGAGTCAGCGTGCGCTTTACCCCGTTGACCTCAGCCTCAGCGTTCAGAGTCAGTCTGTAGCTGACAGATTGGCCGGCTTGACCCGTTCCCATTCTTTCCGAATGAATGTTTGTAATTTTACCAACTGCTTTTCCCCCATCGGCTTGGAGCAGATCAGTACTGGTAAGAAAACCATTGGAACCCGCAGGCAGATCCTGAAGGAAACTGTTGATTTTGTTATCCAGATCGGCTTGGCTTACGTCCACACCTCTATTAATTTCATCATTCAGGCCAGCCGTAATGTAGGCAACCGCCTCGTCCAATGTCTTTTCCGCCAGGTGAAGGCTCTGAACATCGTTCTTTCGCGTCTCTGTCCGCTGGGCTCCTCCAACCGTTGCACTGAGCACCCCCATCCCCAGAATGGTCAGCAGCAGAACAATAAACATGACCAGTACAAGTGCGGAGCCCTGTTCTCCATGAAGGTGCCGGACCGGATCTCCAAGCCTTCTCTTAAAATTCATTTTGCCCGTTAGTGGTTCAGACATCGGCCCTTGGCCTCCTAAAATCCGAATTTGCTGTTCAATTCCATGCTGTAAGTTCTGCCGTCATATTCCTGTGCCAGTTTCAGTGAGATATGGATCAGTCCGCTCTCGTAGGGAAAAGAGATTTGAGGTGCCCTCCCGTCAGCCGCAGAAGAAGAAATGCTTGAACCGGAGAGACTCGAATGCACTGCAGTCCTCGGATCATCCTTGTCAGGAGCCGCTGCTTGCGCACCGATTACAAGCTGGCCTTGGGCAAAAGCAATTTTGATCACTTCGTCTGCAGCCCCTTCTCTTGTTTTTTTCAGTAGAATGCCGTCAGTGGTATTTTCCACGATTTCAGGAGAAAACGTATATAGCTCATTCATAATGGAGGACATCACAATGTCCGCTTCATCTCTTAGTGAATTTTCAATCGTAATTTTGTGATAGCTTCGTATACCAAACATCGTAACCACTGAAATCATGCCGACAATCAGCGAGAACAGCGTCATGGCAGCAATCATTTCGATCAAGGTAAAACCCCGTTCGGACTTCAAACGCTCAGCGTATTTTCTCATCCGTGATATAACCCTCCACTACCGTACTTGAAGTACGGCCTTGAGGGCCGCCGGGTCCCGTGACAGTGACTTCAACCGGAATTAAATAAGGTGCCATTTCCTTCTTACGTTCGTCCATTTCACTCTCATCACCACCACTGATTCTGCCGGCCAGCATGTCCTGATGAAGATTCACCTGGTAGACAATGTTCACCTGATAGCTGATATTATTGATTACCGGATTCAGTACGTTGGCGAGTGCATTGGCGTCCGTAACGACGGTTTGATACGCCCCACAGCTTGCCGCGGCTTCTGTAATGGGTACACAGTCTGAGGCCTTAATGCTGGAATGCCCCGGTATGGCGGGATTTGCCCCCTCTGCCTGCTTCCCCTGAAAATATAAACTCATCGCCTCAAAATCCTGCTTCTCCGCATAAAACAGCGCATTGCGCGCCAGGTTGACCATGATCGTTCGGTTCTGGTTCGATTTGGAGTAGGACATGGCGTTAGTGAAATAGGAGGTCAGCACCAATGAGACAATCGAGAGAATAACGATGGCTGCCAAAACCTCAATCAAGGTAAAGCCCTGCTGTCTGTTCCATAGAGGGCTATGCTTGTCCTTCCGATGCATTCCGTCCGCTCCTTGTTCCAGATTTGATCTAGCCTGCATTTAATTTCATTGCCGGTGGGCCAGTTATGTATTTGTGATTTCAAAAGAATACCGTGTCTTCAGTCCTGTATCCAGATCTAAATCCATGAAACTTTATACCTATTTCCATTATATTCTTTCTGTTCCTGAACCAGCAATCCTTGTGTGTAAGAATTCTAGAGATTTCTACAATTTATATCTAATTTGTGCTGTGCTATCATTTGGGCTGAATGGAAAGGAGACAACAATATGGCTTTGATCGAATGCAAGTTTTATTCGGATGTACTGGGACTGAGCACCTCTATGACGGTGATTCTGCCGCAGCAGACCACTACACAGATCGGCATGACTAATGTAACTAAAGGCAAGCTTCACCCCACACTCTATTTACTGCACGGCATGTCGGATGACGATTCCATCTGGCTCCGCCGCACCTCCATTGAGCGTTATGTAGCCCAAATGGGGATCGCCGTGGTGATGCCGCAGGTACACCGGAGCTTTTATACGGATATGGCTGAGGGAGGACGGTACTGGACCTTTATCAGTGAAGAACTGCCGGCACTCGCCCGATCCTTTTTCCCGCTGTCACCGGAACGTGAGGATACCTTTGTGGCCGGGCTCTCGATGGGCGGTTATGGGGCGATGAAGCTGGGACTGCGTAAGCCTGAAACGTTTGCGGCAGCGGCAAGCCTGTCAGGAGCACTCGATATGGCGCATAATTTCTTAAATTGGGAGGATCCAGCTAAGAAGACTCCGGAGTACGAACAGATTTTTGGCAAAAAGAGTATTGAAAATACCCCCGATGATCTGCTCTGGCTACTGAAAGAGGCCGACCGCTCCAAGGGACCGAAGCCGCTCCTCTATCAATGCTGTGGCACGGAGGATTTCCTGTACACGGACAACCAGAGCTTCCGCAAGGCTTGCGCCAAAACTTCATTGTCCTTAACCTATGAGGAAGGCCCCGGCGAACACGAGTGGGGTTATTGGGATACCAAGATCCGTGATGTGCTGGCTTGGCTGCCTCTAGGTAAATGAATGAAGACCTGTACCTGAGCCAAGTGGAAAAAGTAAACTGAATTCTCACCACTTCGGCTCCTCTGCAGGTCAAAATGCCCCACACAAACCTCTCATAAAAATGATTAAAGGCTCATTTAAGTTCACTAATTCCACACCACTCCAATGAAGCTAAGGTTCCAATTGGGTGTCATGGTAAAATGAAGCCCCTGGACTCGCAATGAATTCATCAGTCCGCTTGTCTTCATTCTTTAGTTTTTATAGAGCAAAAAAGACTATCTTCCCCACATCCAGTGATGTGGCAGGAAGACAGTCCCTTGATTCCAGCAGTCTATGTTCAGCCAATCGGCCTCTTCTTACCCTATAGTATTCACATGCTGCGCTATCCACTCACTGGTGTCATTCAGCGCTGCTTCTGCCCGCTGGGTCGCGGCAATGACTTGCACAGATGCCGTACCGCCATAGACGTTGCGTGCATTCACAACAGCCTCCGGCTGGAGCACGGCATAGATCTGCTCATCGAACAGCGGGGAGAACTGCTTGAATTCCTCAAGTGTCAGATCCAGCAGGAATTTCCCTTCGTTAATGCAGTACAGCACCGTCTTGCCAATCACCTCGTGCGCCTGGCGGAAAGGCAGCCCTTTGCCTACCAGGAAGTCAGCGATATCAGTCGCATTGGAGAAGTCTGTATTCACGGCTTCACGCATCCGGACTTTGTTCACCTTCATGGTGGAGATCATAGGAGCGAACAGCTGCAAGGCACCCGTCAGGGTAGCTACGGTGTCGAACATGCCCTCTTTGTCTTCCTGCATATCCTTATTGTAAGCGAGCGGCAGGGACTTGAGCACGGTCAGCAGGCCGATCAGGTTCCCGTAGACACGGCCCGTTTTGCCGCGTACCAGCTCTGGTACATCCGGATTTTTCTTCTGCGGCATAATGCTGCTGCCTGTGCAGAAAGCATCATCCAGCTCTACGAAGCTGAACTCCGTGCTGCTCCACAGCACCAGCTCCTCACTGAGCCGGGAAAGGTGAGTCATCACAAGTGCGGCGTTAGCCAGAAACTCGACGATGAAGTCACGGTCACTGACGGCATCCAGGCTATTCTCATAGACACTGTCAAATCCGAGCTGCTCCGCCACAAAATGACGGTCAATCGGGAAGGTAGTTCCCGCAAGCGCCCCTGCTCCCAGCGGCAGTACGTTGATCCGTTTGTAGCTGTCCATCAGACGCTCCGCATCGCGGCGGAACATGGACACATATGCCAGCAGGTGATGGGCGAACAGAATCGGCTGGGCACGCTGCAGATGCGTGTAACCCGGAACGATGGTCTCCACATTGTCCTTGGCTTGCCCAATCAGCGACTCCTGCAGCTCATGCAGCAGGGCTACCAGTTCCACTACGCGGTTACGCAGATACAGGTGCATATCCGTAGCCACCTGGTCGTTGCGGCTGCGTCCGGTGTGCAGCTTGCCGCCGACCGGGCCGATCTCCTCGATCAGATTCTTCTCGATATTCATATGAATGTCTTCATCCGCTACGGAAAAAACAATCTCACCCGCACGTACCTTATGCAGCACCTTGTTCAATCCGTCCTTGATGGTTTCTACATCCTCCAGCGGCAGGATGCCGCATTTGCCCAGCATCGTGACATGGGCCAGACTGCCCTGCACATCCTCTTCTGCAAGTAGCTTATCGAACCCGATAGAGGCAGTGTATTCCTCCACCAGCTTATTAGTCCCTTTGGTAAAACGTCCGCCCCACAGCTTGCTCACCTGTTGTATCCTCCTCTATTGACGTTAGAAGGGCCGCTCCTGTCCTGACGGGAGGAACGGCCTTCTGCTGTCTGCTTATGTTTGCCTTATCTATATGCCTAACGCTTATCTATTGATTCGATTCCGCCACGCCCGCAGAAACCTTCAGACGCAGGGCATTCAGGCGGATAAAGCCTGTTGCATCCCCTTGATCGTAAGCCTGAGTCGGATCAGCTTCCATGGTGGCGATATTCGGATTGTACAGGCTGACCGGAGACTTCACACCGGCTCCGATGATATTGCCTTTGTACAGCTTGACGCGCACGGTGCCTGTAACGTTCTTCTGGCTTTCCTTCACCAGCGCCTGCAGTGCAAGGCGCTCAGGTGCGAACCAGAACCCGTTGTATACGAGTGTGCTGTATTTGGTAATCAGGCTGTCGCGCAGGTTCATTACTTCACGGTCCATTGTAATGGACTCCATTTTGCGGTGGGCTGTGAACAGGATCGTTCCACCCGGCGTTTCGTACACACCCCGGCTCTTCATGCCGACAAAACGGTTCTCCACCATGTCGACGCGTCCAATACCATGCTTGCCGCCCAGCTCGTTCAGCTTCTCCATGACTTGCAGCGGAGTTAACGGCTCGCCATTCAGTGCGATACAGTCGCCCTTGAGGAAATCCAGCTCCAGGTATTCCGCTTCATCCGGAGCATCCTCCGGTGCGTTACTGAGAAGGAACATGCCTTTGTTCTCCGGTGCACTTGGATCGAACCAGGGATCTTCCAGCACACCGCTCTCATAGCTGATGTGCAGCAGGTTGCGGTCCATGGAATAAGGCTTGGCCGCCGAGGCCTGAACCGGAATTCCATTGGCTTCCGCATAAGCGATCATTTCCGCACGGCCCGGGAACTGGTTGCGGAATTCTTCAAGCCGCCAAGGCGCAATCACCTTGATGCTTGGCGACAAAGCCGCCGCATTCAGCTCGAAGCGCACCTGGTCATTCCCTTTGCCGGTTGCGCCATGGGCAATAGCCGTCGCGCCTTCAGCAATGGCAATGTCCACCATACGCTTCGCAATCAGCGGACGGGCGATGCTGGTACCGAGCAGATACTGGCCTTCATATAAAGCGCCCGATTGGAACATCGGGTAGATGAAGTCATTCGCGAACTCGTCGCGCAGGTCATCGATATAGACCTTCGATGCACCGGTAGCGAGGGCTTTTTCCTCCAACCCTTCCAGCTCTTCCTTCTGTCCGATATCAGCTGTAAATGCAATAATCTCAGCGTCATACGTTTCTTTCAGCCATTTCAGGATGACCGAGGTATCCAGCCCGCCGGAATAGGCGAGCACTATTTTTTCTTTAGCCATGGGGGTGTAACTTCCTTTCGTGTGGGGGGTATAGGATGAACTTCTTAAGACTGCTTATAGAAATCGGTGCCCGGGCGCAGCTGCGTGAAATGTTTGGACTTTCGGCCGCTGTTATAATCGGATTTCTGTGATTTTAAGCCCGCAGGCTGCGGGGGAAATCCGATTATAAAGGCGGACGCATTCGCTCCTACAGTTCCAAACTTTCACTCCGCTGCTTCGCACCAGATTCTAACGCTCAATATTAAGTTCAACCTATATAATGTTTTATATAGTATAAGATCAAGCAAGAGCCTTGCCTGACTTGCATAATCAACCTTCATTTATCCATATCGCTGCTAACTCTGAGCTTTAGTTTAGCCCGGCAAATCGCTACTTAGCCCATCAAAGCAGCCATCAGCGCTTTTTGTGCATGCAGACGGTTCTCAGCCTGGTCGAAGATGACCGAGTTCGGGCCGTCGATTACGCCGGTGCTAACCTCTTCCTCACGGTGGGCCGGCAGGCAGTGCAGGAACAGATAGTCGCTCTTCGCGCCTTTGACCAGTTCTTCGTTGACCTGATAGTCCTTAAAGGCGGCCTCACGCGCGAGTTGCTCGGCTTCGAAGCCCATGCTTGCCCATACGTCCGTGTAGATGACATCCGCGTCCTGTACGGCTTCCTGCGGGCTGCGGGTAACCACAATCACTGAGCCGGTTTCCTTGGCAATCTCGCGTGCCTCTGCCACTACAGCCGCATCCGGCTCATAGCCCTCGGGTCCGGCAATGGAGACATGCACACCCAGCTTGGCACCGCCGATCAGCAGGGAATGTGCCATATTGTTGCCATCGCCGATATAAGCCAGCTTCAAGCCCTTCAGCTTACCCTTATGCTCATAGACGGTCTGGTAATCGGCCAGCACCTGGCAGGGATGCGCCAGATCGCTTAGTCCGTTGATGACAGGAACCGAAGCATATCGAGCCAGATCCTCCACTTTATCATGGCCGAAGGTACGGATCATAATGCCGTCCAGATAACGCGACATCACCTGTGCCGTATCGCCCACGGTTTCTCCGCGTCCAAGCTGGATATCATTTTTACTCAAGAACAACGCATGACCTCCAAGCTGGAACATGCCCACTTCGAATGATACACGAGTCCGAGTTGAGGATTTTTCAAAAATAAGCCCAATCGTCTTCCCCTTCAGCGGCTGGTAGACCTCACCGCTCTTCTGCTTGCGCTTGAGCTCGATCGCCAAATCAATCAAATACGTGATTTCCTCCGGGCTGTAGTCGTTCAGCTCCAGCAAATCACGGCCTTTGAGCTGCTGCGCGAGTTTTCCGGTATCGCTGTGTACTCCCTGGCTCATGAACCTGCCTCCCATTTTCCATTGTTATAGAACGTGAACTTAAGAATGTAATATACGGAGTTGCCAGAAAGCCTTAAGTATAAGGCTTTACGGCAACTCCCTGCTTCATTCTTAAGTTCATCTTATTTAGCATAAGTATGAATGAGTTCCGAAAGGATGTCCACCGCCTGGTGGATCTCCTCGGTGCTTACATACAGGTTAGGCAGCAGTCGAATGACATTCGGTCCGGCCTGTACGAAGAGCAGCCCGCGTTGCTGTCCGGCCAGCACGATATCCGCTACAGGTGCCGCACATTCAATGCCGATAAGCAGGCCTTTGCCGCGGATCTCCTGCACAAAAGGTGTATCTGCCAGCTTCTCTCCAAGCAGCCCCTTCAGATATTCGCCCATCTCGGCAGCACGCTGCGCCAGATTGTCTTCAAGCATCGTTTCGATCGTCGCTTCCATCACTGCTGCCGCAAGTGGCGTTCCGCCGAAGGTGGACGCATGGCTGCCTGGGCTGAAGGCTTCACGCAAATAACCTTTGCCAAGCATCACACCTGCGGGGAAGCCACTGGCGACTCCTTTGGCCAGAGTGAATATATCCGGCTCAATGCCGTAGTGCTGATGCGCAAACAGCTTGCCTGTGCGCCCCATACCGGTCTGCACCTCGTCCACGATCAGCAGCAGTCCGTGCTCCTTGCACAGTTCTACCACCGCATCCAGGAACTCCTGCTGCACCTCCAGCACGCCGCCTTCAGCCAAAATCATTTCCAGCATAATCGCTGCTGTATTCTCAGAAATAGCCGCCTTCAGCGCCGGAAGATCATGCAGAGGCACGGTCTTGAAGCCTGCCGGGAGCGGCAGGAAGCCTTCTTTTACCTTCTGCTGTCCGGTAGCCGTCAGCGTCGCCAAGGTACGTCCATGGAAGGATTGCTCGAAGGTAATCACTTCATAGCGGCCCGTTCCCTTCACCTTCTGGTGATAACGGCGCGCCAGCTTGATCGCTGCTTCATTCGCTTCGGCCCCGCTGTTGCAAAAGAACACCTGATCCGCACAGCTGTTAGCCGTCAGCAGCGCCGCCACCCGGTCCTGCCCCGGAATGTGGAACAGGTTCGAGACATGCCACAAGGTATCAATCTGTGCCTTCAGCTTGGCCCCAACCTTCTCCGGTGCATGTCCCAGACTCGTTACAGCCAGGCCGCACATGAAATCGAGGTACTTGTTGCCCTGATCATCCCATACCCAGCTACCTTTGCCCTTGACCAGACTGATATCGTATCTGGCGTAGGACGGGAATACCGCACTCAGCTTGGCAGGAGCAGCCTCCTGAACCTCCGTTTCCACTGAACGGTCCTGCGGCGCCCCTGTCAAAGAATCCTTTTCCGCTTGCGTAAGCTCACTCATTCTTAGTCACTCTCCCACCATGCTGCTTCCGGTATTCCCGTCAGCGCTTGTTATTAGTTATGAACGAATAATCCGTGTTCCCAGCTCTTCACCCTGCAGCACCCGGCTGAGTACCCGCGGCTCTTTGCCGTCAACAATCACTACTTCGGACACACTGCCCTGAATACAATCGATCGCCGCGCGTACTTTGGGAATCATCCCGCCATAAATTTCGCCGCTTTCGATCAAGTCTTCAATCTGTCCCACCGTCACAGACGGGAGTACGGTTTTAAGGCCATCCAGTGTACGCATTATGCCCGGAACATCTGTAACGACGATCATTTGGGGCGACCCGGTAAAAGAAGCCACCGCTCCCGCCGCCGTATCCGCATTAATGTTGTATCGCTGACCTCCGGCATCTACACCAATCGGCGCGATTACAGGGATATAGCCCATCGCCAGAACCCCCCGCACAATCTCCGCGTTGACCTCTGTCACTTCACCAACCAGCCCCACTTCAGCACTGTTTGCGACCAGCCGGGCGGTGATCAGCCGTCCATCCACACCGGATAAGCCTAGCGCCTGCCCCCCGCTGCCCTGAATCCTTCGGACAATCGCCTTGTTAATGCTTCCGGCCAGCGTCATCTCCACCACATCTAGTACTTCCTCGGTCGTCACCCGCAGGCCGTTCACGAAGCGGCTCTCAATGCCAAGCTTCTCCAGATTGCCGGAAATTGCCGGCCCACCTCCGTGCACGATGACGGGCTGGGCACCGCTCTCTTGCAGCTCCCGCAAATCATCAAAAAATGAATCCGGAAGCGCCGCCAGCGTACTGCCGCCACATTTCATCACGAACAGTCCGCCAGCCTTATGATCCTTAGTAGGTTCTATAGTCATTTTTCGTTATCCTCCCCGTAAGCGGAGTGCCAGCCATAAATCAGGTACGGTATGCAGCATTAATGCGCACATAGTCATACGTCAGGTCGCAGCCCCAGGCGGTAGCCTTGCCGTCTCCGTCAGACAAAGCTACGGTAATCAGCACGGTATCGCTTTTTTGCAAATAATGCAGAGCTTTCTCTTCATCAAAAGCCACTGGCCGGGACTGCTTGAGCACCTCAATCCCGCCAAGTGATATATCCACCCGTTCCGGCGATACCGGCACCCCTGCGCGTCCTACTGCGGCAATCACTCTCCCCCAGTTGGCATCCGCGCCAAAAATCGCCGATTTCACAAGACTGGAGCCAACCACCGTCTTGGCAATCGCAGCAGCAGCCTCATCATGCACCGCACCACTGATCTGCACCTCAATCAGCTTCGTCGCCCCTTCACCGTCACGGGCAATGGCCATGGCCAGACTCTGGCAGACATGCGTAAACGCCGCGGCAAAAGCATCCCAGTCCGCATGCAGACCTGTCAGCTTCTCATTCCCCGCAAGCCCGCTCGCCATCGTAACCAGCATATCATTCGTGCTTGTATCCCCATCTACCGTAATCATATTAAAAGTCGTATTCGTCGCTGCGCGCAGCAGATTAAGCAGATCCTCGCCGTCAATTACAGCATCCGTGGTCATGAAACCCAACATCGTTGCCATATTGGGATGAATCATCCCCGAACCTTTGGCTGCTCCGGCAATCGTTACTTCTGTATCCCCGACCTTTACTTTCACACAGCATTCTTTTTTGACCAGATCTGTGGTGAGGATCGCCTGGCAGAATTCCTCCGCGCCGGCAGCTCCTCCATCCAGCTTCTCAGGCAGTCCGGCAATCCCGCTTCGCACACAGTCCATCTTCAGCAGTTCACCGATCACACCGGTAGAAGCAACCGCAACATCCTGATCATTCACGCCTAAGCGGCGGGCAGCGGCAGCACGCATTTCATAGGCATCGGCTTCGCCTTGATCACCTGTACAGGCATTCGCATTCCCGCTGTTCACGATAACTGCCTGAAGTGTACCATTCACCAGACTCTCCCGTGTTACCTTAAGCGGTGCAGCCTGGAAAACATTCGTTGTATATACAGCAGCCGCTGTCGCCGGAACTTCGCAGAGGATGGCTGCCAGATCATTGCGCTCTGTTTTTTTGAGGCCGCAGTGCAGCCCGCCAGCCTTGAATCCCTTAGGTGTCGTAACACTTCCGCCTTCCACGACGGTAAAACCTTGCTTCTCATTCATTGTATTGTTGACCGCCGAACCTTAAGGATACACTGGTGTGTAGCCCAGGCCGCGGGTTTCCTCCCATCCCATCATCAAATTCAGGTTCTGAATCGCTTGCCCTGCTGCGCCCTTAACAATATTGTCAATGACGGATACAATGGTCACCCGGCCTGTACGGGCATCTGTGGCAAAACCGATATCACAATAATTAGAGCCGCTGACCTCTTTGGTTGCCGGCAGCACACCAGCGTCACGAACCCGCACAAACGGCCGTCCTGCATAATATTTACGATATAAGTCTACAAAATCCTGCTCGTTGTACCCACCGTTCATCCCGGCGTACATCGTACTCATAATCCCGCGGGTCATCGGCACCAGATGTGTAGTGAATGTTACCGTCACTTTCTCTCCGGAAATTTCCGTCAGGGTCTGTTCAATCTCCGGAATGTGCTGATGCTTGTTCACCTTATACGCTTTGAAATTCTCGTTGATTTCGGAGTAATGAACCATCAGACTCGTTCCCCGGCCTGCCCCGGACACACCCGATTTCGCATCAATGATAATGCTGTCATGCTTGATCCAACCCGCCTGCAGCGCCGGAATCAAGCCCAGCAGCGAAGCGGTAGAATAACAGCCTGGATTGGAAATGAAATCTGCCCCGGCCGTACGTTCGCCGAACACTTCGCATAATCCGTATACAGCCTGCTGCAAATAGGAATCTGACGGAGCTGGATGCTTATACCATTGTTCATACTCTGCACCGTCCTTCAACCGGAAGTCACCGGACAGATCGACGACCTTCAGACCTGCCTCCAGCAGCTGCGGCACCAGCTTGGCACTGACCCCCGACGGCGTTGCTGTAAATACCACATCCGCCCTGCCGGCAATCTCCGCCGCGTCCACTCCATCCAGATTGCGCTGCACAATCCCTGTTAAATGCGGAAACCCTTCCTCAATAGGCGCACCTGCGCTTGAAGAGGAAATCACTGAAGTAATCTCTATATCCGGATGGTTCTGCAGTAGCCTGATCAGCTCCACGCCCCCGTAACCCGTTGATCCAACAATTGCCGCTCTCAGCTTGCCTGTCACTGTCATCCCCGCTTCCTGCCTGTTATGAATATCATGAATACCGTCCTTGGAAATATGTATTATTATACGACCCAATTAATATAAATACAACATGTAACGTCAAGTTTATTAAGCAAGAAAGATACTAGCTTGAAGTACATTACTCCTTTTTTCAAAAAAAGAGTGCAGACCCCTAAGGAGACTGCACTTCTCTTTTAAACCCTTCGCCCAGCACTTCATGTGCCTCTGTAATAATAACGAACGCCCCCGGATCAACGGAACGCACAATTGCCTTCAGCCGGGTAATCTCATTTTGGCCCACAACGACCATAAGCACTGTACGGTTATCGCCCGTATAGCCGCCTTGCGCATTCAGCTTGGTCAGACCACGATCCAGATCGTTCAGAATCGCCTGAGAGATCTCTTCCGTCTTATCGGCAATGATGTAGGCCACTTTGGTCGTGCTGAAGCCAACCTCCAGCGCGTTGATGACCCGGCCCGTCACAAATAGGCCAATCAGCGCATACATTGCCTGTTCCATTCCCAGTACAAAAGCAGCCAGCGTAATCACCGTACCATCCAGCAGCACCACAGACAGCGAGAAGCTGAATCCCGTAATCTTCTGAATGATTTGCGCCAAAATGGTCAAGCCTCCCGTGGAGCCGCGCCCGCGGAACACCAGCCCAAGACCCAGCCCCACCCCAATCCCGCCATAAATAGAAGCAAGCAGCGGATTCGTGGTCGGCACAGGCCCGTTTTTCGTCAAAAAGATAAACAGCGGCAGCACAAAGCTGCCCAGCAGCGAACGGATTCCATATTGCTTGCCCAGGAATATTACCCCAAGAATAAACAGCGGAATATTCAGCGCCCATTGTGTGAACGCCGGTTCAGCCCCCAGCCAGGCCTCCGCGAGTACGGATAACCCCGATACCCCTCCGGAAGCGATTTGGTTCGGCAGAAAAAACAGATTAAAAGCAAGCCCCGTAATCAGTGAGCCCACCAGAATCAGCACAATATCCACCGTATGGCGCAATGGCCCGTTCAGCGGAATCAGCGGGGGTTTATTGCGTGAATTGATTTTTTGCATGCAGAATTATTCTCCTTAACGTTTATACTTGAAGCTATTATACACCCTAAACTTCTCAAAAAAATTCCTACACCTCCGAAGACGCGTAGGAATTATCGTTATGCACTTATTCAGCTTCTGTCTTAATCTGGCTGCGCAAATATCCGTCGATAAAAGCGTCCAGATCGCCGTCCATCACCGCTCCAACATTACCGGTTTCCACGGAAGTACGGTGATCCTTTACCATACTATAGGGATGGAATACATAGGAGCGGATCTGGCTCCCCCATGCAATATCCGATTGCTCGCCGCGGATCTCATCGAGATGCTGCTGCTGCTCCTGCAGCTTGCGCTCATACAGTTTGGAACGCAGCATTTTCATGGCCTGTTCCCGGTTCTTGATCTGCGAGCGTTCATTCTGGCACGTTACCACTACGCCGGTAGGCAAGTGAGTAATACGCACCGCAGAATCCGTTGTATTGATATGCTGACCGCCTGCGCCACTGGCCCGGTACGTATCGATCTTCAGATCCTCGGTACGGATATCCACCTCTACATCATCTGCAATCTCGGGTACCACATCACAGGATACAAACGAGGTATGGCGTCTGCCTGAGGCATCGAACGGGGAAATGCGCACCAGCCGGTGTACTCCCTTTTCAGCTTTCAGATAGCCATAGACGTTGTAGCCTTTGATCAAAAGCGTAACACTCTTAATCCCTGCTTCGTCGCCCGGCAAGTAATCCAGGACTTCTACCTTGAAGCCGCGCTTCTCCGCCCAGCGGGTATACATGCGCAGCAGCATCTGCCCCCAATCCTGGGACTCCGTTCCGCCGGCACCGGGATGCAGCTCCAATATGGCATTGAGCTTGTCATACGGCTGGTTGAGCAGCAGCTGCAGCTCGAATTCATCGACCTTGCCAGCCACACTGCGAATCGTTCCGGCGACCTCTGCCGCCAAATCCTCATCGCCCTCTTCATCCGCCAGCTCCGCCATCATCGCCGCATCATCATATTCCTGCTGCAGCTTCTCATACTGATCCACGGATGATTTCACCGCATTCATCTCGGCGATGACGCCCTGCGCCTTCTCTGGATCATCCCAGAATCCGGGCGCTGCCATCTTTTCCTCGAAGTTGGATATCATCTCCTGCTTCAGATCTAAGTCAAAGAGACCCCCTAAGGTCGGTTAGTTTCTTGCCTATTTCACGCAGGTCCTGCTTAACATTAGGATCAATCATGTGTGATCACTTCACCTTTCAAAATAAAATCATTGCGCCGGGGCGGCTGGATTGGACATTGTCCATATAGTTGATACCCTCGCAGTCAGAAGCTCGTTCTCTTCAACACTTAGTTTCGGTGGTTGCCGTAACTGCGGGGAATGTTTGGACTTCCGGCCGCTGTTGTTCACAATTTCCTGATTGGAGACCGCTGCTCGCGGTTGAAATCTGTGAACAAAGGCGGACGCTACCGCTCCTACAGTTCCAAACTTCCCCTCCGTTACTTCCACCTCATCCAGGTTTCAAAAATTACGCCTTCCGCTTCGCTCAGGAATCAACATAGCTCCCAAAACCCAAAAAAGCGGCCGGGCCGCAAACGGGGAGTCCCCCGGGCCCAGCCGCTTTTTATTGTCATTATAACCCTTGAACTGTAGAGCAAGACATCAAGTACATGAAGTACAGTTCTGTAAACAGCTTTTGCAGATTAATGTCTGCGCACTGGTTTACTGAAAAAGATAAAGCTGAAAGACAGAAAATCAAAAGGCCCGCTGTACTTACGCGTTCTGTCCATGGCAGTTCTTGTATTTCTTGCCGCTGCCGCAAGGGCATGGATCGTTGCGGCCGATAGCCGCCTCAACATGCACAGGCTGCTTCTCGGCAGGCTCGCCATTGGTGGAGATCTTATTCTCTTCCACTACGGATTGCCGTTCCTGATTGGTTTCAATATGCGCCTTCATAATGTAGGTCGCAACTTCCTCCTGAATGGTAGCGGTCATGGCATTGAACATTTCAAAGCCTTCAAATTGATATTCGCGGAGCGGGTCAGTACCGCCATACGCGCGCAAGTGAATCCCTTGACGAAGCTGATCCATCGCATCAATATGATCCATCCATTTGCTGTCAACCGAACGCAAGACGATAACCTTTTCGAATTCACGCACCAGCTCAGAGCCAAGGCGTTCTTCACGGGCTGCGTACTTCTCCAGCACACGGCCGAAGATGAATTCGATGATCTCTTCAACTTCTTTGCCCCATAGATCGTCCCGTGTCAGCTCGCCTTCTTCCAAAAGCTTGCTGTTCACATAATCAGCAACCTCCTGCAGCTCCCAGTTCTCGGGAATATCGTCACTGCAGTGGGCATGAACAATACGGTCAATAACCGGCTTGATCATCTCAACTACAACGTCTTTGATATTGTCAGATTCCAGAATCTCGCGGCGCTGCTTATAGATAATTTCACGCTGCTGATTCATAACATCATCATATTGAAGCACAACTTTGCGAATATCGAAGTTGTTGCCTTCGACACGTTTTTGGGCGGATTCTACAGCACGCGTGATCATACGGCTCTCAATCGGCTGATCCTCTTCAAACCCAAGACGGTCCATCATGTTCAGCACGTTGTCCGCACCAAAACGCTTCATTAATTCGTCGCCGAGCGACAAGTAGAACTGAGTGGAACCCGGGTCGCCTTGACGTCCCGCGCGGCCGCGCAGCTGATTGTCGATCCGGCGTGATTCATGGCGTTCTGTACCAATAATATGCAGACCTCCGAGATCTGTCACCCCTTCACCGAGTACGATATCCGTACCGCGTCCAGCCATATTCGTAGCAATGGTTACGGTTCCTGGCTGACCTGCATGGGAGATGATCTCTGCTTCCGCCGCATGATGCTTGGCATTGAGCACCTGGTGTCTTACACCTTTGCGTTTCAGCATTTCCGATACACGTTCGGAGTTCTCAATAGAAACCGTACCTACCAGCACGGGTTGATTCTTTTTGTGGCGCTCTACAATTTCTGCTACCACTGCATTAAACTTACCGTTTTCGCTTTTGTATACAACGTCCGGCATATCCGCACGCTGGTTCGGTTTATTGGTCGGCACCTGCAGAACTTCCAGACCATAGATCTTCTTGAACTCTTCTTCTTCGGTCTTCGCTGTCCCCGTCATACCACCCAGCTTACGGTACATCCGGAAGTAGTTCTGGAAGGTAATAGTAGCCAGGGTCATGCTCTCATTCTGCACCTGAATTTCTTCTTTGGCTTCGATAGCCTGGTGCAACCCGTCACTATAACGGCGCCCTGCCATCAAACGGCCGGTGAATTCATCGACAATAACAACCTCGTCCTCATTCACTACATAATCAACGTCGCGGCGCATAATTACGTTCGCCTTGAGCGCTTGAACAATGTGATGATTCAGGGTTACATTGGCATGGTCATACAGATTCTCCACTCCAAAAGCGCGCTCTGCTGTAGCCACACCCTTTTCAGTCAAAGCCACGGATTTCACCTTGATATCAACTGTATAATCCTCTTCCGCGGTCAGTCTCTTTACGAAACGGTCTGCCGCATAATACAGCTCGGTCGATTTCTCGGCCTGTCCGGAGATAATAAGAGGAGTCCGCGCTTCATCAATCAGAATGGAGTCAACTTCATCAATAATACAGAAATAGAGCGGACGCTGAACCATTTGCTCCTTATAGAGCACCATGTTATCGCGCAGGTAGTCAAAACCGAACTCGTTGTTTGTGCCATACGTAATATCGCAGGCATAAGCTTCTTGCTTATCAGCATGGTCCATGCCGTTCAGGTTTACCCCAACCGTCATACCCAGGAAGTTATAAATTTGTCCCATCTGCGCACTGTCGCGCTGGGCCAGATAGTCATTGACCGTTACAACATGTACACCTTTGCCGAGCAAAGCGTTCAGGTAGACCGGCAGTGTACCTACCAGCGTCTTCCCTTCACCTGTCTTCATCTCGGAGATCCGGCCTTCATGCAGCGCCATGCCTCCAACTAATTGAACGTCAAAATGCCGCATGCCCAGCGTCCGTTTGGAAGCTTCGCGTACGGTTGCAAATGCCTCGGGAAGAATTTCCTCCAAGGTTTCGCCCTTCTCAATCCGGGCACGGAATTCATTGGTTTTGGCTTTCAGTTCTTCATCCGAAAGTGATACGAAATCGGGCTCCAACCCATTAATTACATCGACCGTCTTCATGAGACGTTTGACATCACGTTCATTGGTGTCGCCGAATATTTTTTTTACAAGTCCTAGCATGGTTAACCCCTTTCATGCAACACAGATGGTGGAACCGAGCCCATCCTCACTAATATTGAAAGGGCCATATATGATTTCGATTCCGCTGCTTCATAAATTGTAACAGTTTGTAAGAGAAGCCGCAATACAAGCAGCCGCAACCTTATTTTTCAAGTGATCTCATTACTGCCAAAGTGCCGCTATTTTGTCATAAACACGTGTATATACGCACAAGAGCCCTATTCGCTTATGGCGAATAGGGGCTCGGTTAATTTTCTTTTGTCAGACTGAAGTAAATCTCTGCTCCAAGTCGGTTTACGGCTTCATGCATCCAAACCTAGTCTTGTTCGATCAGGCCATACTTGCCGTCATTGCGTTTGTAAACAACGCTAACTTCAGAAGTATCAATATTGGAGAACACGAAGAAATTATGTCCAACCATGTTCATTTGCAGGATCGCTTCTTCTACATCCATAGGCTTCAAAGTGAAGCGCTTGTTCCGCACGACTTCCAAATCATCGTAATCCTGTTCCTCAACAGCAATGCTGCTTGGTGCTCCTTCCACAAAGAGCGTTTTCAAGCTTCCTTCCTGGCGGAACTTACGATTGAGCTTGGTCTTGTGTTTGCGAATCTGGCGTTCCAGCTTGTCCACCACGGCATCGATGGATGCGTACATATCATCGCTGCGGTCTTCCGCACGAAGCGTTACACCTGCCAGCGGGATCGTGACTTCCACCGTATGAAGGCCGCGAACAACGCCAAGCGTCACATATCCTTCTGAGGTAGGGGGTGCATCGAAGTACTTCTCAAGTCTGCTGAGCTTCTTATCAACATAGTCTCTCAAAGCGTCGGTCACTTCAATTTGTTGACCTCGAATGCTGAATTGCATGGGCACTCCTCCTTTGTTTACATAGCCATTATACCAAATTGTCAGGGCTAAGTAAAAAAAAAATCATGACAGTGTTTACATCTAGCTAACAAAAGATGTCACAGCCCCTCCATATACATAAACAGTCCGGCCAGAGCAACTTGAGCTGCCTTGGCCGGACCTAGTGTTATCGGTTAAATATTGCAATTATCCAGCTCTTACTTGGTTTGAATACGCAGAATTTCTACGGGTGACCAGACACTGCCGGAACCTGTAATAAAGTACACCTTGTAGCTCGTATTGGCAGTCAGCCCAGTCAAGCTCAGTGTCTGTCTTACCGCCGGTAATGGCGCTGGAGTAATCCAACCTGTCCAAGGTGCGGCAAGTTGGGTCCCTGAGCTATCTTGACCGACAGCAATCTGCGCTGCAGTTGGATTAGCCGCATTCGCCGGCAGGACAACATATCTTACTGGAGCCGAAGCACCGCCTGTCTGCCCATATTTCACATAGACATCTGCTGTCACTGTTCCCATCTGACCTGGTTCAACCAGCGTGATCGATGTCGGAGTGCTTGTAGTTGTCTTCAAACGTAGCTTCGATACCGTTGACATGTTTCCGGCAGTATCAGTTGCGATGATGTATGTTGCATATTCTGTATTAGGCTGCAGGCCGTACACTGAAAAAGAAACGGTGGAGCCTGCCATTGCAGCTTTCGTTCCGTAGTTCACTCCTTGGGTTCCAGCACTTGTCATTCCCTGTTTCACCTGTGAGGCACTAGGGTCCGGCATGCTGCTGCTGTATGGAGCCACTACATAATAGACCGATCCGGTTACTGACGGAGTAAGGTACACATCTGCTGTCACTGAACCAACATGTCCATAAGTTACGCCACTTACTGTTGGTGCAGTAGTACTACCTCCACCTCCACCGCCACTACCACCACCTGGTACAGGGGTTGCAGTAGGAGTAGGAGTTGCGCTAGGAGCAGGTGTTGCCGATGGAGTTGGTGTAGGGGTTACTCCAGGGGCAGAAGGTTTAAATACAACCGAATTGCTGATAATCCCTACAGCCTCTGCCCGGGTCAGCGATCTCTTGGGACCAAAGGTTCCATCCGGGTACCCGTTGATGATCTTTTTACCTGCTGCGGCTGCCACTGCCCCTTTTGCCCAAGCGGCAATTTGAGCATTGTCTTTAAAGGTTGTAGAAGTTGCGGCGGTATTCAGGCTAAGCAATTTGGCAGCAATGACTGCTGCTTCTTGTCTGGTCAATGGATTAGCGGGACGGAATGTTTTATTCTCATAACCACCGATATAACCGGCTTTCACGGCTTTCGCCACCTCGGAGTATACCCAGTTAGTCTTGTTCACGTCGGTGAAGCTGATCGTTCCCGTATCCTTGAATCCGAACAGACGATTAATCAACGCTACATATTCGCCGCGCGTTATCGCCTTATTAGGCTTCACCGTACCATCCGGGTAACCGCCTAGATACCCTTTATTCAGCCAATCCTGCAATTGCGTCTGCGCCCAGTGTCCTTGAATATCCTTGGGGGCAGGTGCAGCAGAGACACTACCTAGAGATCCGAGTAACATGCTTGCACCCAGTATCCCTGTCATTAATCCACGCCACGTCTTTTTCATTCTGCTTTTCATCCTCCTGAGTGTTTGATGGGCATAGGCTTACTGCATCGCTCCTGAACAACGGTCTCGTCCACAAAGCCACACGCCTAAGCATAAAGAATGTACGTCGAGGCAAGATAGAAAGCCCAACGTCTCCTATTACCCAAATCCTGGAGAATGTTAACGTTTTCCGTTAAATTAATTTTACACTTTGTCTAATTCCAACTTAATTTCGACACATTTGGAATGACTTTTTGTAAAAAATAAGCATTAAAAAAGACCCTGTGGGGAGATCCCCAGGGTCTACGCTAGCGTTGTCTCAATTGCTAACCATCTACCATATATGTAGGTCGGCTGCGCCGGATGATTATAATTTGATGACGTTAGCTGCTTGTGGTCCGCGTGCACCTTCAACGATGTCGAACTCTACGGATTGGCCTTCATCCAAAGTCTTGAAACCGTCAGTTTGAATCGCGGAGAAGTGTACGAATACGTCGCCACCATCGGCAGTTTCGATGAAACCATAACCTTTTTCTGCGTTAAACCATTTTACTTTACCTTCCATTGACTAAACATTCCCTTCGTCATCAGATGAACGTGAGTCTTGCTCACAACTCGACTATACCACCGCTGCTTCTCCATTGTCAATTGGAATAGTAAATGTTTACTTTCAATATTTTACCATTCAATAATCAACCAAATTCAAGCACAAAAATGTGATATCAAGATCAAAAAAGGAGCAGACGGTATATAATACCCGGCTGCTCCTGAGATGAAACATTTGGAAAAACATTATTTTCGGCGGTCCATGAGAATGCTGTCCGCACTGTATTTCGCTTCATATGCACTCCGCTGCACTTTGGCATGGTTGCGCTTCTGCAGAAAGTCCTGGGCCTCCAACCGCAAGACATTCATGCGGTCTAGCAGGGCATAGTCATGCTCCAAAATTCGATGAATTTCTTCCTTTTGTGCAGAAGTGGACTGACAAATTGCGACTTGTTCTGCAATCGAATCGACAAGCTCTTGCCGTTCCTCTACGAAAGTCTCAAGCTCCTCATACGTCGCTTCCTGAAGCCGGCCCATCATCTCCCGAGTGAGCTGGTCCAGACTGCGGATAAGTTCATCCATTCGCGATCTCGGTCTGGCCTGCCGCAAGCTTCGAGGCTTGGAGCCAGGTTTCACGGAGGTCGGTCAGATAGCCCAATGCTTCTTCAGCCTTCTCCGGGTTTTTGCGGATGTTGGCTTCTATTAACAGATGATTCGTATATTCATATAGAGAGAAGAGGTTCTTGGAGACTTCATAAGACTGGTCCAGTGTACTCATCAGTTCACTAATGATTGTTTGGGCTTTGCCGAAATTAAGGTTTGTTTTCTCATAATCCATTTTGTTCAATCCATCCATTGCTGTTCTTACGAAACGAATGGCTCCATCGTAGAGCATCATTACCAGTTGGGCAGGCGTAGATGTCTGAACAGAAGATTGCCGGTATTTCTCATAGGGAGAAGTCATCATGCGTATTCACCTCTATCGGTTAATGTGCTACGAAACTGGACAAGCTGGCGGACTGGGAATTGTATTTATTCATAGCTGTTTCCATGGCTGTAAATTGTTTGTAATAGTTTGTCTCCATATCGGTTAGGCGGGTAGTCAGTGTACTGATACGCTTATTTATATCTTTTAACTGCTTGCCCATAGTGCTCTCTTCTTTGTACGTTGCGTTCAAATCAGAAGAGGTTTTCAATGTTCCTGCTTTATCTGCCATAACACTAAGTACATTATTTAGGCTATCAGAGATTTGAACAAAAATTCCACTCGGCTTAGAAGTATCTGTCGATGAATATTGGAATAAATTCATTACACCCTGAGGATTGTTATCTATTGCACTCTTAAGCTTGTCCACATCTTTAATATAGATCTTACCTTCTTCATAGTACTTACCTGTTCCAATACCGATGGAGGCAAGATCCACACCACCTATACCATTTAATCCCGATTGGATGGCAGATCTCATTTTGCTTATAGCCGAAGTAAGAATACTATCATCTTTCAATATACCGCTTTTGGCCCTAGCTTGCCAGTTTTTAACATCATCATCATTCATACCCTTTTTCTGATCGTCTGTCAGAGGGGGATATGAGCGATATTTTTCTTCACTTGTCTTAGTGTTCAATGTATTCAATAATTCATTGTAATCTTTAATAAAAGAAGTGATAGTTTCCAATGCCTTTGATGAATCGACTGAGGTTGTGATTTTTGATGCTTTTCCATCTTCGGTTTTTCCAAGTAAAGTAATAGATACACCGTTTAAAAGAAATTTATTACTTTCAAAATCTTTGCTTATACCATCTACTGTAATATTAGCTTTTTGTGCAAGTGAGGTTGTCGAGGGTCCACCGGAAGTATTAAATACATTTAACAGTCCGTTCTCGGCAGCTCCTGGGGCCGATACGGATATATGCTTATCAAACTGATTCGAGGTTAGAATCATTTGGCCTTTGACCTGATCAAAAGTAGCTGTAAGCTTCACATCGTTATTGGAATTGATGGTGTTAACGACTTCAGATATTGTCTTACTCTCATCAAAAGAAAAAGTCTGGCCATTTACGATCATTTTATAAGTAAACTTACTTGGATTACCAGGATCAGCTTGCGCAGTAAAACCAGTAGCCGCTGCAACTTGTTTCAATGTGCTTTTGGAAGTAATATCAGTCAATACAGATGTAGTTGTTACCTTCTCATTTGATGCCAATTGATTGACAGTCACATTCATCGGTATTTGGTTAGCATCTGCGGTTGCCTCTGCAGACAATGCAGTCGTATTTCCACTTACTGTGGCCTTCATCGCATTCATCGCTGAGGACTTTTTATAGGTATCCAGTTTATTATTACGAAAATCAACAAGCTTGCTGTTCATTTCCCGGTAACTATCTCTTGTCCACTCCATAATTTGTTTCTGCTGATTCAATTTGTTCAAGGGTTCACGCTTAGCTGTCATTAACTGCTTAACCATGGAGTCTACATCCATACCGGATGCTAGGCCACTAATTCTCATATTATTCTCCTCCTCACTCTATATCCGTTCATCTATTATAATTCCGGCGAGTTCCATCATCTTAGCCACAAGATCCAAAGTTTTCTCGGGAGGGATTTCCCGAATCAATTCTCCAGTATCCTTGTTAAGTACTTTTACCATTATGGCATGAGTTTTCTCATGAATACTGACTTCAAGAGTAGTGGTAGGTCCCTGAAGGGCTTTTACCGCCTTTTCAATATTCCGTACGAGTTGTTCTTCACCTACCGTGACACTTGCACCCTGTTTTTCCATTTTGTTAAGTTCTTGGGCGTTAGCAGGTGTTTTTATGTCGGATACCTTGTCTTTTGCCAAAGATGTCCCTGCAAGATTGTTCGAAGCCTGTCCTCCACTTGCTGACAAAGAAAACTGTACATTCATCATTGAGCCCTCCGGAAAACAATTTACTATATATATCGGCTTTCGTTAGCTGAAGTTTTAGGAAAGCTCAAATAAATAAAGAAATAAAAGGAATTTAGATACTGATCAACTCACCAGAATGACAAATTTAAATAGGCCCTCAAAAGAGAAGGCCATACAGTATGTATATAGGGTCGAATCTATAATATATATTCTTGTTTACACTTAGTTCAGTCAAAAAGAAAAGAAGACCCTAGATAATCTAGGATCTCCTTGAAGTTCGTTAAGATTAACGAAGCAATTGAAGAACGCCTTGTGGCTGTTGGTTAGCTTGAGCCAACATTGCTTGTGCAGCTTGAGCAAGGATGTTGTTCTTAGTTTGCTCCATCATTTCCTTAGCCATATCTGTATCACGGATACGTGATTCAGCAGCTGTCAGGTTCTCGGACGAAGTGTTCAGGTTGTTGATTGTGTGTTCCAAACGGTTCTGGAATGCACCCAATTTAGCACGTTCGGAGGATACTTTTGTCAATGCATCATTGACAGAAGTAATTGCCGCTTCTGCACCTGTTTGAGTAGTGATATCAATGTTATTGATACCCAGACTTTTTGCATCGATTTTGTTGATATCAACTTTCATCGATTGGTTTTGGTTAGCACCGATGTGCATTGTTAATGCGTTGTTAGTAACTACTACGCTTGTATTGCCAGCAGCAGCAAGAGCAGTATCCACTGTCATTTTGAATTGAAGACCGCCTGCTTGGAAATCGCTATCTGTGATTTTCAAGTTAGCTCCATTGGAATAAGTTGTTGAAGCAGCAGTATTAGTAATCGCAAAAGCACCTGCACCAGCATAAGTAGCATTCAAATTAAAGGACATTTTACCTTCAGCAACTGTACCAGCAGCTGCCTTAAGTGTAAATGTAGTTGCTGTTCCATCTGGGGCAGTACCAGTGAGTGCACCACCAGCTGCTGTATCAATTGCAGATCCACTAGCTACAACAACGCCATCTTTATTTTTCAGCGAGATATCAAACTTAGTTCCACCAACAGCTTTTGTTTCCATTGTATAGTCGCCAAGGTCCAGACCTACAATCTTAGTTGCAGCCATATCAAAGTCGCCAGCAGCCAACCCAGTTGTGTTAGTTTTAACATCAGCGTTAATTGTTGCAGCAGCAGTAGTGGTAATCTTGTACGTGTCAGTTGCCAAGCCGGAGTCAACAACATTAACTGGCTTCAAAGCAAGTGCATTAGTGCCTGTGAAATTTGCATTGTTACCAACAGAACCATCCAACAATTTCTTGGTATTGAATTCAGTTGTGCTGGAGATACGATTGATTTCGTCTGTCAGCTGGGAAACTTCTTTTTGAAGTTCCTTACGGTCGGAGTCAGTGTTCGTATCATTGGAAGATTGAACGGCCAGCTCACGCATACGTTGCAGAATGCTATGGGTTTCGTTCATTGCACCTTCAGCTGTTTGAATCAAGGAGATACCGTCTTGTCCGTTTTTGGAAGCCATGTCCAAACCACGGATTTGACCACGCATTTTTTCGGAGATTGCCAGACCGGCAGCATCGTCACCGGCACGGTTGATGCGAAGACCGGAAGACAATTTCTCGATGTTCTTGTTAGTTGCTGCAGTGTTGCTACCCAATTGACGATGTGTGTTCAACGCCGCGATATTGTGGTTAATAATCATTTGATATTTCCTCCCTGAAATTAAGTTAGTTCCACATCCATGTGGTAAACGCCGAACCATTAAGGTCGGCCGCCCTGCCGGATCAGCGTCTAATACATATATCGACGGCATGCCCCCAACTGTTTAGAGCATTTCAAAGATTTTTTTATTTATTATTCGAATTCCTCAGAAATAACAAGAACCTACCCTTGATTAGCGGGGGTAGGTTCTTATCTCAATATATGCTATATGATCTTAATCTTTGCTACTGGGCCCACGCAACCGATGAATCAACGCATTCAAATCAGATTGCTGAGGCGCTGCAGACTCGCGGTTAGCCTCCTGTATGGAGAGGTAGACTTCCTTACGAAAGATATCAACATGCTTGGGAGCTGAGATTCCAACCTTCACCGTATCTCCATCTACACTTAAAATGGTTAGTTCTATCTGATCCTGAATGACAATGGACTCTCCTTTTTTCCGGGAAAGCACAAGCATATCACCCACCAACCTTTCCATCCATAGCCTGCTGCTCTTGTATTAGGCTATGTTTTGTATGATAAGGAGCTTTATGCAGTACAATTTGTTTGCCGAAACGGTCAGAAGGATTCAATACAATAGGAGCAAGCAGATTAATTGTAGAATGCTCCACCTGTTCCTTTAATGTTATGATGCAGCGAACGGCCACATTCGAGTGGATTCCCAACTCCTCTGCTTCATCATCAGGCAATTCAAACTCATAGGTGGGGTAGAAGTCAAACGGATCACCCAATAAAAAGGATAACCCCTCCTGCTTCACAGATTGCAGCACCCAAAAGGGGGACTCTTCCATAGCAATTAAGGCGAAATCAGTTTCTTCGTCAAACCCAGGAATTCCTTTGGAGAAATGGTATAGCTGTTCCTCATTCACTTCAACTTTTCCCCAAGATAACGTTTCTATAATCAAGTTTTTCACTCCTCAAAAGTTTTGCCAGGCAAAACTGTCGTCTTAATGATTCTCTTAATCGCATATATGATAACAGAAAAGCTATAGAAGCGCTCTCGGCACATCTATAGCTTAAAAAGCTACATTTGAACATTTACTTCCGGGGGAATAAACTGCACGGAAGCATACTGCTGCATATATATATTTAGCTTACCACGAGTGTATTCAATTTCCGGGCGGTGTCTCTCTACTTGTATATCGACTTGGGCAGGGCGGAAATCAATCTGAGGTGCTCTCGTTTCAAAGTGTATATCTACATTGTCATAGGATGCCGGACCTCGAATCTCAGGAAACGAGTTCGGTTCAGTATCCGTACCGTAGACCTCAGCAATAGTATTGCCTGGTTTGAAAAACTCAGCCATACGGTTCCCCTGATCTACCTTTCTGGCGATTCCCTGAAGATAAAGCTGCTGAATTCCAGAATAAATCCGCTTATTCATTTCCAGCATGCCACCACCATAATAGGCCGCCCTAGCCGCAGATTGATCTATCTTTAGCTCAGGACGAGTGGATTGAACCGTGAGTTCACTAGGAGTGGTAGTAATATTCACTTCAGCTTTGGGCTGCGAAATAGAGTATGCGCCCGGATCAGCGTCAATGCCGATCAGTGCTGGCGTCTGTCGAATCTGCAGTATAGGCTGCATTGGCGAGTACCTCCTCAGTTATCTGATGAAGTCCACGAGAGAGGTTGATATGATCTTGGCTCCCACTGACAGTGAAGCGTTATAGATATTTTCTTGAATCTTGGACTGCATAATTAGTCCCTCGTAATCTGCATCCTCAGTCTTGGCCTGCAGATCGGTCAGATTCGTATTCAAATCACCTAAGCGATCCTGCATTAATTCCACACGATTGGTCTTGGCACCTATCTCAGAGCGGGCTGTCAAAAGCTTCTCAACACGTGTATCGATATTATTGAGTTGGTTAGACACTCCCTTATAGTCACCAGACTTCAATGCTGCTGAAATATTGTTGAAAATCGTAAAAACATTGTCAACATCCCCTGTGTTACCAAACACGTCATTTCCAGTCATATTAATAGGTAGTTGTACTCCTTCACCCACAATATAATTTATCTGCCCCGGATCTGTAGTGATAGCTTGAGACACATCATAGGTCCCGTCTGCACCTTTGACAAAGTCATATGGTTTGGAATCATATTTCTCGCCGTTAAAGATATACTTCCCGTTAAGTTTACTGTTCGAGATATCCACAAATTGTTCCTTCAATTGCATTACTTCCTGATTGATGCTATCTAATGCTGACTGAGGGTTAGTACCATTGGAAGCCTCAACAGTCAATTCCCGAAGACGTTGAACGACATCCCCAGCCTGACCCAGAACGGTATCATTATAATCAAGCCATGAAATTGAGCTGTCTACATTCTTAGTATACTGCTCGTTAGATGACAACTCGGCACGGTATCGCAAGGAGTAAGTAATCCCTACCGGATCATCGGAAGGCTTGTTGATTTTGCGGCCGCTTGACAGCTGGAGCTGGGTATCGTTCATGGTACGCGCATTCCGGTTCAGGTTAAGCAGCAGCTGTGAATTCATCATATTGGAGGTTACCCTCAACATAAGCTGTTCCTCCTTTATCTGCCGACGGTGCCGGTAGAATTAATTAGTTTGTCGAGCATTTCGTCATAGGTCGTCATAAACCGCGCAGCGGCACTATAGGCATGCTGGAATACCAGCATATTCGACATTTCCTCATCCAGGGACACTCCGCTTACAGACTGGCGCCGGGAATCCACCTGTTCTACCAGATAATCCGCATTTTTCGTCTGGCGTGTGGCTTCCTGGGATTGAATCCCTAATTGACCCACCATGGAGCTTAAATAAGATCCAACAGTTCCGGTCTTGGAGCCATCCGCTGTAGTGAATGTTTTGTTGTCCTTCATATTGCTGAACAAAAGGGCAAGTGTATTATTGCCTTTAATTACGGATATATTTCCTGCACTGTCCGTACTGGTCCGGAGCGAGGTCGCGAACAAGCTAGGATCTGCAGCAATTTCCGGATTCAGCCGAAGGTTGCTCGCGGTGATCGCTTCCCCGGCCACAGATGGTGTGAAGAATGGGCGGCCTGTACTGCCATTCATCGCATACCCCAACTGATGCAGGCCATTCAGACCCTTGACTGTAGTTTTCAAATCGCCTGTTAACGGGATAGGGACTGCAGCACCCGCAAGAAGTGTTGTTTTGGTGCCATCGGCATTGACAATTTCTGAATCCTTGAGCACGGTGGTGCCAGCAGGAAGGTTTGAACCAGCGGGAATGGTAACCTGCACTTCGCCATTGGCGATTGTATTGGCCATATCATCCAACTGTTTCTTATAATCCGCGACGTAGGTTTTGCTGGAAAAGATCATGCCGTAAGCCTCTCCGGCCTTGAGATCACCAGAGGCATACGCCGTGTTGAGAAACGCACTGTCTACAGTTGCTGTAACGGCTGGTCCTTGAACCAGCTGCTGCGAACCCAGCGATATATTATAACCGGCATCAGTCTCCAGAACCGTGATGTTCGCAATCTTGGACAGCTTGTCTGTCATCAGGTCACGCTGATCCCGCAAATCATTGGCGTGATCGCCCATACCTTCGATTTTGGCAATGGATTGATTCAGGTCAGCGATAGAGCTCAAATAGCCCTGAACCTGTTTTCCTTTGACATCAATATTGGTACTGAGATCCCGGTCCAGATTGCTTAATTGAGTACTCATGTAGTTCATTGCATCCGTGAGTGACTCCGCAGTCTGCACAACAATCTTACGGGCTGTAGGATCTTCAGGGTTCTTGCTGAGGTCAGACCAGGATTTCCAAAAGTTATCCAGCACCGTGCGAATGCCTGTATCCGAAGGCTCATTCACGATGGCTTCGAGCTTGTCCAGTGTATCGGATTGGATGCTCCAGTTGCCGCTGGCGGAGTTCTCTCCCCGGTACTGATCGTCCAGGAACATCTCGCGGATACGCTCGATGGAAGTGAACTCGACCCCGGTACCCATCTGACCAGGAACAGTGGAATTCGTAAGACCGTATGCTTCAATGGGAGAAGCGGCCTTCATATTCACGCGTTGGCGGGTGTAGCCCTCCGTATTGGCGTTGGCGATATTGTGTCCGGTTGTGTTGAGCGCAGCGGTCTGTGTGAACAGGCTTCGTCTTGCCGTCTCAATTGAGTGAAATGTGGATGTCATGCTACTGGTTCCTCCCTTATGATAGCTCCGGCAAAACGGCTTGCAAGAACGATAAGTCTATCCGCGTGCGTCAAAAAGACCCGGCCGAGTGGAGCCACTGCCCTTGTCGGACGGATGATGGTAAGTAAAATCCTGGTTCGGTCTTCCGACCAGTAAATCCAGGGAATAATCTATAAAGGTAAGCGACTGCTCAATCAGCTTTTGATTCAGCTCATTGGCCTGCTTCAAGCGGCGTAGCGTGCCTGAAAGCTTCTGCTGAATATGCAGCAGCCGCGACTTGTCTTCAGGATCAAATACAAGACGTGAGAGCTCAGAGAGGTTCAGGTTCAGGTTGGAACGAATCCCGACCCCCTGCAGAAAAGCATATGCGGCCTGCGCACGCTGCTCTTCGAGCTGCTCAATTAGCTTCATTAGCTTGGATTCCCGGTTCAGGATGTCAATCAGACCATCCACCTTGTTATCCATAATCGTCTGTTTCTTAAAAGCGGCCAGATCCAGCATTTGAATATGTGCTTCGTCCAGCCGCTCAAGCAATTCCAGCAATGTTGTCAATGGCATGGGTGTCTTCACCTAATTCTCGGAGGATTGCTTAAAGTAGGGGGCGAGTGTGGCTGCGAGCTTGGCTGCATCAACTTGGTAGGTACCTGCGGAAACTTGCTGTTTCAAGCTTTCAATCTTGCTTGCACGTTCGGCGTCAACTTCTCCGCTTTTCTGTGCCTGCAATAGCTTTATCGCTTCATCTGAGATCGAAACCTCATCCTTGCGTGTGCTTTTCTTCAGTTGTTCCTGTCTAGGCGATTCCGCGCTGCGTTGATACGGGTTGATCGCATTAATACGTCCGGTCTCGTTAATTTTCATAACTTCCACCTTCCTTTTAATATAAAAAAGCCGATAATCTTTACTAAGTTTATCGGCCATCTTTGAAACATTCTTTATACCTGCAAGTGTTATTTTGCAGATTTAATTATTCACGCATCTTGTCAACGGCCCGGTAAGCACCTTCCCCAGACTTTTTGGAGGGTTCAGCCGGAGTATCTTCTTTTACTGCATTGGTCAGATCTTTGCGCAGACGGCTGCGGCAGCTGTCGCACATATGGCCTTCCCGGATTAAGGTTCCGCAGACTTCACAAGGGTACATCATATTCGGCGCATTCGCTATAGAGATCCGGCCTTCACGAATAAAACGGGTAATCTCCTTGATCGAAATTTCCGTTGCATCGGACAGCTCCTGAATATTAGTGCCTCTGTTTTCGCGTAAATAACTTACGCAGGTTTCATATTGATGTTCCAAATCCTTAATGCAGGGCTGGCACAGGTCCATAATATTTTTGACGTATAACCGGCCGCACCGTGGACAATTGTCTAGATTCATTTTCAGCAGCGGCTCCCTTCCATACATTTTGTGCAGCTTGTAATATCTTATGCTCCTAGATTACATGATTGCATAAGCTTCGTCTATCATTAGTATCGGCTAATGAGGTGCAATCTGTTTATATTAATTTTACAAATAAATACTGAAACGTTGCTTAGATTGGGCAGAATCACGAACGTGCCCAGGTCAAACTATATATATCCGCTGTACAGCCCAGGCTGTCAATCAATAATTGAATAGTTTCTGCACAGGCCCGGATCGTACTTCCTGTCGTATAGATATCATCAATAATAATGATTTGCAGGGGCTGTGACTGAATCTGCCGTCCGGCTGACTCAAGCCAATGGGTAAACTGTGCTCTAATGGCAGGATCCGGGTTGACTGCAAAAGCATGCTTCATATCCGCCAGCCGGTCGGCTCGGCTTTTGAAGCTCTGTTTACCGGTATGACGGGTACGGACCAGCAGCGGCAGCTGTGGGATCCTTCTGCGCCGGGACAGAACGTCCGCCAGACGCTCGGCCTGATTGAACCCGCGCTCAGCCAGCCGGGCGTTACTAACGGGAACCGGAACCAGCAGATCCGCCTGCCATAGGCCGGCACGACTGATGCACTTGAATTTGCCTTTGATAGCAGGAAGCCTCGAATGGTTTTGCCGGGAACCTTCACCGCGCGGTTGCCCCCGCTCTGCTTGTAGGACCATATATGCCCGATCCAGCATCAGACCGAGTACGGGAGCCAGACGCTCGTTCCCTCTGTATTTATACTGGCCCAGTACCTCACGCATTACACTTGTGTAGGCTACCGCACTGCGGTTGCAGATTATCGGAATCGGGTCGCTACTGCGGCTGCAATCTGGACAGCCCACATGGCGGCCGCATTTGGAGCAGCGCGGATTACGAATCCAGGGAATGGAGGTCTGGCAGATCTTGCAAACTTCTGGAATCTCTGATGAGACTTGAGTTTTTTGGCCGCAAATGAGGCAGTCCGAGGCGGAAGGAGCAAGCAGAGACCTGGCGATTTGGAACCATGTGCTCATAGGGTTCATAACCCCACTCCCTTGCTTATGTACCCTTGTCTGCGGGCAATGGTATTCATCGTTCGAATCTGTGCGACTGCTCCCCGTTGTGATTTGGTCCATTGCGGAGAGAAAAACAAAACGGTTCCTGCCGGATCTTCTTTGGAACGCCCTGCTCTGCCAGCCATCTGCACCAGTGAGGCTTCATCAAAAAGGCTGCTGTCCGCATCCAGTATAAAAACATCACTGCGGGGAACGGTAACTCCCCGTTCGAGGATTGTCGTCGTAACAAGAAGTGAGATGGCGCGGCTGCGGAAAGCCTCAACCTTCTCCGCTCTTGCCGGGTCCCGGGAAGAGGTGCCCTCCATAGCTGCTCCGGGAAAGTCCTGGCGGAGAAGAACCAGTAACCCTTCGATGTGGGCTATTCGCGACACAAACAGAAAAATTTGCGCCTTACGCGTAAACGACCTGCGAAGTGCCTGCAGCAGATTTCCGGGCAGCGCGCCCCGCTTCAGGCATACATGGACGGAAGACATTCCAACATGCCGGGGCACCGGCAGCGGATGTCCATGGAAGCGGACAGGTACCCTTGCATGCGGCAGCTTGCCTGCACGGGCTAAACGCTGCAAGTCCATTGGCGGTGTAGCTGACAGGTAGATGAACGAACCCCCTGGCTTGCAGGCATGCTCTGCCGCATAGGCTAGCATAGGATCGTTGTGGTAGGGATAGGCATCGAGTTCGTCGATGATGACAAGATCAAAGCTCTGATAAAAGCGCAGCAGCTGGTGGGTAGTGGCCAGAGTCAACTGGCCGTGGGTCCAGCGGTCTGCACTGCCGCCGTATAGCACGGCGAGCGTCTCCGCCGGGAACGCCTTGGATAGCCGCGGCGCCAGCTCCAACACGACGTCGCGCCGCGGTGTGGCAACGAGCGCACAGCCTCCAGCAGCGAGCACGGCCGCAAGGAGCGGGAACGTGATCTCCGTTTTCCCCGCTCCCGTGACGGCCCAGAGCAGGAACCGCTCTGGGCTCCGGGCGGCGGAGCGCTGCCGCGGCTCCGCCAGGAACCCCAGCGCAGCGCCGGCGGCCCCCGCCTGCGCCGCGCTAAGTCCCCACCGGCGTGCCGCCACGGTGGGAGAAGCCCCGGCCGTGCACCGCACGGCCGGAGAGGCCGCGCTGCGCAGCAGCAGCGCGCAAGCCCGGCTGCGCCCGAGTGCGAGGCAGGCCTCGCAATAGGCGCAGCCCGCAAGGCCGCACGCGGCGCAGGCTGTGCGGCCCGTGGTGGCGCTGCCGCAGCGCAGGCAGCGCTCTTCCGCGCGGCGGGTACCCGCGCCGCGCCGGAGCAGGCGCAGCTGTGGCAGGCGGAGCGCCGCAGCGCGCAGGAGACGGCCGGTGACCGCAGGGAGCCGGCCTGGACCAGGCAGGCGCGCGGAGCCAGCGCGCGCCGTGGGCCATGCCCCTGTGCTGCGAAGCGCAGGGGCTGTGCCAACAGCGGCCTCCACGCTCAGCCGCCCCTGCAAATGGCAGAGCTGAACAGCCTCTTGCCACTGCCCAGCTAATCCGGGAAGCCGTTCCTCCAGCAGCGCCTCGACTTCAGGCTGGAGTAAAGAACGGCCATCCAGTACTTGCATCAACTGCTCTGCCGCAGCTCCAAGGGCAGCCGCGCATATCGCTTTATCACTACCTATAGCTGATTTGTAGTTTCCATCGTCAATGAAGATCCTCTGGTCGTGTTCAGCTGTTTTTTCCCTCTCCTTCAAGAGTCGGCCCATATTCCAGCTGCCGCCGCTAATTCTCTCCACGTCAATTTCAGCTCTGAGCACCCCAGCCATATATTCCCCCCAGTCCGCCTCCTCCCATTGCCGCGCTGCCAGGGAGGAATCCCAATGCTCCCTCAGCTTCACCGCCCAACCGAGAGGAAGCGCCGAAGAGAGGAGCACTAGCTTGTCCGCAGCCCTACTATTCCATCCATCCCTTTCTCCCCCGGTACCGCTCCACCATATCCTGTCAACCTTCATATGGAGTGAAACCCACAGACTCCATTCTCCTTCAAGCTCTACCGCATATACTGCTGCCTGCACCTGCTATACCTCCTAGAATTTGTTTTGGCAACTTCCCGATAAGTTGAACTGTGGATTTTCGTATTAAGATTGGTCGTAACAGCAGAGAATGTTCGGTCTTCCAGCCGCTGCCCAATTGCAGATTCGCAATTCTATTTTTTATGTTTTTTTAAGTTCAGCTTCTCTAATTGGATAAAACCAAATTAATACTCTTTATTTCTGGGTTCTCCTTACCTGCGACTTCCAAAACAACACAAAAAAGCACACTTCCCCATTTCTGAAGAGTGTGCTTCACCCGTTTCCTGCTTTGTTTGCATATGTTATGATTATTCGCCTCGCTTTGATCTGCATCCCCTGCTCCACGGTATTTGCAGAAAAGGCAGCGGCACCGATTGTCCGGTCCCCCGTAAATCCACTATGATTCCAGATTGAAGATTTAGATCCGATTCAAAAGCACAGACCGGCATAGCAGGAACAAATTCAAGTGCGGATCCGTTCCGGGCAAGCCTAGTAGCTACATCCAACGTTGCATCACTGGATCCGTCATCCATCAAGGTTACCTGTAGCATCTTTCCGCTAAGAAACGAATGGAAGGTCAGCGCTCTGATATACCATTCCACTACATATTCATGATTACGGGTAATGAGAATGTAATGAAGCCGTTTGCCAGATTGACTACCCTGCCGGGATTGTTCCCGTTTACTCAGCATATGAACCAACACTACTGCAAAAACATAGATGGCCGCAATCCATATTAACTGGGCTACCATGGAGATACACCTCCTCTTATACCGACAATATATGCCGGTGATAAAAGGTCGGTGACTGCCCAGAACAGACTGTATTCCCTTCAAATATGCTGCAGACTCAACCAATACTTTGACTGCAGCAGAGCAGCTGCAATCATTATATGTAAAAGCTTAACCTACCACCTACAGGGTTACCCACCCATATTTAATCGAATTAATAACAGCCTGTGTTCGATCGTCAACCTCCATTTTTTGGAGAATACTGCTTACATGGTTTTTGACGGTTTTTTCGCTGATAAACAGATATTCACCAATCATCTTGTTGCTCTTGCCTTCAGCCATCAGCCGAAGCACTTCTGCTTCACGACGGGTCAGCGGATTATTATCGCCTGCAACAAATTTGACACCAGCCTCTTTAACCGCAGTTTCAGCAATAGCCCCTGTTTCATTGAGGTATGTCATTCGGCGCAGCTGGTTGATGAGCTTACCCGTTACCTTTGGATGAATGAAGGCATGGCCTTCACAGACTGAACGGATTGCATTAATAAGCGATTCCGCCTCCATATCCTTCAGCAAATAGCCATTGGCACCTTTGCGCAGCGTTTCAAATACATAACTCTCATCATCATGAATCGATAAAATAATGACTTTGACATCCGGGAACATTTCCCGCAGCTTTTGTGTGGCTTCCACACCATTTTCAATCGGCATATTGATGTCCATTAGTACAATATCAGGTTTGGTTTCATTGCAAAATTCAAGTACCTGAATACCGTCACCGCATTCCCCTATGACCTCAATATCTTCCTCCATATTTAAAATCCGCTTAAGCCCTTCACGAAACAACTGATGATCATCGGCCAAAAGAACTTTAATGGGCGACTTGCCAGGATTCTGGTTTTCCATCACATTACTCCTTCCCTTTTTCCACATTCGTCGGAATGTGAATTACGATTGTTGTGCCCTGATTCTCGGCTGACAGTATTTCCATTCTTCCTTCGAGCAGTTCCACGCGTTCACGCATGCCGACCAACCCAAAACTTTCCCGATTTGCCTGTTCACTGATTTTTTTCACATTGAAGCCTAATCCATTATCCTTCACGACAATCTTGATCAGCTGTGCCTGATAGGTGATCTCCACCAATACGTAGCTTGGAAAAGCATGCTTGGCCGCATTCGACAACGCCTCCTGGACCAGACGGTATACGGCTGCCTCCATAGCTGAAGACAGCCGGTGCTCCTTGCCCCTCGTTTCAAAGGAGGTGCGGATCTTTGTCTTTTCCTCATAATCATGCACGTATTTTCGAAGTGTCGGAATCAGACCCAAATCATCGAGCGCCATCGGACGCAGATTAAAAATCACCTTACGCATTTCTTCCAGACTGTATCTTACCTGCCCTTTCAAGTCTATTACTTCGTCCTGTACCAGCCCGAATTCCTGCTTTACCAGCATTCTTTCTACAATTTCCGTCCTTAGGACTAGATTCGCCAGCATTTGAGCGGGACCGTCATGAATTTCCCGGGCAATTCTTTTCCGTTCCTCTTCCTGAGCCAGGATTATTTTGAGTCCAATCATCTGGCGGTTCTTCGCAGATTCGACAATTCTGGTCACTTGTCCTAGTTCTCCGGATAGATATTCCAAAACAACACTCATTTGCGAACCAATAGATTCTGCCCGCTCTACCGAATTTTCGACACTGCGGACCCGCAGCTGCAGCTCGTCCCGCCTGCTCCGAAGATAGACTTCCCTCTCTCTGGTCATCATGAGCTCAAGCTGGAGCTCTGTTGCTTTCTCGTACGCGATCCGGATATCCTTCTCGGAGTAGCGGACAAAGTCCCGGCTGACCTCCGTCAGCCGAATACGGGAGCGGTGGTACTGCAGCTCCAGCTTGTCTACCTTTTGCAATGTTTCATCCGTTTCATCCATGACCCGCTGCAGTTCTTTGGTGAGTGCAACAAGCTCATCCCGTGCAACCTGCAATATTTCAAATATCTGATACTTGCTGCTCTCCATCACGTCGATGGTATTCTTAATGACGCGATCTATCGCATCGGCTTGAAATTCCACGGATGCTTGCCCCATTTCTATCGGATCATATTAAAGGCTTTCCTTTAATATTACCATATCACGATTCGATAGTTACGGTCTTCGTTTTCTGTTCCCATTTTACGGTCAATCCCAGTTGTTCTGAAACCAATCTGAGCGGTACTAAAGTCCTGCCTTGTAGGATTAAAGGCGCTACTTCAGCACTTTGACGTTTACCGTTCAATACAAATTCCTTCATGTTTACGGTCAGATCAAGCGCCTTGGCTCCACGCAGCACCAGAATTTTTTTGGTGTTCTGATCCCATAAGGCACTTCCGCCAAATGCATCCATAACTACCTTTATCGGCACATAAGTGCTTCCATTTTTGACAATTGGAGCCACATCAATCGGATTCTTCACACCGTTTAGTGTAATAGATTTGGACCCGATGCTCATTGCGGCAGTTCCCTTTGGAAGTCCGGCTTCACTCGATAGAGAAGGCATGACGAATGACAGATTGTCAAAAGCAACTGTGCCTGTCTTAGCCCTTTCATCCTGGCCTTCCTCCACATTCACCACATACAGACGCTTCAAGGATGCCGGGAACTTGATGCCGGAACCTGACAAATCAATATTGAGGTTTTTCCAGCCGTTCCAGTCGATCACTTTGGCCAGATCGATATATGAAATAGCTCCGCTTCCATCCACCACTTCTGCCCTCAGCCAGTTAAGGCTCATATCCCCCATCACATCAAGTGACATCGACGTTGCCGCAGCCGGTATGCTCTTGCCGCTGGTTCCGTTAAGCTGGGCATATGCGTACATTTTGCCGCTGCCCGCAGTCATATCATAGCTGAGTGACAGTACTTTGGAGCCCGCTTTTTCTGCGCTGCCGGCTGTAACTCCTGCAGTTCCCTTAACACTGCTTACATTGGATGTGAATGCGACAGGATAGCCAACATTTTCAAAATCCTCCCACGGGGTAGCAGTTGCTGCAGACAAGACAACTGCAGTGCTGAATCCGTCATAACGGGCAATAGCATATCCTGTCGTGACCCCAGGATCTACGGAATCAACCGTCAGCTTGCCGTCATTCACACTGCCCTTAAAGCCTATCAGTTCCCATTTCAATGATGCTGGCGGAACGGTAAGTGAAGAACCATTTTGGCCCACAGCTGTCACAGGTACTGATACTGATGCACCGGCTGCGAGTGGCGCTGTGGCTGTTCCTACCGTTAGGCTTGAGAGGTTCTCTCCACCTAGTACCGTAACCTTGGTAGAGGCAGAGGCAGACCCGCTGGAGGCTGTCAATGTAGCTGTGCCTGCTTTGACAGCAGTAGCTTCCCCGCCGTTTATGGTTACACTTCCGTTACTTGAAGTCCACGAAGGATTTCCCGAGGCCACATCGATTGGATTGTAGTACGTATCATAGCCTTTTAAAGAATAGTTTGCCTTTTGTCCAATCAGCATTGCCGAGCTGCCGCTAATCTTGATCCCTTTCACTTCCCCTTGCGGAGCCGAGGTATAAACACCCACCCCGTTGACAATACTCCGCTGCTCGGTACCATACTCGGTATTGAAGGTCAGGGTTGTCGAGGTTTCGGCAAGCGGCCTGTCTACCATGGTTGTAGAACCGCCTCCGTCCAGATTCAATCCTTTCCAGACACCGATATTTGTCATGAAGGTTTGCAGCTCAGTCAGCGACATACCCGCACTGTTGGCGTTGTCTTCGACTGCAATTACGTACACATACCGTCCATCCTGTGAGTAGCCCAGCGCTGTGCGTGCACGATAGCCTCCGATACTGGAGGTCGAGCGGGAAAACGTTGCCGCTTGTCCGTTATTTACCAGAATGGTATGCCCGCCAATCATCATCTGCAGGCTGGCTGGATCAAGCTCCTGCTGCGTGGTTTTGGAACGCAGCGTGTATACACTGCTAAGCTTTTGTCCTACAACCAGATGAGCTTTGACGAACTGGGCTCCCAGCCCGTGTGTCCGCAGGATGTAGGCTCCCTTTGGAACCGCTACTGGCAAAGCTTTGTCCGCTGAAATTTGGGTAATGATATCGTTTTCTACAAGCACCTCGGTAGGTGTAGTCGAGCTGTTCTTTGGCCGGTCCAAAGCCGTCCAGGCATCTGTATAGATATACGCTGCGTTGGCATGACTATAAGTCGAGCTGCCGCCCTCCGGGCTGTATGCACCTTTATTGATACCTGATAACGGAAATTGGGCTCCGTCCTCCGCAGTAACCAGTCCTTCGAATGAATACTCATCGATCACGGGTTTGCGGTCTTTGGTTACAGCAAAAGCGTACATTCCGTCAAGCTGTGAAGGTGTGGATACCACAACCCCGCCGGACACCTGCCCACCAATGGGTGCACCTTCACCGCCTGTATTGAAATAATCTCCGTTAACTGCGGCTACTGCCCCAGTCTCTGCAGCCATACCTCCGGTGCTTTGCCGCGTAGTCAAATGCCCGCCCTTGCCGGTCATGACATCGAGGGATACGTAAGCATTATTAAGATCGACGCGGATGACATCCGCAAGACCGCTGGCTGATTTCCCGGAACGGGCTGTTGTGTATTTATATTTCATCATAATAGCGCCTGAAGTAATAACCTCTTCACCCAGCTTGGTAACGGCAAAGGAGGAGGCTGCCTCCGCGACCGGTGCCGGCCCTGAACTAAATTGCGGCATACCTTCAATGCCTAGGACGGGCATGATCCACAGTACTCCTGCCAATGAAGCTGCAATCCACTTTTTGGCGGCTGGCTGCTTCTTCATTTCCTGCAACTTCTCTCTACTTTTCTTCCCCATGAAAACTTCATTCATTTCAGCGTAACTCTCCCATCTCTTTTTTAAATATCAAGAATCTCTCAAAGGCTGGGAACACATTCCTAGTTTCCCGCTACCCTTTAATAGACTGATTTTAAGAGGAAAAGTTGCGAATATTGCTAGATTTAAGCTAATTCCTCTTCTTCTTGGAGTGGAACAGAGAATGCAAAAAAGGCCCCGCAAAAGCGGAGCCTTAAGTATATTTCATTTGATTATTTTACAGATATCCTGCCATGGTCAACATCCGTTGCAGCATCACTGCAGCTTGGGCACGTGTGGCATTACCCTGAGGCTGGAATTTGGTGGTAGTCATTCCCAGGATAATTCCTTGCTGTACAGCCTTAGCCACAAATTCAGCAGCCTGACTTTGAATGCTGGAACGATCCTTGAATGCCGCCAATGCGGAAGCGGAGCTTCCATTCAGGGTGATCGGATGCCCGGTATACTCCATAGCCCGGATCATCATAATTGCCATTTGCTCACGGGTGATATTATCACTCGGACGGAACGTAGCATCCGTATTTCCGGTAATAATCCCAGCTTTGGCGGCTGCGCCAATATAATCGCCTGTCTGGGTTGAAGGCTGTACGTCTCTGAAGCGCTGTGCCGTCTCCCGGTCTCCCAGCAGCCCCAGTCCCCGGCTGAGCATAATAGCAAACTCAGACCGTGTAATCTTCTGCTCCGGCATAAAAGTACTGCCATAGCTGCTGTCGATAATATTCTTAGCGGCTAATTGAGAAACGACCGTTTTGCTCCAATGGCTGCCCATGTCGGAAAAACTCCGGGTCGAAAGGAATGTACCGACTACTTGATTGCCGGTTGTGCTGGCTTTGATCACTGTATAACTGCCCGCTGCGCTGATTTTGGTTGGGAGATACGCAGCATCATAGTATGCAAGATCTAATCTGGCAGCCGAAGTCTGGTCACCATTCAGCGTAGCAGTTGTACGCACTGTATATTCTGCAGGGACACTCAACGCAGTAGTGCTGGTATAATTTCCGTTAACCGCAGCACTTAGACGGATATCCATAAGTCCGGTTATGGTCCGAAGCCCCTGTGACTGCAGCTTTTGCTCAAATGGTGTAAAGGTGCCGGCAGGGACCTTCTCCATTCGTAAAACAAGTGAGATATTGTTGCTGTCGGCAATCAACGTTGCGGCAAGACTGTTCATATTCACGTCATTTAAGCCAAGGCTGTATAGATGGTCACCATAACGGACCAGAAATACCGCCTTGCTGTCACGGTTCACTGCATCCAGCAGAGGTTTGAGCGGTACACTCACATAAGCAGATGATTCCGTTGAAGGTACCTCAAAAGCCACTGTAGAACTGCCGAGTTTGTATACATAATCGTAACTGGCCTTCAGGCGGTCAGCGGTCAGGTTATATCTTTTTGCAGATTGGCTGTACACCGAACGGTCATCTACCGGGGTAGAGGAATCGCTTTTGAGCAGAGGATATTCTTTTCCAAACTCACTGGCTGCCAAGGTCCCCAGATAAGAGGGGCGGCCTGCTGTAGAGGTATTCCCTGCAACGCCCGTCAGATTTTGTACCGAAAGCGCGCTAAAGGAAGATAAGATAGTCCCGCTTTGATCCGAGATAGTACCTGAACTAGACATGTAGGATACGTCCACTGCTTGACCGGTCTTTGCCACGCTGGACAGTACCAATTTGAGTGTATTGCCGGACAAGTAATAGTTCTGCACACCAATACTGCTGCCGTCAAATCTGACACCGAATTGACTCGCATTCAGTGTTGATGAAGCCTGCATGGTTTTGCTGAAGGTCAAAGTCAGCTCATCCCCTGTAATGGTTGCTGAACTGATATTAGGGACTGTAGTACCGCTTGTACCGGAAACACTCACGGGCTGAAGGTTAAGGTATGGTCCACGGTTGCCGTTCAGATCGCTGATTCCTGTTGTTCCTGGTACGTACGAGACTGTAGTCGACTGATTCACTACCAGCGCACTCTGCAGCGTTAAGGTGACTAGCGTTCCACTAACATCCACTCCCGTAACGTAGTTCGGTGTACTGCCTACCAGAACTGAAAACTGGCTGTTCATCGGAAGACTGGTTGAAGATAATCCCTCATTATAGGTCAGTACAATTTTGTTGCCTGAACCGGTCGCATTCTGAAACGCTGGTGCAACCGTGTCCCCGCTATTACGGATATAGACATCGCTGAAATTTGCTACATTCTGTCCATTTGTATCCTGTACCGGATAAGAGCCCGCAGAATATGACACGCGAATGTTCTGGGTGTTTGTCGCTGCATTATTCAAGCTCAAGTAAACCGTTGCCCCACTGGAGGTAATCGTATTCACCCCAAGAGAAGAACCATCTGCATATACATTGAATTGGCTGTAAGCATTAGAATTGGCCGCTTTTAGAGTATCATTAAAATTCAGCAAAACAGTTTTCCCGGTAAGTATTCCGTCTTTAAGAGTCGTTAAAGCGGATTGGACTCCATTGGTAACCTGACGCTGGGAGAAGGTACTCGCAACATTCCCGCTCAAATCCTGAATGGTCCGAAGTCCTCCTGTATAACTGATCTTGATAACCTGGCCCACAGCAACTCCTGTACTGAGCGTGATATAGATACTGTCTCCCTGAATGGAGATGCCATCAATCGCACGCTTCTCATCGTTAACAGTCACGATAAAGCTTGAGGGCAGCAGCGACGCATCAGTCTTTAGTATTTCATCATATTTCAGACGGATAGTGCGGGTATTATCCAGTTGGGCAAGCGTGAGCACGGGAGCTGTCTTGTCCAGCGAATAGGTCTGAAAGCTCCAGGCATTTTTGCCGCTTAGTCCGCCATAGATAACCTGACTATTGTTAGCATCGACAAAAGCGCCATTGGCAATATCCAAGTAGTACGTCGTATTATTCTCTAATGCCGCGGATGGAGCTACGATAAACTCTTTGGCCGTAGCACCCGCCGATAAGTTTGAAAGCAGTTTTGTACCATCCCCTTTATAAAGGGTTACCGGATTTGCCACCGTAGTATTCTGTACAACATTCCTGTTAAATGTAATTTTGATCGTCGGATTAAGTCCTACAGCTTCGCTGCGGTCTACCGGGGTAAGCGATTCGATACCAAACCCTGTAATCTCACTTGTAGTATAGCTCCATGTAAGTGGCCCGGAGGCAGGGAATAAATTGCCGTCCTGATCATAAAAGGCTCCTTGCGGCACAGAAACGGTATACATGGTTTTCTCCAATAACATGTTCGCAGGCGAGGCCGCATCTACTGTGATAGTTCGTGTACCGCCTCCTGTAACCGCTGTAGAATTGACATTAAAATATCTTGTACTCCCTGCACTGTTGTTAATGGGGGTCAGTGAGATTGCGCCTGTATTCGGCATCATCGGGCGGTCAAAACTCAGCTGGATATCACTTGCAGGATGAACACCAGTAGAACCTCCAGCAGGTGAAACGGTCCCCCCCACTCCATTGCTTTTGGCCGTAAAACTCCATACGCTGCCGCTGGATATCCCGGAAAAAGTGCGGTTATCGTCATCTTTGAGCGCATAGTTGTCGATCAGTACATAATAAGTACCGCCTGGCGTCAACCTACTGGCCAAGGTCATACTTACAGTAGTGGTAGTACCATCGCTCTGCACATTAACATAGGGTTCTCCGTCTCTGAATTTGAACTCCTGAACAAGTGTATTGTCGGCTGAAGAGATGAGCTTTGCGGACCCTCCGCCTTTTTGCAGCTTCTTGTTGAGCTTGAAGTTTAACTGGTTCAGTGTTGTAGAATCAGGCCGCGAGTTGTTCACTGGTGAGAATTCAGTAATAGACACGGCGGGACTTACTTCGGGAGAAGTGGTGAATGTCCAGTTTGTCGCCGATGACTCCGCTCCCGAGCTATCTTTGAATAATCCTCTCGGAAGTGATACATTATAGCTTTTGTTGGGTTCGAACGGCTTATTAGGCCCCCATTTAATTTCAAAGTAATTAGAGGTTCCGACCAACCCGAGACTCCCTACGGGAATAGTGGCAAAAGGTGTTCCTGCCTGGGTAATTGTGATATCTCCGCTCTGCGGAGTCACTACATGGTCAAAACTCAGTTTGATCGAGGAGCCTATGTTGATATTCGTCTCCCCTGCAGCAGGTGAAGTAGCAGACAACCCGAACTCACTCGCGGCGAATACCGGCGATGTCCCAAGGCCTAGTGAAGGAGAGACTGTCCCCAAGAGTAATTCCCCTGCCAAAATGAGTGCTGCCCATATGGTAACTTTTCTTTTCATGTGGTGATAGACTCCTCTCAAGCCATACATTCGTTTTTACATATATTCTTATATTTCGGCTACAAGGCTTCCAAAGTTTAGAAGGCTTCCAGGATGGGGTAGAGGGGAATACTAACCATCACATTTCCAGGCGCACAAAAAAGCCCGCAGCAGCTGGCTCTAATGATCAAAGCGCTGGCCTGCGGGCGAACATATAATAAGGAAGAGATCCGTTATATCAGAACAATAGGCATGCCTGGTGTTGTAAAAATCACCTGTTTCTTACAGTCCCGCCTGTGTCTTTAGCATTTCGGCTTTGTCAACCCGTTCCCACGGAAGGTCGATATCCGTACGTCCAAAATGGCCATACGCTGCGGTTTGTCTATAGATAGGCTTACGCAGATCCAGCATCGAAATGATTCCGGCTGGACGAAGATCAAAATTGCTGCTAATCAGCTCGGCAAGTTTTTCTTCACTGATTTTACCTGTTCCGTATGTATCTACATTAATCGAGACAGGATTCGCTACCCCAATGGCATAAGCCAATTGAATCTCACATTTGTCAGCCAAGCCGGCAGCGACCAGATTCTTAGCCACGTAACGGGCAGCATATGCCGCAGAACGGTCAACTTTGGTTGGATCCTTCCCTGAGAATGCACCGCCTCCATGGCGGGCATAGCCACCATAGGTATCGACGATAATCTTACGTCCGGTCAGACCCGCATCGCCTTGTGGACCACCAATGACAAAACGTCCGGTCGGATTAATAAAGTACTTCGTGTTTTCATCAAGCAGTTCAGCCGGAACTACAGGCAGAATCACATATTCCTTAATATCAGCTTGAATCTGTTCAAGTGAGATTTCTTCTGCATGCTGTGTAGAGACTACGATGGTGTCCACTCGAACCGGTCTATCATTGTCGTATTCAATAGTTACCTGTGTTTTACCATCGGGACGCAAATATTCCAAGGTACCATCCTTACGGACCTCAGACAAGCGTCGGGCAATACGGTGAGACAATGCAATCGGAAGCGGCATTAGTTCAGGAGTTTCATTGGTAGCAAAACCAAACATCAGTCCTTGATCACCGGCACCAATATTCGCAGTTTCCTCAGCAACCTGTGCAGGGTCTCTGTTCTCCAGTGCAGCATTCACCCCTTGGGCAATGTCTGCCGACTGTTCATTTAATGAGCTCAAAACGGCACATGTATTATAGTCAAAACCGAATTTCGCACGCGTATAGCCAATTTCCTTGATGGTATTGCGAACAATTGCCGGGATATCCACATATTCCGATTTGGTGCTGATCTCACCAATGACCAATACCAGACCTGTTGCAACCGCAACTTCACAAGCCACACGGGCATTAGGATCATTAGCCAAAAAAGCATCGAGAACCGCATCAGAGATCTGATCGCAGATTTTATCCGGATGTCCCTCGGTTACGGACTCTGAAGTAAACAAATGACGTCCTTTAATAGACAATACAACAACCTCCCATATTGTTTATTTGACACTGTATAAAGGGATTTTTCGTGAATACCAGACTAAATATCTCATAAAAAATAGAATTGGACCAGCCTGTCCACTTCCGTCTAGCATTACTTAATTCCCTCGACTCAATAATCATAGTTACTGTTGAATAAGTTCAAAAAATGAACCTTTTCCGATTGGAAAAGGTTATGGCTTTCCTCAAAAGTCATATTATCTTATTTGCCGGATGGTGTCAATTCAAGGCATTTTTATTTAAAAAGAGACTGCTCGGCCTGTTTCACAAGCCTCTTGGTAATTTCTCCACCAACAGATCCATTGTCTCTGGAAGTAAGATGTCCCAGATAAGAAGATCCATACCCCATGGAACCACCGGTTACACCAAGCTCAGAGGCAAATTCAGTATCTGCCCCCACGTTAGAAGGAGCACCATATAAACCAAACTCAGAAGCAATTTCGTACTGCATTTGTTTGAGCATTGCCCGGCTTTCGGGTACCACTGTACGATTAGCACGTGCCATAATCAAGCACCTCCTGATGATTTTTAAGAATACAGGAAGTATTGTGCGCTTGATCCATAATCCCAAGTCATTTCAATGTTTGTCAGTCGTGGCAATACGTTCCGAGAGTATGATCAAGCTATCTTTAGGGTATCCTATCTGGTAATACGAAACGGCTTAGCCGTCATTCAACGTGAAATATAAAAATCATTTATTGTGTGAAACATATAAACCCTATAACAAAAAATAGTTATGCACTTTCTAAAACACGTGTATTCAGTGTTGGTTATTTTAATGTATATGTGCCGCGAACCATGACAACCAGCCCCAACGTTTGACCATCTTGGACGGTTATCCCCCGGCCTTCACGTGGAAAAGATAGCAAGTGGTTTGTCGGAGCTGCAGTTCCATTGGCAAGATCTATTCCGTCGGTCAGGTCACCGACGCCATTGCTGTCTTGCGTAGTGATTACTGCCTTACCAGCACGTACAATAAACTCCGCACCCGCTCCGGCAATCAGGGTTTGACCTGGCTTCACATCGACGATAACATACGCAGTTGAGGCAATCTGGGCCGGTGTACTTGATGGTGCAGGGGGAGGCGTTTTGGTTGGCGCGGCAGTTGTTGCGGGGGTAGCTGTTGCCACTGGTGCTTGAGTAGCAGTCCCACCACCCTGAAGCGCTTTCTGAATTTGCTGATCCACATAACTTTTGGTTACAACCGGATCATCGGCTGTTCCTGGCTGTGAACCCACACTTGCTCCTTCGGCAGTCAAGTTCAACATTAATCCAGCCCAGACACCGCCGGCCATCACCGCTCCAACCACTATTGTTTTCCAGAGAGTTTTCATTGAATTCCTCCATTTGTGGGATGAAAGCCACTAATAAAAAAAGAATAGCCTCCGAAGAGGCTATTCTTGGACTTCGGTAAAACTTAATTACTTGGCAACGTTGATGCTTGTGCCAGTAGTAATGTTGTTGCCTTCACCATCGGTGATGGTAGCAGTGTCTTTAACAGCTACAGAAATTGCATTTACATATACCGCGTTCAGGCTCAGTGCACCTGCTGCATCGGAAGTGTAAGCAACGATTTCTTCAGCTTGAACGCCTGCAGTAGTACCATTTTCGATGTAAAGTACCGAAGCGCCATTGTAAGTTCCAGAAGCAACGTTAATGTTTGCGAAGTACTTGCTGCCAGAACCATTGATTGTAACGTTCTTAGCTTCAACGTTGTTCACTTTGATTGTCAGGTCGCTTGCATCTACGCCAACTACATTTTCAGAGAAGTTGATAACCAGTCTAGTGGAATCATCAGCAGAAATTGTAGCAGTTGTAAGTGTTGGAGCTACACCATCAACCAGAGCAATGCTTGGAGTCAGGCTTGGAGTGATTACATTACCCAGAGTATCCTGGATACCTGTGATCAGCAATGCATATCCCTTAGAAGCAGAAATTCCGCTTGTTGGAACATACAAGCTAACTACTACTGGAGTAGAAGCAGTACCGCTGTAGTTAGTAGTGATATAAGAACCAGCTGGAAGTGCTTTTGCATCCAATGTGTAGTTATTGATATCACGAACTGTTGTCAAGTTAAGTCCGTTTGCATCTTGAATAGTGAATTGGATGCGTTGGTCAGTACCAACTTTACCTGTAGCTACTGGAGCAACTGTAATAGCAGGTTTAGTAGTATCTGTTGTGCTTGTAGCAGAAATTGCTACAGTTTGAACAGAAGCTGCATTACCGTTAGCTTGTGCGGACAGATCCTTAACGAATCCAGCATCCAAACGCAGTGTGTAGTTACCGGATGCGAATCCAGTTACATTGTTAAATGTTACAACTCCATCAGTATTAGTGTAAGTTGAAGTTGCTACAGTAATAGGAGTTGCAACACCAGTGGAATCATTGATCAGTGTGAAGCTAGTTCCCTTAACATTTACGTTTTCGGAGAACTTCACAACCAGACCTGTGCTTCCGTAAGTCGCACTTGTAACAGTTGGAGCAACGGTGTCTTTTGTGAATGTAACTGCTTGAGTGCTAGTTGCACTTGTAGTGTTACCCAGAAGATCTCTGATTCCTGTTCCAACAACGACTGTACCATTAAATACACCGTTGGTAAATGTGAATGCTGGTGCAGTCAGTGTGAATGTCTTGGAATCACTACCCGCTGCAGGAGTGAATGCTCCTTGGCTTACACCGCTGGAGTTAAGCAAAGTGAAAGTACCATTCAAGGAGTTGATATCAACTGCTTTGCTGAATACCACTTTGACTGTCTTCTCACCATTTACAGTGAAGCTCGAAATTGCAGGAGCATCAAGATCGGACACTACAGTAACAGTAGCTTTTGTTGGGTTAGGTGTAATGAAGTTTCCAGCAAAGTCTTGAACATTCAAGAAGGAAACATCATAAGTTTTGCCAGTTACCAGTGTGGAACCAGTAGTCAGAACGACTTCGTTCAAGCTCGATCCAGTGGCAACACCAGCGGCAACGCCATCTACATAAGCGATAGATCCAATTTGCACAGGCTCACTGAATTTAACGGTTACTTTGTTAGTAGTAGCTTTTGCAACAGAAGTTACAGATACGATTGTAGGAGCAGTGGTATCAGCAACAGTCAACAATGTAGTGTAAGGAGCTACTTTTTCTGCGGAACCAGTTTTGATAGCGTCTGTTACAGTTACAGTGTATTGACCTTTGAAGTACTGAGTGCCGGACAATGTCAGAGTAAGCTCTGTTTTGTCATCGGACAATGCAGCACCTGCAGTGTTAATAGTAACTCCTGGTGCAGTACCCAGATTAGTAACACTTACGTTTCCATCAACCAAAGTACCATCGCTGGCAACTACAGTATCAGCATCAAGCGGACGGTTGAATTTAACAACCAGCTGTTTGCTGTTTGGAGTTGTTACAGAAAGTACTTTTGGAGCTGCCAAAGTTACTTTTTCTGTATAGTCATGATCTTTGTATTTGAAAGTGATTGGAGTTTCTACGCCCTGTACCAGAGCGGTAGTCAAAGTTACTGTAACAGTTCCTTTGTCAGCGAAAACAACAACAACGTTCGTTGGGCTAGTTGCTTCGATGGAAGTCACAGCTGGCTTAGCAGAAATTTGATCAACTGCATAAGCTGCTTCTACTACCAAAGAGCGAGTAGCGTTAGCTTTGAAGTTAGTACCTTTAGCTACCAGACCTGCATTAATAACGGCTTGAGCATAGCCCTTAGCCCATGCGGATGCGGAGTTATCAGTTGTAGCTGGAGTTTCAAGTTTCAAAGCGCGGAACAATACAGCCGCTACTTCTTCAACTGTTACTTTACCGTTGTAGTCGAAGATACCTTTAACAGTATCTTTACCTTGCATCAAGTTAGCTGCAGTAGCTGCTTCGATGTAAGGCACTGCCCAGTTGCTGGCTGTGTAACCTTTATCTTTGTAAGACAGTTTGCCAGTAACTTCGGAAAGACCGAACAATTTAGTAACGATCTTAGCGAATTCAGCACGAGTCAGATCTTTTTCAAGATGAGCTTGACCGTCTGGGTATCCATTAAGAACACCTTTAGCTGCCAAAGCATCAAATTTTGCTTGTGGAGTTGTTGCAGTTTCACCAAACGCTACAGAGGCAAACATCGAGAATGCCATTGCTGTAGATAATGCTACGGATAAAATTTTCTTCATAACCTTTTTTTCTCCTCCTTGGACGTTCATGAACTGAGATTTTTCTTTAGTTGGGTAGCTCATGTCACTCATTAGCCGATGCACCCCCTTTCCCGAGTTGAGCATATTAAGTATAAATAATGTCTGTGACGGGTATCACAGAAACTTGTAAACAGGTTGAAGACAGAGTAATACTAGATTCCTAATTCTACCTAAGTATTATACAATGTGCCTCAAGTCACGTAAAGCTAATTTTTCCAATCGGCTATGCTCTCCGATATTGCAAATGCCGTGGGTAAATGACTCTACACCTTAAACGCAGAAGATTCAGAAAAGTTGCGCTTTGTTCAAAAATATTTTTCGAAGCAACTGACCCGGAACCTTTCCATTAGAAGATACAATATGTATGTTCTACTAACTATTGTTAATGATGGGCGGCTACGGGACTCAGTATAGCATAGAGGCTTTAAAAACGTCATTAAGCAATATTTGCTAAGTTAATAAACATAATCATCCTATTTCAAACCTTTTATTGATAATCCGCGCAAACAAAAAAGCGCCGTTCTCGGCGCTTGTCTCTATAGCTATGGTCTAACGAATCTTCATTGATAGCTGAATCAATTCCTGACGTTTCTCAGGACTAGCGTTTACATTCTCGTACATTGCATCAATGGCCCCGCGATTTTCGCGGTAGGTCTTCTCATGTTTGATTGTAGTATGGGACCATTCAATTAGAGTATTCTCTGCAGTGACAAGATCATTGTATGCATCATGGAATCCCGTAGCCTGTACAAGTTCTTCCATAACCTCCTGCGTAATCTCCTGCAATGCACGTTTTGCGGCAATTTCCTTTTCCATAACTTTTGCTCTATTCTCAAACGCATTCTTTGCTTTCATGTAATCCAGCTGTGCTTTTGATAAAATCGGTTTCATCGATGGCTTTCACCTTTCAGAAAATATTATTTTCTAAGTTATTGTAACGTAAAACGATACAGATTACAAAGTTAATGTCGATGGCAGATATTTTCCATTACAAAAGAACAGGCCCGCGAACAGTTTTCGCGGACCTGTCGTTCTATTCCTACATTAATTGAAGGTTTTTGGGAAAATGCTTGTGCTCTTCTGGAAGAGTGCCACAGCAATCTTTCCTGCTTCCGCTCTGGTCAGCTTGCCCTTTGGATTGAAATTATATACCGGCTTGGTTTGACCCGTAATGGTTACTGCACTACCTTCCATGATTTTAGCTTTCGACACCGCGTCTATGGCTGGTCTGGAGTAGAAATCCATACTTCCCGAATCCACAAATGATTTGGTGAGGGTGGTCAGCAGCTTGGCATCATTGAGGGCCATTTTAAGCTTAAGGGCTCTTGCAATCATTACTGCAGCTTGTTCTCTTGTTAGTGGCTGATCCGGACCGAAGAATCCATCGCTTAAGCCTGTTACGATCCCTGCTCTGGCCGCGGTCTCAATATGTTTGTAGTTCCATGTTGTCGAAACTGCCTCCGGCACAATATCAAAGAAAGTTTGCTGGCTGTTATTGTAGCTTAGAGGGATATTTAATCCTTTTACCAGCAAGGTGGCAAATTCACCACGTGTAGTCGTATCATCGGCTCCAAATTGGTCAAATCTAAGATTTTTCATAATACCTTTGGAGTACAGCCCGTTCAAAAGGTTTCTTGCCCATGGATGATTCGTGATGTCTGTGTATCCACGACGAAGTTTCATTACTGTATAATATCCGAATTGATCAAAAGGCACGGTGATCGTGTGTTTCTTCGTATCAACCTCACCGCCAATGTTTTCCCATTGTCCCGAATCCGTATAACGGTACACTGTTATTGTTGACCCAACTTCATCCACAATATTCGGACTAAATGTCAGGGTCAGATCTCCACGCTCTGAAGGAACAATTTTACGTTCTGCTTCTATTTGTGTGAAGTTACCTTCTACCGAGTATGGCGCAATACCATTTGTAGCCGGTTTGTAAAGTGCAGTTCCCTTAGTTCCCTTTTCCCCAAGACCCCCGCTAATCCAGTAAATATCGGAAACCCGGGAGAAGTTATTGGTTTCTACGGTAGAGTTAAAACGTAAAACCAAATCGGAAGGAATCAGCAATGTGCTTTGGCCTCCTGGTGTACGTGCATCTGCATCAACGTTAATCGTGTTACCATAATCATTTTTACGTTCAACCACACCGTCCACCGGATCTGCAATTCCGAATAACAGCTTGGTATCAGGATAGTACTTGGCCGCACCGGAACTGTTGTTGCCTTTCATTAGTGTGCCCTTTGGAAACGAGAGCTGTAGTTCTTTGTTAAACACACTATACTTAGCAGCAACCTTTTCAGCCATAAATTGCGTGTCTACTTGAACGGCACTAGCGTAGTAGACAGTGATAGTATCATTAATGGTTGCCGCAGCACGGACAATCTGAATTTTAATTGTAGTAGCCTTATCCGGCTTCAAGCCAACATAATCCAGAGTAAATCTGTTCGGTAAGTCTGTACGTGGAACAGCTTCAAACTTATCAACTAAAACCTTTGTTGCCCCTTCAGCTTCAATATCAAAGCGGACAAAGTTTTTATTGACGACGATCTGTTTTCCGACCGTTTCTACTGGAGATAAAATACGGTATGGAGAAACTTCGCGTTCCACTTCCATACGTTGATTCGTGCGCGCACCGGTTTCATTAATTAATTCCAGATTATATACAATGCTTCCTGCGGTTTCTGCCGGAATATCCATGATCCGGAGAATGAAATCCTTGCTGCTACCCACAAAATCATAGTAGTAAGTCTTTCCTCTGTAAGTGAACGACTCTGGTCCTTTTTGAATCGAGTCTGTACCCAGTGTTGCATTATCCAGGGAAAGGAACAATTCAGAACCTTGGTACAGGTTAAGCTTGTTCGCCGCTCCACCTCTGAGTACCAAATCGTAGCTGGTTTGACTTGTAACATACTTTTCGTCCTTATAGATGAACTCAGAAGTCAAACCAAGAATATCGTTAAGCTCTTTATCCGTATAGACCTTTATATCCGTATGGCTGAGCGCAGCTCTCCCTTTTGACAGTTTAGGATGGAATTGCGACAGGTTAGAAACATTGGTATCTACAATATAGATTTTCAGTTCTTTGCGTATCTCCCTCTTATTCCCAACATTGTCCATAGAGGTCCCGGTGAATACAATTTTATTCTCTCCATATACAAGTGGCCCCTTCGCGTCTATGTTCAATGTAAATGAGAATTTTGGGTTACTTGTTGGATCAAATTTGTCAGAAGACTTAAGTGGCGGATCCAGTTTGGCATTTGAAGTTCCGTTGACGAAAAATTGGGCATTGCTGATATTCTCGAACCCGATATATTCACCTGATACCAACATAGTATTTGCATTGCTAGCTGAACTAAACGTATAGGTCTGTCCATCATTTAAGTTTGCTACATAAATATAGTTCTTAGAGACATAAGCTATATCCGCATTATAGAAGGATTGCGAGTTTTTAAACTGAAATTTCACCTTCTGCTGTCCATTGGAAAAGCCTTTAACTTTATAGACAACCTCATTGGTACCAAGATTAGAGAGGTTAAGCTGTGGCTCTAGCTCCAGCGATGCCCCCAAAGGTAGGTAAGAACCCAGTAAGGTTGTAGGTGCCGCGCTTGACTTCACCATAATGAAAAAATTAGGCGTTTCAACTTCAGCACCGTTTAAAGGAAGTTTTGATAAGGTTTTAGCGTCAATGGTAGCTGTAGGATCTTCTTTATAACCTGAAAGATAGTACATATCCGTAATGACGTTCTCACCCGACAGAAACTTATAGGTTTCTTTAACCGATGTAGTATAAGTCCCGTAAGTAATTCCAATGATTACATTGGAAGTTCCTGCAGTAATCGTGAATGGATTTGTAGTCTGGAATGTGATCAGACGGTATTGAGGCGTCACGCCATCCGGAGCCGGGATAATAATTTCTTTCTGTGCTGTTGTGCCAGGAACTGTTATGAGACCACCGTCAGCTGCAACTGTATATGATTCAAGTATATCGACTGGAACCACTGTGTCATTTATCTTGACTTCATGGTCGACTTCAAAGGATTTAGTACTCGAATTATAAGGCAGCAACACCTGGCCGATGATTTTGGCAGATGTGGCTGTATCGGTTAATGTAGGGACATTATCTAGTATACTGTAAGCTTTATCAAGTGGTGTTGCAGATGTTGTTTTGCCGTGAACAATTTTCAGATCAGTAAATGGCTTATTGGTGTCAAAGTAATATACCGAACGTTTAATTGAAATGGAGTCGGCTGCATTCTGCACAACAATGTCCAGCGTATTCTCTCCGGATTTCAAAGTTAGAGCCGGTGTAAAGAAGGTTCCATCCTCAAGAAGAGAGGTTTGCAGGGAAGAACCCCCGTTGAGGGATACGCCTACCTTGGTCGCGTTCGTCACATTACCTTGCAGTGTAATCTGCTGGTTAGGTACAACAACCTTTGTACCTTCATTTAAATTAATCGCTGTAGGTCCTCCTCCAAGCACTTGGAGCGAAGAAATGTACGGGACCTTATCATAAAGGACATAAAACGATTCGGAGCGTGTCAATGAGCCCTGCATCCCTGAGAAAGTGACTTTATTATATCCTGTGAAAAGGGTGAGGCCACTTGCAATGAACCGGTTATCAGGGTTTAATGTGTCTGTAGTTACCGCACCAGTAGTAGTATGTGTCTCATCGGTAACCCACTTCCCCCCACTCTGCGTCATCTGTTGCACAGTCACTTTCATAGTGGAAGCTGTTACCTGTGCATAGGTACCCGTAATGGAGAAGTTAGGGGCGCTTGTCTTATATACTGTATTTCTGTTAATTTCCGTCAAAGAACCTGCGGCAGCTGTCTGGTCAAGACTTGCTGTATTCCGTAGCGTGAGATCATCCGGACTGAAGTAGGTCGTGGTCGCAGTAGTTGCTGCCGCTGCTTGCGGCGTGTATTTGCCTGGAAACATGGAAACGATCAGAGCCGCCAGCAGCAGCCAAACGAATGGTCTCTTAAAGCGTAACATGTGTTGTATCTCTCCTTTGAGTATATGTTCTCGATATCCTTCACTTTGTTCTTTATCGGTTATAGTGGCAGAATTTTTTAGGAATACAATAAAAAAGCTCATCCTAAAAAGGATGAGCTTTGTAAATTAAAGGAATATAATTGCATATTTCCGTATTTATTGCCTTTATGACTTGGAACCGCGCTCCGGACTGACCTTCATCCGCATTCTTAGCAGGAAGTCAATTAAAGGACGTTTGGTCTTACTGATGACACCCGTGATCTCTGCGCCGATCTGAAGAAAGAAGAGCATCACGCAAATGACGACGAAGGTTACCCAGTTGGCTTCATATAGGGACGCAGACGTTTGGATCACAGCCAATACCCCAAAGAATGCGGCAATCCCATATATAATCAATACTGTCTGTCTGTGGCTGAAGCCGAGCTCGCGCAGGCAGTGATGCAGATGACCTTTGTCCGGAGCGAAGATTGGTTTCTTCTGCAGCTTCCGGCGGACGATTGCAAAAAACGTATCCGACAGCGGAACTCCGATGATCAACAGCGGTGTAATAAAGGATACAACCGCAATCTGTTTGAATCCGAGCAGGGCAAGAAGCGCAAGGCAGAAGCCCAGGAACAGCGAGCCTGTATCACCCATGAAAATTTTGGCGGGATGAAAGTTAAAGAACAAGAAACCCAGAATACTACCCAGCAGAAGCAGACAAAGCAATGCAACCATCGTGTTGCCCATCAAAAATGCCATGACAGCAATAGTAGCAATCGCTATACCTGAAACCCCGGCAGCAAGCCCGTCCAACCCATCGATCAGGTTAACGGCATTTGTCACTCCGACGATCCAAAAGATGGTCAGCGGAATGGCGATCCAGCTTTCGAGAGAAGAATACGTATTATTAAATGGAATGTTTACGAAATCAACGGTAATCCCAAATCCAAAAACAACGATACACGCTGCGGCAATCTGGCCCAATAGTTTCACCTTTGCCGAAAGTTCGAACCGGTCATCCAGTGCTCCGATAAGAACAATCAGTCCGCCGCCCGATAGCAGCGCTTTGATGAAACTTGCCTCCCGCGGAGTAAAATCATAAGGGATAAGCGGCAACACGGCAAGCAGACCTAACACAAACGCCAGAAAAATACCTAGTCCGCCGAGGCGGGGCATGATCTTAGTATGCACTTTACGGGCATTCGGCACATCCGTGGCACCAATCTTAATTGCGAATTTCTTCACCAGTGGTGTCAAAAGCAGTGCAAGTCCCATGCACACAATGAATCCGGCGATGTATATGATTAACATTTGACCAGTCGACCTCCATTTCTCTACCGCATTGAATTATACGCTGAACGTAAAACAAATTCCAATTCCGTTTTTAGGCTGTTGAACGGATTTTTGTACTAAATAACCGCGTTTCTCTAGACTTTTGTCACTTTATCTTTCTCACGCAGCACTTTTACTGCGAATTTCGGCAGCGCAAGCATTCTTTTGTAACGGGTTGGCTCCTTAAGAAGGCGATATAACCACTCTGCACGAAGTTTCTGGAAGGCTTTTGGCGCCCTGCGGCTCTTTCCAGAGATCACATCAAAGCTCCCGCCGACACCCATCATGACCGGGATGTTCAGCTGGGTTTTGTATTTGGCGATCCAGGGCTCCTGACTATCTGCTCCTCTGGCGACAAAAAGCAGGTCAGGCTGAGCTTTGACGATTTCACTAATAATCGCCTCATCCGCATCGGGACCAAAAAAGCCGTCGTGATAGCCCGCAATGATGATACCGGCATACTGAGTTTGTAACCGGGACGCCGTCTCGCGAATCACCTCAGGTGTCGAACCCAGCAGATATACCTTCCAATTGTAGCTTTCTCCCCGGTGCAGCAATTCATGTAACAGATCAAACCCTGCTACGCGCTCAGCTACAGGCTGTTTGCAGTATTCCGCAGCCCACACGACACCTGTTCCATCGGGTACCACCAGTTCGGCTGATTTCATAATTTCCATATACGCCGGATTCTCCAATGCCGTCATTACCATGATTGGATTGGCTGTAATAACCTGATGCGGCTCACGTTTTTGGATGGCATCAGTTAAATAGGACACGGTGGCTTTCATATCAATTTTGGATACCCGGATGCCAAAAATCGGCACCGTGGGGATCACACTGTCTGCTTTCATGTATCAATCACCCTTTACGGCGGAAATATTCAACAATTTGCCGGGCTGGTGCCTCTGCCTCCTGCACTAGTGAAGCAATAAGCGGCTCATGTTCAAGCTTCCACCCATCCGCCGCTGACAAAAGTTGCAGCACTTCTGCAGCGAGCTTGCCGCTGTCCAGTGAAGACGTCGTTCCAATAGGCTGGCAGCCAACCCTTTCTAGAAAATGGTCAATCTTCGGATCGTAAGAAATGCCAATGAGAGGCACCCGTCTGCCTGCAGCATAAATCAAGCTGTGCAGCCGCATTCCGATTAGAATATCACATTCCCCTACCTCCCGCAGCATTTGCTGCGGATGCAGTGCATCCTCGCTGATACTGACTACCCCACCATACTGGGAGATTTCATGCTCCAGCTTCTGCATGATATACCTTGAGGCCTCATTATCAGATGGATGGTGGAAAGGCAGAAATTTAAGATGAAGCGGAGTCTGCCTGCAGGCCTTCAGCAGCCCCTCAGCGATAGCATCCAGCTCTCCCCGGGATTGTTCCCAGAAGCGTACCGAAATCCCAACAGTCTGAACTGCCTGCGGTGAAAGAGTTCCTTTGCTGCTCGCAACTTGATCTTCCGGAAGGCTTAAGCCCATCACCGGGTCAGGGACCACTTCAATCTTATTCTGGCCTAACCCCATGGACTGCAGCAACTCACACGACTGCTCATCCCGTACTGAGATATAGCTGCATTTGCGGAAAACCGATTTGATCAACGGGTGAAAAAGCTTGCGGTTGACCGGGCCAATTCCCTGAGCATAAATAAAGGTCGGTTTACCCATCCATTGAGCGAGCTTGATAATACCAAGGTAGTATGGGATAGTCTTGCTCCCGGTCACATCCTGCAGCAGGCTGCCTCCCCCGCTAATCAATCCTGCACTTCCGGCAATGGCGCTTCGCACCTCTCCCAGCTTCATGCGGTGTACGGACTTTACGCCATAGGCCGCTGTCGTCCATTCGGGATCTATCGATAGTACAATAGGTTCGATAACTATCCCCGTCGCCAGGGAATGCTTCTGCAGTGCAATAAGGATAGACTGCAGCACCGCTTCATCTCCACTGTTTCGGAAACCGTAATACCCCGAGATGATTATTTTCTGAGGAGCGGCGACCATCGTTTCCAACACCCTTCTACCAGCTGCCATACCCCTACTGCGATCAGACCAATAATCAGGCCCAGTCCAAGTCCCAGAAGTCCACGAACCAGTGAAATCAGAACTGGAGAGTGAATATGGGCAAAGGTATCAACCATGGAGAGCTGGCCGATAACAGCAATGATCATGATAAAAGCGGCATTCCGGTATTTATAGGCCATAAAAGCCCCAAGGATAAACAGCGGATGAGCGAGCAGGAATTCCTTGTTGCGCGGACGGACCCCGACTGCATTCTCAAGGAAGTTACGGAAAGACATTTCCAGAGAGCTTACATTGCCGTTATTACCGGTCCGGCTCAGATAGTACATCCCCAAGATTCCCAGCACCCCGGCAGCTATTACCCAGGCTAAGGTAATTGGCGTCTTCAGAAGCTTACCGGTCTTGCTCAGAACGAACTCTCCACGGTACAGCAGCACATAGACAGCAATCAGCGCAATTGGCGCCAGATGCAGCAGACTCACACCACGGAACTGATTGAGCACGAGGCTATAGGTGATATTGTTCAGCAGCGCGATGACAAATGGCACGGCACTCAGGGAGATCAGTGCAGTTTTGATATAGAGTACCAGACTGTGGGTCAGGCGGCGCTTCGGTGTCATAACCACAAAAGTCAATGGATTAGTCCTAAGCGGAGGACCCATTTCATTAATTTTGCGTATCGCCAGTATGGTTGCAACAGTCGGTGCGCTAATCGCTACTGCAAGTGCTAAAGCCTGTTCGAACAATTCAGGTTTCAGCAGCATAAGTCGGGCGCTCCCCACAAGACCAAGGGCCCAGGCAGGCAACGTAAGCCATGGTATAAAATAAGAGACCAAAAGAGCTACCATCGCCAATGCACCTATCACGGCTATCAATTTGAAATACCGCTGGAAAGAGGAATCCACAACATCAAAGGCAGTGGCTTGTCCCAAAGTAAATCCGTTGCTCATGATTTTTTCCACCGCGCCCCCTGGCTCACTGAGGCTTGTAATGAGATTATCCAAAGTGTCTTTGATCTGCGCTTTGGAGGTGTCACGTGATGGAATCGTATTGAGGTAAATCATACGGATGTTCCGGTCTTTTGTGGCAAGTGCAAAGCGGTCGGCAATCGTTTCCGGAGAAAGGGCAGAATCCCCTTCACTGAGCGAGTACAGACGGGTTACATTGTAATCCAACAGATACGCTAATTTATTGAAGCCTTTTTGCTGTGCTTTGATGTTCTCAATGGCAGCAATCCCCATTCCCCGATCCTTAAGAAGATCAGCAAACGCAGTAATACTCTTCAAATCAGCATCATCGTTAAATCCTTTAACAGACTCGCCTTCAAAAAGCAGACGTTTGACACCCAGCTCCTGGTACCGATCCAGCAGTTTGGTGACGGCAGCCTCATTGTATGGCAGGGAATCTACAAGCCGAGGTACGATATTAAACCCTTTGTCATGGAGCATCTCCAGAGTAAAAGGGTCTGGTTGCAACGGCTTCAATGTAGCATCCTCCAGCGGGGTTTTGATAATAAGCCCCTGTTGCCCGCGGAAGCTCCAATCCTCAGTAGCTATATCCAGGCCGCTAAAACCATCACGAATGATAGGTGCAAGGGCTTCACTGTTCTCCGGGCTGGTAAAGAGGACATATGTATAGTTCTCATTCTCCGGAATCACGGTGTTCATGAGGTTGGCGATATCCGCCGCTCCCCATATCATCAGCCGGCGGGCTTTGCGGTAATCTTCCAGCGTGTTCTCGTAAATAGCCATACTGCCTACTCCGGCAGCCTTCAAACGATCAAGCTGCTGGGAAATGTAATCCTGCGGATTCGCCCGGTAGCTGGCCACCTCCACTAAGTCGCGATAATCAAAAACAAATTCAACAGTCTTGGAAGATTTCTCCGTCTGTAGACGGTCATAGACGACAGGCAATGCGGCAAGCACACCAATCACCACTATTATCCACAACCACTTCCGTGAAGCGATGTTCCAACGTTGCCATTTCTGCTGCACTCCAAAGTACCTCCTCTTTCACTTAAAGCCTGTTCAAGGCTAATTTCAAGCAGAAACGGATGCGCGTCCTTAGAGGAGCGGTATCCGTTTCGCTTGAATCCTGTTCTTCTATTATTTATTTCCCGTCAACACGGGACATAACCTGTTCTGTAAGCTTAGCAACCTTATCTTTTGCATTCTGCAGCGATTCTCCGCGTACTGCAAAATACACTTTAATCTTCGGCTCTGTGCCAGATGGCCGCAAGCAGAACCATGAACCGTCAGACAGCAAATACTTTAGAACGTTTTCTTTAGGGAGTCCGTTAAGTCCCAGTGAATAATCCAGCACCTCGCTTACAGCTGCACCGGCGATTTCCTTCGGTGGGTTGCTGCGCCAGTCATTCATAATCCCCTGAATCTGCGCCACACCGTCTTTGCCTTTCAAAGTACGTGATTCCAGGCTCTCCAGGAAATAGCCAAACTGTTCGTAAAGCTCCTGAAGTACATCATATAGCGTCTTGCCTTGGGCTTTGTAATATGCACCCGCTTCAGCAATCAGCATGGAAGCGAGTACGGCATCCTTGTCACGGGCATAATTACCGGCAAGGTATCCATAGCTCTCTTCATAGCCGAACAGGTAGGTATATTCACCGGACTGCTGGAACTGGGTCATTTTTTCGCCGATATATTTGAACCCGGTAAGGGTATTAAATACGGTAGCCCCGTAATGCTCAGCAACAGCTGCACCCATTTCACTTGTTACAATAGTCTTAACGACTGCTCCATTGCTTGGTAGCTTGCCCTGTTCTTGCAGACGGCTCAAATAGTAATGAATCATGAGGGCTCCAGACTGGTTGCCGGAGAGAACGACGAACTTCCCTTCATTGTCGCGTACGACAGCGCCCATGCGGTCTGCGTCCGGATCTGTACCAATCAGCAGATCTGCACCGAGCTCCTCACCAAGCTTCATTGCAAGAGTGAAAGCTTCCCGTTCTTCAGGATTAGGTGATTTCACTGTGGAGAATTCCGAATCCGGCTGCTCCTGCTCGGGCACCACATGCACCTCAGTGAAACCAATTTTGTTCAGTACACTGCGGACCGGCAGATTGCCTGTCCCATGAAGCGGTGTGTATACAATTTTGAAATCACGTCCCAGCTTGGATGCAATCTCATCACGGGCCACACTGACAGCCGCCACCGTATCAGTGAATGCTTCATCTTCTTGCTCACCTAGCCAGTGAAGCAGCCCTCCAGCCTCTGCCTCTTCTTGGGACATGCGCTTTACACCATTAAAGGAGTCCACTTCCATGATGTAGGAGATGACTTTTTCAGCCTCATGAGGAACAAGTTGTCCACCTTCGGCATTATATACTTTGTAGCCATTGTACTCCGGAGGATTGTGGCTTGCAGTAATCACTATGCCTCCAGTAGCCTTCAGATGACGCACAGTAAAAGACAGCTGCGGCGTAGAGCGAAGAGATGTGAACAGATGAGTCTCAATACCGTTTCCGGCCAGTACCAGCGCAGCCTCAAGGGTGAACTCCGGCGAGAAGCGGCGGGAGTCATGCGCGATTACCACAGAAGGTCTGCCTTCACCAGTGTGCTGTTCCAGAATATAATTGGCGAAGCCTTGAGTCGCTCTGCCTACCGTGTACCGGTTAATCCGGTTGCTGCCTGCTCCGATAACTCCGCGCAAACCGCCGGTACCGAACTCCAGATCTCTGTAAAAGCGTTCTTCCAGTTCCTGCGGCTCATTCTCGAGTGCCTTCAGTTCCGCCTTGGTGTTCTCGTCAACGGATGGGTCCTGCAGCCATCGGGATAGGGTTTCTGCGGCCTTCGGGCTTAGTTGAGTCATATCAAATCTCTCCTTCTCCATTTATGATATATGATTTTATAACAGGTCTTAGCTGAGTGCGAACATTATTTCACCGGACGCAACCACTTTGCCATCCACTCTCGCTGTAGCTTGACCTTTACCTATGCTGCCCTTAAGGCGTGTAATCTCCACTTCCAGCTCAAGCGTGTCTCCCGGAACAACCTGACCACGGAAACGGAATCCGTCCAAGCCTGCCAGAAAACCGATTTTCCCTTTGTTGGCCTCCACGCCAAGAATCGCTACAGCACCTACCTGAGCGAGTGCTTCAGTGATCAGTACACCTGGCATAACCGGATATCCGGGGAAATGGCCTGCAAAAAAAGGTTCATTCACTGTAACATTCTTGATGCCGACTGCCCGCTTGCCCATCTCTATTTCGGTAATTTTGTCCACCAGCAGAAATGGGGGCCGGTGGGGGATTATTTCTTGAATTTCATTGATATTCATCATGGATACAAAGCTCCTTTCGGATATAAACCGCATCTTCTACACTGTCTGCCGCTGCAGCGTTTGTTTTATTCTTCACGGTACTGCATAAATATGGGCAGCATCGGGAAATATTATAATATCCTTCACCACCTGCAGCAGTGGAGGTTGAGATAAGGGGCTTTCTCCACCACACATGGCGGAGAGGGCCCTTTTTGTCTCAGGGGCCTCCATCATTATACATTTTCCAGTATAAAAAAGAAAACTCCCCTGTACAACAAGGGAGTGTGAATATTTATGCTTATTTATGGCGCAAACACTAAATCGTAAACATGCTTCCAGGTGCTCCACTGAAGCACATCGCTGAAATCTTTTTTACCGAGGACAACGTAACCGGTCACCAAACCACCGGACAGTGCTGCTATCAGCAGTACGGGAATTAGAAACCATTGAACAATGGTCCATTTGGAGATCCCCCGGCGCTTTACAGGTTGCTGCTGATGTTCTTCTTCGGTTGATTCCGGCTTACCATTGATCTGACGAGCCATTCCTTCACCTACCCGCGCATGTTATTAGCCAGGCCTTGCATTTGATCACTGGAGGATAGTGCCCGGGAGGCAAGCTGATAAGTGCGCTGAATTTGCATCATTTCCGTCATTTCCTTACTTATATCCACGTTGGACTGCTCCAGATACCCAGACCTTACGCCTACCGTCGAAGGCAATCCTGCCGCTTTAAAAGCCTGCTGTGTAGTAACTCCGGCAGCAAGCACGTAGAAATTCCCGTCAACCGCCTGAAGTGCACTCTTGCTGAGAGGCTCTACAATCATTATAGTTCCGGCTACCTGAGCAGGGGCATTCTCATCCGTCTTGGTCAGCACACGTCCGCTCTCATCAATAGCGGCTCTTACATTAGCCGGTACTGTCAAAGGCTTGCCTTGCGTATTGAGCACTGGGTTGCCAGTGTTATCGACCAGCATCATGTTAGCTGGATTAGCGGTGTCCGGTACAAAGTGAAAATCCCCTTGGCGTGTGTAGGCCGTAGCACCGTTCACCTGAACTCCAAATAACCCGTTGCCTTGAATAGCCAGATCGGTTGGGTTCCCGGTCTCCTTGAGAGGACCTTCCTCCCAGTTGGTTGTCACCGTAGGTACACGGACCCCAAATCCGATATTAAAACCAAGCGGTGTGCTTCGGCCCGGCTGATCATAATCCTTGGACTGCTGCTGAACCCGGGTCAGCACATCCTCAAAAGAACCTTGTTTGCTCTTATAACCCTCAGTATACATATTGGCGATATTATCAGCAATAATATCCAAACGCTGCTGGAGACTGGACATTGAGACGGATGCGCCTATTGTTGAGTTATTCATCGGTTACTCCTCCTGTCCTAGACTCTGCCGACTTCGTTTACAGCCTTTTGCAAGCTGCTGTCATAGATTTGGACAACCTTCTGATTCGCTTCATACGCCCGGTAAGCCGCATTCATATCCACAGTCACCTTGGTCGCATCAACGTTGGAATTCTCGAGATACCTCTGCCGTACCTGCAGATTGTCCGTGCCGTTGGCGAAGCGGATCTGTGCGTTCTCAACATCTTCTGCATGGAAAACACCGTTCCCGTCCCGAACTAGTTCCTGGGGTCTGGTAACTACACTGATGCCTATTTTGGTCCCAGAAGGACGCCCCGTTGCAGGGTCTAGCAGATTACCCTGTCCGTCTACTTTAAGATTGTCCTGCGGACCTGTCAAGATGAGCGGTTTGCCGTTGCTGTCGAGCACTTTGAAACCGCCTGCGCTCAGCACATCTCCTGTCGGGCCTACTCTGAAGCTGCCGTTACGTGTATATAGTTTATTACCGTCATTATCCTGTACCGTAAAAAAAGCCTGTGGCCGGTAAATGACCTCGCCTTCAGGGGTTATATACTTGCCCGAGCCGTCAAAATTAATATTACCGCCTGTAGCCGGGTCTGCCACCTGCAGATCCGTAGATAATGCGAAATCGGCCGGCTTGCCGCTTTCAATGAGATCTCCCTGTAAATATTGGGAGACAGACTGTTCGGCAAACACGCCTGTATTCATTTTACCAACGGGTTTCACGATGCCGCCGCTCATTGCGGAAATAAGTACCTCGGGAAAAGCATGGCTGACACTGTCTACCTGCTTGTATCCTGTTGTATTCAAATTGGCAAGGTTCTGCGTAGCCGTATCATGTCTACGCTGCTGCGTTACCATTCCGGCAGCGGCCGTGTATAATCCTCTAAGCATTAGGGTAAGTCCCCTTCCTGATTGTGCTGTTAACTTATATTATCGGCAGCCTAGAATTTTTTCTTAACATTCTTGTCCAATTGATCAAGCATAATTCCGGTACCCTTAACCACACAATGCATAGGATCCTCCGCCACCCAGACTGGAACATGCAGTTCCTCAGAGAGCAGCTCGTCCAATCCGTTAAGCAATGCGCCTCCGCCGGTCAATACGACCCCGCGGTCAATAATGTCTGCTGACAGCTCTGGCGGTGTGCGCTCCAATACCGATTTGGCAGCAGCCACGATGGAGGAAACCGGATCCCACAGTGCTTCCTTCACCTCACCGGAAGAAATGGTCAGTGTCTGGGGAAGTCCGCTTACCATATCCCGTCCGCGAATATCCATTTCGGATTTCATGCCGCCCGGACGGACGGAGCCGATAGTTACCTTGATATCCTCTGCCGTGCGCTCGCCGATCAACAGCTTGTACTTCTGTTTAATATATCTTAAAATGGCCTCGTCGAACTTGTCCCCTGCAACTTTGATCGAGGAGGCGGTGACGACGTCGCCCATGGACAACACGGCTACATCCGTCGTTCCGCCGCCAATATCGACGACCATATTTCCACTTGGCTGATAAATATCCATACCCGCACCGATCGCTGCGGCTTTGGGCTCTTCTTCCATAAAAACTTCCTTAGCCCCGCTGCGTTCCGCCGCTTCCCGGATCGATTTCTGTTCAACGGAGGTAATATTTGTGGGGGCGCAAATCAAAATACGGGGCCTTGCATACCAGGAGCGGCCGCCTACGCGGTCAATGAAATACTTCAGCATCATTTCCGTAATTGCAAAATCCGCAATAACCCCGTCCCGGAGAGGACGGATCGTGGTAATATTTCCCGGTGTACGGCCTACCATACGCCGCGCTTGTTCGCCTACTGCAAGGACTCTCTTCGTATCACTTTCGAGCGTGACCACGGAGGGTTCATCCAGAACGACTCCCCTTCCCTTGACATGAATGAGTACATTGGCCGTGCCGAGATCGATTCCGATATCCTTGCTAAGCATAATGAAAGAGCCCCCAAAGTGTTATTTTAAATGAGAAAATAGTTAGTTAGTCCCAAATTTAAAAATACCATACTTTAGGGGAAGGATACAATGTAATAAAACTGAATTATTCCTTAAATTTCCGAAAATCTTATGGCTTTGAGGCTACGGCAACCTCACGCTTTTTCCCTGTTGTTTTTTTATATTTAATTTTTGTGGCTTCTCCCCCCCGAAGATGACGAATCGATTTGTGATATTCGAGAATGTGCTTCACCTGATCGGCCAGATCAGGGTTGATCTCCGGCAAACGCTCCGTTAAATCTTTATGCACCGTGCTCTTTGAAACGCCAAATTCTTTGGCTATGGTCCGGACCGTGTGCCTGGTTTCCACGATGCAGCGTCCGATTTTGATCGTACGTTCCTTGATGTAATCGTGCACGCTCCCGCCTCCCAACTGTGGATAGTTTGGTACATTATATGAGGGGCGGGCCTATATATTCACGCTTTCAGGACGTGACAAGCTTCGGAAGGCTCATTTTATTTCCTGGACAACCTAAATATGTCCCTGATTGGGCGGTATGACTTCAAATGTGACTCTCCAAGGCATAGGGAACGGCTTCGCCGTCCTTTTAGGGAGGGTATCCATTTCACTGAGAAATATAATTTACAGTGTGAAACATATAAATACTTATAAAAAAACAGGAGGCCCTATGGCCTCCTGCGGAGTTCTCAAGTTTAGCGCTGTGGAAGCAGATCGGACGGGTTAACTACCTTGCCATCCTCATACACTTCAAAGTGAACATGGTTGCCAAGATTCTTCTCAATCTCACTGCGGCCAGCTGTTGCCAGCGTATCGCCCTGCTTCACTTCGTCTCCCTGCTTCACCTTGGTGTCGCCGAGGCTTTGGTAGACGGTCTTCAAATTACCTGCGCTGGTGACCTCAATCACTTTGCCGAATACGGCAACATCTTCTACCCGGGTGACTTCACCGCTGAGTGCGGCTTTGACATCAAAAGACTGATTGTCTTCACGGGCGATGTCGATCCCTGCATTTGGCACGAAGGTGTCATTATATTGCACCATAGCCGCCACATGATTCTCTTCGGTTCCCTTTTCGTCATAGAACGGCTTAACCACTTCTACATCTGCCGGACTGGCTACCGGCCAGGCCAGAGTTTCTGCAGAAGCAACAACTTCCAGTGCGGCAGGGTCATTCTTGGTGGAACCTGCCTCAGTACCTGTACCTCCAGCTTCCTGTGAAACAACAGCGGCGGTGTCTGGATTCAGCGGCTTCTGGCCTGCGTCCTGATAGACCCACACCAAGGTTAGTATAATTGCCGCTGCCGCCGTGTAGACTGCCGGAAATACCCACCGTTTGGACAACAGTCTGTTCCATGAAGAAGGCTGTGCGCCTGAATCTCCCTGCTTATTTTTGAGAGATTCATCATGGTTTGTTTTGTTTTTGTCTTGTTCATTCATATGCTTATCACCTCAGTAACCAGTGTTACCGGGCGCTTCGCTTTTATACGTATCTTTCAAGTTATTTTTTCAGGAGAGTTGAGACTTGGTTAAAAGAGACGCCGCTATAATAGTGTTTGAGAATTTGCGTAGCAGTATTCCCCTCCCTCGCCATCCCGTTCGCCCCCCATTGGCTCATACCGACACCATGTCCGTTGCCATAGGTTGTAATCGCTACTTTGCCGCCCTGCCGCTTCCAGGTGAACTGGCTGGAGCGCAGTCCCAGCTTTTCGCGAACCTCCCGTCCGGTGAACACCTTGCCTGCGATAGAGATTTTCTTGACCCGGTGCCCTGCTGTCAGGGACAGCACTTCCACAGGCAGGCTCGATGAGGATGAGGAGACGGGTCTTGCCAGGGAAGAAGTTGCCCGATGGCCGGAAGCCGGAATGACCCTATCTGCAATCCCCAGCTTCTGTACCAGTTCGGAAGTCGTGAATGTATATGTCACCGCCAGATTCGGCGTGATTTCCTGATCCCATGGGCTGGCCACACTGCGAAGGTAAGGTACAGCGGCGTTCCAGTAATCCTCGGAATTTTCGGTATAACCTCCGCTGGAGGCGAAGAAGGATGCGGTGATGGGCTGTCCTTGATAGGTCATGACCACTCCGCGCGTCTCCAGGACCGCGCGGCGGATCTTGGCCAGCCCGGCGCTCTTGCCGCCGAGCTTCCATTCCCGTTCCAGCACGGCCCGGGATACGTAAGCCTGATGGCTTACCGTATCCGTCACATCCGCGCCCGGAACGGGCACGCCACTGCTGTCGCCGGCCCGCAGGCGGCGGACAATAAAGGTGCGCGCCGCGACGGCTTGCGCTTTGATCGCCTCCAGCTCAAAGTCCGCCGGCATCTCGGCCGCAACCACGCCGCTGACGTAGTCCTCCAGCGGCAATGTCTCTATTTGTCTGCTGTGCGACAAATAGACGGCGACCTTCGGCTGCGGGGTTTCCTCCGCGGCCGCACCCGGCGGAGCCGGGGAAGCTGTGACCTGCGGCACAGCGGGGGGCACCGGTTGTCCCCCGCGCAGCAGGACAACTGCCAGCGGCAGCAGCAGCCCCGCCAGCAGGGGCGCTGCGAGCCAGGCGGCCGGGGCCAGCCGCTTTAGGCGGGGCATCGTGCGCCGCGCGCGCATGATACGGCGCGGGGGTTTGATTTTACGCCGCAGCAGATAGCGGTAATCTTTCATCTCTATGTCTCCTTCCGTCAGCCACCGTTGATTCTTATAGATATGAATTACGTGCAACTGCTAGAACGATATTCTAAGAGAAAGAGAGATCAACGAAAAAAGACCACCTGCAAATAAAGGTGGTCTTGAAGAGCTATGAATTGCGATTATACCCAGGTTGGCTGAACCTGAAAGCGGGGCTTAACCTCTTCGCTTTTGAAGGATTCGCTTCTGGAAGCTTCCGGTTTAACAACCTCTTCCTTGACAGCCGCAGCAGCCGCTTCTGACTCTTCCATGGAAATCCGCCATATGTCCGCACCAAGTCCCGACAGTTTCTCGGCCAGATGCACATATCCACGATCGATATGATGGGTTCCGCCAACTTCTGTCGTGCCTTCTGCAACCAGTCCTGCCAAAATCAGTGCAGCACCTGCACGAAGGTCTGTAGCGGTTACTTTGGCTCCGACCAATTCCGCATTGCCGGTTACGATCGCAGAACGTCCTTCAATTTTAATCTCAGCATTCATATTGTGGAATTCATCCACATGCATGAACCGGTTCTCAAATACCGTCTCGGTCACAACACTCGTGCCTTCCGAACGAAGCAATAACGCCATCATCTGTGATTGCATGTCAGTTGGGAAACCGGGATACGGCAATGTCTTCAGATCCACAGCCTTGAGAGGCTTGTCACTGATGACACGAACACCGTTCTCATCCGGGATAATCGTCACGCCCATCTCTTCCATCTTGGCAATCACAGGACCCAGGTGGTCTGCAATTGCGCCTTCCACGTAGACATCGCCTCCCGTAATCGCAGCGGCCGCCATATAGGTGCCTGCTTCGATCCGGTCAGGAATGACATGGTGCTTGACGCCATGCATCCGTTCAACGCCTTCGATGCGAATGACTCCGGTTCCCGCACCGCGCACTATGCCGCCCATTCCATTCAGATAGTTAGCCAAGTCTACAATTTCCGGCTCTTTCGCCGCATTCTCAATTACAGTCACGCCTTCGGCGAGTGCCGCCGCCATCATTATGTTTTCGGTCGCGCCAACGCTGGCTACATCCAGATATACCTTGGCCCCGCGCAACCGTCCGTTTATTTTCGCTTCAATGTAACCCTGGCCCAGACTAATTTCAGCACCAAGCGCCTCAAAGCCTTTCAAATGCTGGTCGATCGGTCTTGTACCGATGGCGCAGCCGCCTGGCAAGGAAATACGTGTATGACCCAGTCGGGACAAAAGAGGGCCCATTACCAAAAAAGAAGCCCGCATTTTCCGCACCCATTCATAGGGTGCTTCACAGGAAGTAAGGTTTCTGGCATCAACCTCAATGATATCGTTCTGGTATGTAACACCCGCACCCAGAGATTCCAGTACTTTGCTGATTGTCATTACATCGTCTAGCGGAGGTGCGTCCACAATGACGCTGACTCCTTCTTCTGCCAATAGAGAGGCGGCTATGATCGGTAGTACGGAATTTTTTGCGCCGCTAACTTTCACGCTCCCGGTCAATCTGTTGCCACCGCGGACGATAAATTTGCTCATTTCGGTTTCCCTCCGCGTCCATTATTTCTTAATTAAGGCTTAGTATGAAATTCTTATATTACCATTCCCTGACCTGCGCCCGAGGTGCGGGCACGCTCCTTAAACATCAGTGTTGACATAATAAAACCGTATTATTCGACACTTTTTTCACGCCTTTGGCCTAACAGAGATATAACCAAAGCACCTCTGCTTAAAACATGTTGCGAATCTGCCCGCTCCAGCCCAGATAATCCAGCAGGAAGCCAGCCACAAAGTGGCCCAGTACGATAGCCAGCAATAAATGCAGCAGTCTTGCCTGAGGGCTCTTGGGATATCTTATGACCAAATCGAGCTTAAGGTTCTGAAGTGCCCACCAAGATATTGCAACACAAAATAAAGATATGACCATAGAAACCAAACCACTGCTGCCGATTGAGCTTGACAACTCATCATATAGCCCTGTATCCATGTTAGCCCCCTGTGTATTAGGTTACTCGGAAATCGACTCTTATATCATACTTGCGTAGGGGAAAAGAATCCAGTACTTTTACGAATTTTTAAACATTTCAGACAATGTAAGCTGCAATGTTTACGAGATATTCACTTTCCAAACGAGAATGGTTTTGACGACCATCCACCAGCGAACTGTTTCAGCGGGATAAATGATGGATATTGGACAACTGAAACTTTCGATATCTGCAAAAAAAACGGCCAAGCCACAGGCTTGACCGTAATTGCTATTGTTGTCCTTTTCTGGTGGACACTTTGATCCGTGTAACGGCGCGCTGAAGCGCCAGCTCCGCACGGCGGTGGTCAATCTCATCCTGTTTGCTGCGGGCCTGAAGGCGGCGCTGTGCGCGCTCCTTCGCCGCTTCGGCGCGTTCAACATCGATTTCCGTAGGCAGCTCAGCACTTTCGGCCAGAACGGTCACCTTGTCTTTATGCACTTCCACGAACCCGCCATGAACAGCGATAGTGATTGTAACACCATCCGCCTTGACGAACATTGGAGCAACCTGAAGTGGAGTCACAAGCGGAATGTGTCCCGGTAAAATACCCAGATCGCCATCGACACCCTTTACCGTCAAGCTGCTAACCTGCTTGGAGTAGACAAGATGCTCCGGCGTGACAATTTCCAACAGAAAGGTATTCACTTTCATTCCTCCTCAGAGCTTTACGAAATAAAGCTCGCATCGAAAGCCATAGTTCAGGGTTACATCGTTTTCGCTTTTTCAACTGCTTCTTCGATTGTTCCTACGAACAGGAACGCTGCTTCCGGAAGATCATCATGCTTGCCTTCCAGAATTTCTTTGAAGCTGCGTACGGTTTCTTTGATAGGCACGTATTTGCCTTTGAAACCGGTGAATTGTTCTGCTACGTGGAATGGCTGCGACAAGAAACGTTCAACCTTACGTGCACGGGATACAATGATTTTATCTTCTTCGCTAAGCTCATCCATACCCAGGATGGCAATGATATCCTGAAGCTCGGTATAACGCTGCAGCAGCTGCTTAACGCCCTGTGCCACGTCATAATGCTCTTCACCAACAATTTCAGGAGCCAGCATACGCGAACTGGAAGCCAGAGGGTCTACAGCCGGGAAGATACCCTTTTCGGAGATTTTACGCTCCAGGTTGGTGGTTGCATCCAAGTGGGCAAACGCCGTCGCCGGAGCAGGGTCAGTGTAGTCATCCGCAGGCACGTAGATCGCCTGAATGGAGGTAACCGAACCTTTTTTGGTGGAAGTGATACGCTCTTGCAGCTGGCCCATTTCTGTTGCCAGAGTAGGCTGGTAACCTACGGCAGAAGGCATACGGCCAAGCAATGCTGATACTTCGGAACCCGCTTGGGTGAAGCGGAATATGTTGTCGATAAAGAGCAGCGTATCGCGGCCTTCCACATCACGGAAATATTCCGCCATGGTCAGCCCGGTCAGAGCTACACGAAGACGTGCGCCCGGCGGCTCATTCATTTGTCCGAATACCATTGCTGTCTTCTTGATAACGCCGGAATCGGTCATTTCATGATAGAGGTCATTACCTTCACGGGTACGTTCGCCAACGCCTGCGAATACGGAAATCCCGCCGTGTTCCTGGGCAATGTTATTGATCAGTTCCTGAATCGTTACGGTTTTACCTACGCCGGCACCGCCGAAGAGGCCGATTTTACCGCCTTTAGCGTAAGGGGCAAGCAGGTCGATAACCTTGATCCCGGTTTCCAGAATTTCCGCTTGTGTTGACAGTTCATCAAATGTCGGAGCCAGACGGTGAATCGGATTTCTCTCCGCAACCACTTCAGCACCGTTATCAATAGGATTTCCCAGTACGTTAAATACCCGTCCAAGGGTAGCTGCGCCAACCGGAACCGAAATCGGCCCTCCCTGATCAAGTGCTTCCAAGCCCCGAACCAGACCATCTGTGGAAGACATGGCGATACAACGCACCAGATTATCACCCAGGTGATTGGAAACCTCCAGGGTTAAATCAATCGTGCGGCCGTTTGCCAGGCTGGTTACAATCTTGATAGCGTTGAAAATCTCGGGCAGCTGGCCGCGTTCAAATTCAATATCGACAACCGGACCCATAATGCTTACAACGCGTCCTTTGTTCATTATATTATTTCCCTCCTCGAAAGCTGTTGCATTAAAAAGAAATCACCGCACCGCATAAGTGGGATAAATCTCTCTTATGCGGCACCCGTTTCTTGTGAAAATATAAGCCGAAGAGTTTGGCTTCGCATATATTTTAAGACTGCGCGTTCGCTCCTGCCACGATCTCGGTAATTTCCTGCGTAATTGCCGCCTGACGGGCACGGTTATACGTAAGTGTAAGATCTCCGATCATTTTTGACGCGTTCTTCGTTGCACTGCCCATTGCTGTCATTTTCGCGCCCAGCTCACTGGCCTTGCCATCCAGAATAGCGCTATAAATCAGCGTTTCTGCATACTTTGGAAGCAGTACTTCAAGCACGCCTTCAGCGGAAGGCTCATATTCGTACATTGCGTGTATACCTTCTGCCTTCTTCTCATGCTGTTCTACCGCTTCCATAGGCAGCAGCCGGTCAACGGTAGGCACTTGACTGATTGCATTCACAAAACGGTTATAGCAGATGTACAGCTCGTCATAAACGCCTGTTTCAAACTGCTGCACCGCCGAGTAGGCAATCGACTTGATGTCGGCAAACTTCGGTGTATCGGAGAGCTCAGTAACTTCCTCCACAATCGGATATTCACGGCGGCGTAGAAAGTCACGGCCTTTGCGGCCGATAACGAACAGAGCATACTCATCCTTAGACTTGTGGCGCTCCGCGAGCAGCATGGTCACTTTACGCAGAATATTCGCGTTGTATCCTCCTGCCAGACCTCGGTCGGAGGTCACAATCAGATACGCGGTTTTCTTCACGGGACGGCTGACCAGCATGGGATGCGTAGCATCCTGTGAGCCGGAAGCGATACTCGCTACGACCTCTTTCAGCTTTTCTGAATAAGGACGGGCAGCTTCGGCCTTTTCCTGTGCTTTACGCAGCTTGGAGGCGGCAACCATCTCCATGGCTTTAGTGATCTGTCTGGTGTTCTGAACGCTCTTGATTTGACGTTTAATATCACGCATGCTTCTTGCCATGATTTCACCACCTTAGAGCTTTGACGAAGTCAAAGCTAACTTCGTAAGCATAATCTGAGCTTTGACGAAATAGTACTAACTTCGTAAGCATAATCTGAGCTTTGACGGTAATCAAAACTCCGTTTGTAAGCATATTCCAGAGCTTTGGCTAGGCCAAAGCCCGGTTTGAAACATCCATAGAATGACTGTAAAGCTTAGCTTGTCGCGAAGCCTCTTTTGAACTTGTCGATAGCTTCCTTAAGGGCGGCTTCGTTATCAGCAGTCAGATCCTTGGTGTCTGTAATGGATTTAGCAATTTCAGCCGCATTGCTGTCTACATAAGCCAGGAATTCCTTCTCAAAACGTCTAACGTCTTTGACTGGAATATCATCCAAATGGCCTTTGACAGCGGTATACAAGCTGATAACCTGATGCTCAACGGAGAGCGGCTGGTTAACGCCCTGTTTCAGAATCTCCATCATGCGCGCACCACGGTTCAAACGGGCCTGCGTAGATTTATCGAGATCGGAACCGAACTGGGAGAACGCCTGAAGTTCGCGGTATTGGGCCAAATCCAGACGGAGTGAGCCGGCAACCTTCTTCATCGCCTTGATCTGTGCCGAACCACCTACACGGGATACAGAGATACCCACGTTGATCGCCGGACGCTGACCGGAGTTGAACAGATCGGATTCCAGGAAGATTTGACCGTCTGTAATCGAAATTACGTTCGTAGGAATGTACGCCGATACGTCAGAGGCCTGTGTTTCGATGAATGGCAGAGCGGTTAATGAACCCCCACCAAGCTCATCGCTAAGCTTAGCCGCACGTTCCAGCAGACGGGAGTGCAGATAGAATACGTCACCAGGGAACGCTTCGCGGCCCGGTGGACGGCGGAGCAGCAAGGACAATTCGCGGTAAGCGGAAGCTTGCTTCGAAAGGTCATCATAGATAACAAGAACGTGTTCGCCTTTGTACATGAAATATTCGCCCATTGCGCAGCCTGCGTATGGAGCGATATACAGCAGCGGTGAAGGCTCGGAGGCCGACGCGGTTACAACAATTGTATAATCCAGTGCGCCGTGGCGGCGAAGGGTTTCAACAACCTGTGCTACTGTTGATTGCTTCTGGCCAATGGCAACATAGATACATTTCATGCCATTGCCTTTTTGGTTGATAATCGCATCAATAGCGATTGCGGTTTTACCCGTTTGACGGTCACCGATGATGAGCTCGCGTTGTCCGCGGCCGATTGGCACCATCGCATCGACAGCCTTAAGACCGGTCTGCATAGGCTCATGCACCGATTTACGGTCGATAACGCCTGGTGCATTGTTTTCCACCGGACGGAATTCCGTTGTTGCAATCGGACCCTTACCGTCTACCGGCTGACCCAGTGCGTTCACTACACGGCCCAGCAGGGCTTCGCCTACGGGAACCTGCATAATTTGTCCTGTACGTTTTACTTGATCGCCTTCACGAATTTCCGTGTACTCACCCAGGATAACAACACCGACGTTGCTTTCTTCCAGGTTGAGTGCCATGCCCACTACTCCGTTGGAGAACTCCAGCAGTTCCCCTGCCATCGCGTTTTCCAGACCGTAGACACGGGCGATACCGTCGCCGACTTGAATGACGGTGCCGATTTCGGCCACTTCGATTTCGGCTTTATATTGCTCAATTTGACTTTTGATCAAACTGCTGATCTCTTCAGGTCTAATGCTCAATATCCTCACCCCTATCTTCTATGCTTATCATTAAAAGATTTCTCAAGACGCGCAAGTTTGCCGAACAGGCTGCCGTCATACAGCGTATCGCCGATAACGACCTTCAGTCCGCCAAGCAAGCTTTTATCAACCACATTTGTGATGCGGATATTCCGGCCCGACAAATGGCCGAATTCCTCGGCAACCTGGGTTAACTCGCTACTACTGAGCGAATAGGTTGAATAGACGGTGGCATCTGCCTGACCAAGACTATCCCCTTCAATCTTGATATAGCTGTCCAGCAGATCCGGAAGAATATCCATTCTGCCCCGCTTCATCAGGATTTCCAGAGTGTTGATAACCGCCCCCGACAGCTTGCCTTCCAACGCTCTTTTCAGCACGGCAAGCTTGTCTTCACCGGAGATTCGCGGAGAGCTGATAAATCTCTGCAGCTCTGTATCCGAATTCAGCGCAGTAACCAGGCTTTTCAGATCCTCTTCGATTTCAAGGGTCTGCCGCTCTTCAAAAGCAACCTCGAACAATGCCTTCGCATATCTTTTGGCGACTATCGTATCCCGACTCATGACCGGCCTCCGACCTCTTTGAGGTATTGGTCAACAAGCCCTTCTTGCGCAGGATCGGTGCTAACTTCCTTTTGAAGCAGCTTGGAAGCAATCTTGACGGATGCCGCTCCGAGCTCGCCGCGCAGTTCTTCGACCGCTTTGTTCTTCTCGTTCTGGATGTCACGTACGGCTTCATCCTTGATCCGGGAAGCTTCAACCTTAGCCAACTCGATCAGCTGCTCGGTCTGCTTGCTGCTGGTTTGTCTGGACTGCTCGATGATTTCAAGAGCTTCTTTACGTGCTGTTTGAAGCGCCTGTTTCTGTTCTTCAACATAAGCAACCGCTTGTTCACGAGTCTGTGAAGCCTCAGTGATTTGCTGCAACACAAGTTCGCGCCGTTTCTCCATCACGGAGAACAGAGGCCCGAAAGCATACTTAGTGAGTAGGAAATACAAAATCAAGAAGGCTACCAGCGCCAACACTAGTGATGTAATTGAAAAATGCAATTAGGGTCACTCCTTTCCACTGAACATTCTATATCCTTAAAAGGCTAGCCTTAAATTCAAAAAAGAAAGCGCGGAGGGCCATGGCCTTCCCCGCCGTAAACGATACAATCCTTCTTAAGCCTGACCGTAGAAAATGAACGCCAATACTACACCGATGATCGGAAGGGCTTCTACCAGACCTACACCGATAAACATAGTTGTTTGCAGTGTGGACTTAGCTTCCGGCTGGCGGGCAATACCTTCTACCGTTTTACTTACAATCAAACCATTACCGATACCAGCGCCAAGTGCGCCCAGACCTACTGCAAGAGCAGCCGCAATATATGCCATAACTCCCATTTCTTAAATCCTCCTTAGATATCTGTAGTATTGTGAATTATATTTATTTCAAAGCAAGATGCAAACGAGTTGCATTCAAGCCTAGAATTAATGTTCTTCGTGCGTATCCAGCGCTTGCGAGATATACACAAAAGTCAAAATAGTGAAGACAAAAGCTTGGATTGAACCGATAAATATACTGAATCCCTGCCATACCATGAGAAGCGGAATGGATGCGATGCCTCCAATGATTCCACTTGATCCTAGCTGAATCAACACAGAGATCAATACCTCCCCGGCAAAAATATTACCGAACAAACGCATGCCATGTGTCAGCAATTTGGAAAACTGTTCGATTAAATTAATCGGGAAGAAAAACCAAAACGGCTGGAAATAATGTTTGAAATACGCTTTGGTATTACGTGTGATTCCGAGGAAATGAACCAGTACGAAGATCAAACCTGCCAGTCCCATCGCTACCGCAGGGTCTGCAGTCGGAGATTTCCACCAGCTTACACCAACCTCTTCGTGGTCTTTAAGCATTTCAACCACCGGGATAATCTCTTTTCCAAAGATGTGAGCACTGCTTGCATCCGTGTATTCTGTGACGATCCCGAACGGAAGGCCGAGCATATTACCTACGAAGATAAACAAGATAAGTGTCAAACCCAGTGAAAGGTACGGTTTCCCCTTTTTCAGGTCCATGGTATCGGAAATCAGGTTCTGAACAAATTCAACCACCCATTCCATGAAATTCTGCAATTTCCCGGGGTTTTCAACGGAAAGGTTACTGGTTGCGAGACGTGCAAGGACAAAGACGATTGTGCAGGTTACCAGCAACATCAGCACGATGGACAAGTCTACTTGTAGTCCCAGAATTTTTATAATTGGTGATTCATGCATGTTTACTCACCCCTTTCTCAGCAGTAGCATTTCAATCATCGTTGAGCACTAATATAAACCCTATAATGAAGAGAGTAAATTGTCCAGCCGCCAGGCTGGCACAAACTGCTATCTCATTAAAGTAATGAGGATACTCTAAAGCCAGAACAATCGCTAGTATTGAACTCGCTACTCTAACCCCAAAACCAAGTGTTGCCCTGCCTTTTCGATTGCCTGCCGCTGCATTGGCGATATTCTTAATCTTATAAGCCATATAAAGGACATTCAGACAGCTAACAGAAGCACCTAAAACAATACCGTGAAAAACAGTTCGCCGATGAGGCATCAACTCTGCGATGATGAGACAGACCACGATTATTCCTAGTACAGTATAAGTCAAAAGCTTATTCAGTTTCCTGCTGTCATCCATCGCCATCCCTCATCACTTTCTTGATCACAGCAGCTAGGCTTGCAGCTCCTGATAACATACCGAAAAGAACACCTAAACCAATCCATAAACCAGGATTGCCCCACATGCCTCCAAGCCATTTCCCGAGGAGGTAACCACCTATGGTGCAGCCGGCAAGATCTACTCCAATGGCTGTGACAAGACCCATAGCCTGGAATGATTTACCGGCATTTCGGTTGTCATTATTTGACTGACCAGGTTCTTTCATTGTATCCCGCCCTTGGAATTCCAATTCATTTTACTGAATGTTACAATACTTTGTCAATCCAGTGAAAACAGTGGATTTTTCGGATGAAAATATGAAAATAATCACAGCAAAACATTCCAAAACCATATAAACCGTACAGTTTCACTGTATGTTGGTTTTGGTTATTTGAGAAGTTCATTTTCCATGCCATCTGACTGTATTGTGAACATTCTGTGAAACTCTTCCGGACGTTCCTGGACCACACCGAAATGATGCAAAATCGCATTGACAATTCTTTTGGAGGCTTTACCATCTCCATACGGGTTGGCGGCCCGGCTCATCGACTGATAGAGGTCCTGATCAGTCAAAAGGGCATGTGTCCGTTGATACACCTTCTCCTCGTCCGTCCCTACAAGTTCCAGTGTTCCGGCTTCGATCCCTTCCGGGCGCTCAGTGGTATCACGCAGCACAAGCACAGGAACTCCAAAGGAGGGAGCTTCCTCCTGCAGGCCGCCGGAATCGGTTAATATCAGGTGGGTATGCGGATAAAAGTTATGCAGGTCAACGACATCCAGCGGATCAATCAGCTTGATTCTAGGGTGTCCGCCGAGTATCTCATGTGCCGGTTCCTTGACTGCCGGACTCGGATGCACAGGATAAACTATGGCTACATCTTCAAATTCATCAGCGATTCTTTTGACAGCACGGAAAATATGACGGTGCGGTTCGCCTTGGGATTCTCTGCGGTGCGCCGTCATTAAAATAAGTCGTTTTCCTGAAGCAAAATCCAGCACAGGATGCCGGTAGTCCGGCTGTACGGTATATTGAAACACATCGGTTACGGTGTTGCCTGTGATATAAATACTTGATTCTTTTTTGTTCTCGTGTCTCAGATTGCCCGCTGACCAGTCAGTCGGAGCAAAGTGCAGGTCTGCAAGAACTCCCGTCAACTGACGGTTCATTTCTTCAGGATATGGGGACAGCTTGTTCCAGGTCCGAAGTCCTGCTTCCACATGGCCTACCTGAATTTGCTGCAGGAACGAAGCGTAGCTGGCCAGGAAGGTGGTAAGTGTATCTCCATGCACCAGCACAAGGTCCGGCTTAGCTTCCCGAAGCACCGGTTCCAGCCCCTCCAGCACCCGAATGGTAATTTCGTTCAGCGTCTGGCGGTCCTTCATCACATCCAGATCATAATCAGGAGTGATTCGGAAGACCTCCAGTACCTGGTCCAGCAGTTCGCGGTGCTGCGCTGTTACGCAAACCACGGATTCAATGTGTTCGGGATGTCTGGCAAGCTCCAGAACCAAAGGCGCCATTTTGATCGCCTCGGGGCGCACTCCGAAAATCGTCATCACTTTAATTTTGGACATAACCCCTACCCTCTCTTCAAAACACTTAAGTATTTTCTTTGTTCTATACTACTGTTACTTAATTATATTTACTTGGTTCCATACAGACGGTCACCGGCATCCCCGAGTCCCGGAACAATATAGCCGTGATCATTCAGATGGTCATCCAGCGCAGCCACATAGATATCAACATCGGGATGTGCAGCTTGTACAGCAGCAACACCTTCCGGAGCGGCAATCAGGTTCATCATCTTGATCTGTGTGCATCCGCGGTTCTTCAGCGAGGTGATAGCGGCAATAGCGGAGCCGCCTGTAGCCAGCATCGGATCGATAACAATCAATTCACGCTCCTGAACATCTGTAGGAAGCTTAATGTAATATTCAACCGGTTGAAGGGTATCGGGATCACGGAACAATCCAACATGGCCTACCTTGGCAGCAGGCAGCAGCTTCAGTACGCCTTCAAGCATCCCCAGTCCAGCCCGCAGAATCGGGATCAGGCCCAGCATTCTTCCGGAAATCACTTTGCTCTCCGTTTCCGCTACAGGCGTCTGCACAGTAATGGTCTCGAGTGGAATATCACGCGTAATCTCATATGCCATAAGTGTAGCGACTTCATCAACATGCTCTCTGAACTCTTTCGTGTTCGTCCGCACATCGCGAATAAATGTTAATTTGTGCTGAATCAAAGGATGATCGCAAATCACCAATTTTCCCATTCTTGTCCCTCCGGTAATTGTAAGTCTTATTTATAGCCGTAGAAAGCGCTTTTGCTTCTCCCCTGGCTAAATCTTGTCTATTATATCATCACCCGAGGTGTATTTCACCTAGGAAGGCCTGGTTCTGAAGAACGGAATTATATTTGCTGCTGCATCGCTTTGCCGAAAAGGCCGTAAACTGGATCTTTCTGTACAAAAAACAATCCGCCTTAGTTTATGCTCTTTTATTCAATTCATACTTTTCACATTTTTTTCACTTATTTCGTTGAAAATTCCATGAACTTTCATGAATTTTTCACGAGTATTTTCGACAAAACAACAGGAGTAAATGTGAACATTATGCAACAACTCTCTTCGAATCAGAGCTTCAACGAGAACTGCCTGTTCGGAAACGCCACTGCATTTAAACATGCGCACATACAGTTATCAAATGTAATAACCTCCGTTTAAATATATCCATACCATGTCTGCAAATGGTAACGTTTCGCCGTCCTTCTTAAATCTTATGCATCTGGAGCAGCGACACCGCGGTATACCTCCAGGTATCCGTTTCAGCGGGAAAACAAAGAGTCATTTATAACGTGAAACCTATACGTTCTTATCTTTAAAAAAAAGCCTCTACAGCACCGGGAATCACCGGTGTCTGTAAAGGCTTTTGAAACAACAGGCCGGGTATGGGTCTCCAGCTGTTGCCTTTTAGTTTAGTATTGAAGACCCGGATAGATTGGGTATTGTTCAGTCAGTGCAGCAACATCACGGGCAGCCTCAGAGAGCTTACCTTCATCAGCAGGATTCTTCAATACGTTAGCGATTATACGGCCGATGGTAACCATCGCCTGCTCGTCCATTCCGCGCGAGGTGACTGCAGGTGTGCCAATACGGATTCCGCTTGTCACAAACGGGCTGGTAGGATCAAACGGAATAGCATTCTTATTGACCGTAATACCGATAGAATCGAGAACTTTCTCGGCATCCTTGCCAGTAATATTGAGATTGCGGGTATCAAGCAGCATCAAGTGGTTGTCAGTACCGCCGGATACAATGTTAACTCCTTCACCAATCAATGTTTCCGCCAGCACCTTAGCGTTTTTTACTACATTTTCGGCGTAGGTTTTGAATGATGGCTGAAGGGCTTCACCAAAGGAAACCGCCTTGGACGCAATCACATGCATCAGTGGTCCGCCTTGCGAGCCCGGGAATACGGCTTTATCGATCGCTGCTGCCCAAGGCTGTCTGCATAGAATCATCCCTCCACGGGGACCGCGCAGGGTTTTGTGCGTGGTTGTGGTTACGAAATGGGCATGCGGAACGGGACTTGGGTGAAGACCAGCAGCCACCAGTCCGGCAATATGGGCCATATCCACCATGAACAAGGCGCCTACATCGTTCGCAATAGAGCCCAAGGCTTCAAAATCAATCGTACGGGGATACGCGCTTGCTCCGGCAACAATTAATTTCGGACGGTGTTTGAATGCAGCCTTGCGCACTTCATCATAATCAATCAGGAAGGTATCTTCCTGTACACCATAAGCGACAAAATTATACAGGAGCCCGGAAGCATTCACAGGGCTGCCGTGTGTGAGATGGCCGCCATGTGCCAGGTTCATCCCCAGAACGGTGTCACCGGGATTCAGCGCAGCAAGATATACCGCCATATTAGCTTGGGCGCCGGAGTGCGGCTGTACATTGGCATGATCCGCACCGAAGAGCTGCTTGGCACGGTCACGGGCCAGATTCTCTACGATATCTACATCTTCACAACCGCCATAATACCGTTTGCCGGGGTACCCTTCGGCATATTTATTCGTGAGCACAGAACCCATCGCTTCCATTACGGCTTCGCTGACGATATTCTCTGAGGCAATAAGCTCAATGTTGGCACGCTGACGGCTTAGTTCCAGTCCCATCGCTTCCAGTACTGCAGGGTCACTCTTACGCAATTGTTCCATGATTCTTATTTCCTCCCTAGTGCTCTTTAGTTTATGTTGTGTAAAGTCAAACTCCATATTCAGTGGCATTCCGTCAAAAATTCCCGCTGTCCTTGTACGCGTTCAACACTCAGCCTGCGTTATTAATTGCCATAGTACCGGAATTTCAAGCGTACTAATCGCAATTGCCCATTCCGCTGGTCTCCGGCGCACGGTAGACCGCACGTTCCCCGCCGATCAGCGGAGGTCTGCTCCAGGCTGCATTCACCCGGGCCGAACCAATGTAGCGTAAGCTAGGCCGGAAAGGCACCGCCACCCGGCGCAAGTGCATCCCGATTAGCGTCTCGCCAATATCTATGCCGGCATGGGCTTCCACCGTTTCTGCAAGTACCGGATCAGCCATCGAACGATAAGCAGCCGCAGCCATAGAACCTCCGGCTCCCGGTATTGGCACAGCCGATACTTCCCTAAGCCCCAGCTTCTCCAGCAATGAACGCTCCATCACCAGCGAGCGGTTCAAATGCTCGCAGCACTGGTATACCGGATGAAATCCCTTCTCCCCAGCGACTTGAGCAATACCCTCCAGCAGCTGCTGCGCCACTTCCAGCGCACCACCGGTACCAATACGGACCCCGGCTACCTCGCTCGTGCTTGCACCAACGACTAGGATTTTACCGGGTCCCAGATTTCCGGCTTCTGACAGCTCCCGTATTACAGCAGCGGTTGCAGCCGATAAAGAAAGCTCCGCTCCCGCCGGTTGACCAGCATCACCGGATAGATGGCCAGGTGCCGGATTCGCCCGTGAGTCCTGCTTCATGACTTGATTCATCACTTCCGCCTCCCTCAAGCAAGTAGAAACTCAACCTAAATGCAATCCTGTATTTTAAACAAAAAAGAGCAGTCCGCAACCTACTGCGGATGTGCTCTTTTGCCCAGGCGACCGGCCGTTTATTCCAGTGCTCCATCGTGGTTTGATCCACATCTGTCGCCAGTTACACCGGAACCGGATAATATTTAATTTTATCTTAAAGGAATGGCTGCGAAAAATCAACCACCATTACAAACGGCGTAAGGACTCCAGTTTATCCAGAAGACTGTACAGCGCTGTACGGATCTCGGCAGCGGCCAGCTCGTAATCTTCCCTGGGACCTCCAAACGGATCGGAGATATCAAAGCTTGGAATCCGTTGGCGGATTTCGATGATCCGCTGCAAATCAGAGGACTTCGGCTCTGCTCCCAGTGCAAGGCTAAGCTCGGCGTCCGCATACAGGCTATCCAGCTCGCGGATATCCGCGTTCACGGCTTCTTCATCGTAGACATATTCTTTTAGCGTATATGTCTTCGCAACAGCCTCCGGAAAATACTGCAGCAAGTGGCGTTTGTGGCCTCCCGTGAGGGTAAGCACCAGATCCGCCCAGGCTACTGTCTCTCCGCTCAGCTGCGTGGACTGGATATGATCATGAATTCCTTCGTCCCGCAGAATCGCCGCGGCATGTCTGGATATGGAAGTACCGGAAATGGCGGAAACGCCTGCAGACCGCACTTCCACGTCGATTCCCCGCTCCTTCGCAAGCTTCCGGAGAAGCCCCTCAGCCATAGGACTACGGCACGTATTTCCTGTGCAGACGAATAAAATATGCAGCATACTTTCCACCTCCATTAACAAATAAATTGAAATATGAAATATTGTTGTGCCGTTATTGTATCAGAAGATGAACAGTAATCCAAACGCAAGCAGAATCCCCCCGCCCAGCGCCTCCCCGTAATCACCAAGCCCACGGCTGACTCTCCTTCCCAGCAGCAATCCGGAAATCGACATCAGCCCCCCGCAGGCCCCAAAGGCGAGCACGGTTAACACTACGCTATTCACAAACATCCCAAGGGAAACCCCTACCGAAAATGAATCTATACTCACACTGAGCGAAATCAGCAGCATCCCCCAGAAATTGCGGTGATCCACAGGATTACTCCGGGTATGCTCTGTCCGAAAGGAATTGAATACCATGTGTCCGCCGAGCAGTACCAGCAGCCCTCCGGCTGCATAGGTGGTAACTTGTCCGAGAAAATGTCCGACATAACTGCCGGTGAACAAGCCAAGCAGGGGCATCAGCACATGAAAAAAAGCAATCAAGAGACTGAGCTGCAAAACATGCAAAAGACGGATGCCCTTCATCCCGATGCCTACACCGAGTGAAAAAGCGTCCATCCCCAGCGCGATTGCCATAATGGCTATCGTAACTATTTGGCCCCAGCCAGCATATACTCCCCCTATGTCCATGCCCATACCCCCAAAGTCCGAAAGTCTTGTACCACAACCATATGCGGACAAGGGGGGATTCATGACTCTAGTACGCTACCCGCACGGAGAGTACAACATAGGAACTTTAACAATCAGGGTATACGGCAACGAAGCTACCCGAGGGTTATCCCGCTTCTATGACGGTTCCTCCGGCGGCTTTCATCAGCCGGTTCATGATGGCTGCGCCGAGGCCGGTATCCGGGCAGGCCTCGGCCAGAATGTAGGTCGCTCCCGCTTCATCGAAGCGCCGCAGCGCGGAATACAGGGAGCGTGCTCCTTCCTCCGGCGAGGCCAGCAAGCCGAGGGACACCACGCAGGCGGCCACGCTGGCGGGATACAGGGCCCTATGCTCCTCGAAGAGGAGCAGGCCCGTGATCTCGCCGTCGCGGCGCGCCGCCTGCAGCAGGTCCGCGGCGGCTTCCGCCACGCGCTGCGCGGAAGCCCCGCGCACTACGCCAAGCGCTCCGCGCGGGGCGTAGTGCGTGTACTTCATGCCCGGCGCGCGCGGCGCCGGGCTGTTGTCCCCGGCGGCATGCGCCGCGCCGGGGGAATAGCCGGAAGCGGCCGCAGGCGCTTCCGCAGGGTCCGTGGACGCGCCGGGAGCCCCGGCGGCAACGTCCACGGCAGAGGCCGGGGCCGGGGTGATGGCCCCGGGACCGAGCACCGCCGCGAGCTGCTCGGCGGTGATGCCGCCGGGACGGAGCACGGCGGCCGTCCCGTCCGGCTGCACCTGCACGACGGTCGACTCCAGGCCGACTCCGGCCGCGCCGCCGTCAAGCACCCCGCCGATGTATCCGGCGAGGTCCTCCAGCACATGGGCGGCCAGCGTGGGACTCGGCCGACCGGAGCGGTTGGCGCTGGGCGCGGCCACCGGACAGCCCGCTGCGCGGATCAGCGCCAGCGCGAGCGGATGATCCGGCATGCGCACGCCGACCGTATCCAGACCCGCTGTCACCAGCGGGGACAGCACGCCTGGCCGGACCGGGAGCACAACAGTTAGCGGTCCCGGCCAAAAAGCATCGATCAGCGCCGCCGCGGAAGGATGCACCTCTGTCACCAGCCCGTCCAATTCGCTCCGCTCGGCAATGTGCACGATCAGCGGATTGTCGGAAGGCCTTCCCTTGGCAGCAAAAACCGCTTCTACCGCAGCCGTGCTGCGGGCGTCCGCCCCCAGTCCGTACACCGTCTCGGTCGGAAACGCGACGGTACTTCCTTCGCGCAGCAGTGCTGCCGCCTCTTCAATAGCTTCCTGGTCTGCCGTGCTCTGCAGATAAGGAACGCAATCCGTACCATTGGGTTCTGCCGGAGACAGCTTCCAATACTGGGTGGATTCGATTTGGCTACTGCGGCGCTGGACCGCAAACGAAGATTCTTGAAGTTCTGTCATTCTCATCACAAGCTTTCTACATAGGGTGACTTTATAGCCTCAGCATGTAAAGCCTTATATATAAATTCTTATAAGTTCAACAAAAGCGGCCCCACCAGGTGGCGCCGCAGGAAATCTGATTCAGTTCACACTATATCGTAACATAGGCCGTATTAGATTCATAGAATCTCAGCTGAATAATCCGCTGATCCAGCTCCATAAGTTCTCCAGCAGCTCCCAGAAGAAGAACCGCACCTTCGGCGTTTCCGCTTCCCCGCTTGCAGCAGATGCCGCTGTATTTACAGAGGCTGTGGTTACCGCCCCTCGATCCGCAGTCTTCACTTTAACTCCTTCTCCGGTTGCTGCCGCTGAGGCAGTCTTGGCTTTGGCCGCGGCAGGTGCCGCCGCATCCCCCGACCCTGCATCAATGAAGCAGAGCGGCGGAAACAGCACGCACCACCAATTCTGTCCCTTGCCGGCGCCCAGCGTGATACGCACCGCTTCATACTCTCCCGCCGGATAGACCTTGCCGCCATACATTTTGGTCGGGAACGGGACGATACCCAGCTCTACGTTATAGCCATACTCTATCCCCCGCTTATTCAGCTCCCGGGCCACCAATGCATTCAGCTCCGGCAAATGGCTCCGGATCAGTGTCCGGGCCTGTTCCAGACTCTGCGGATCTTCCAGAAGAGCCACCCACTGGTTCATCTGGTCAACTACACTGTCACGGATCTGGCGTTTGACGAGCTGATCACCTGCAGCATCCGAATTCGCCAGAATGCGCAGCCGGATCGAATCCTGCGGAATGGACACTTCTGCTACGGCCGCATCGGTTTTTTGCCCTTCCCAGGCCATCATAAGAACCATAAAAAAACAAATTAAAATGGCAGTATACTTAAAAGTTACCCGTAAGGAATCCTGTTTCCCAGTCTTGTTCCCTTCCATTTCCTGCAGCCCCTCTCCCTCAAAAACGCTTATGTCCCCAGTATGCCCGGGAGGGAGAGTCTGCAAACCTATCAATCTATTGATTTTACAAATTTCAGAAATGTACCGTCGGCGCTGGCAGGTCTTCCTCTACATCCTGGCCATACAGCAGCACACTCATCGCAATACCCATGCTGGCCATATTAATTAGAACAGAGGTCCCGCCATAGCTGATGAACGGCAGCGTTATTCCGGTAAGCGGCATCAGGCCGATGTACGCGCCAATGTTCTCAAGAATCTGATACAGCAGCATGGCTACAATTCCGATGATCAGATAAGGTCCGGCGCGGTCCCTGCATTCCAGGGCGATCAGAATCATCCGGTGGATGAGAATAAAAAACAGCAGTAGCAGCAGCGCCGACCCCACGAAACCAAACTCCTCGGCAATCTGTGCAAAGATCGCATCTGTATACAACACTGGTATTTTACCAGACTGTACCGAACCGCCCTTCATATAGCCTTCCCCGCTGAGCCCGCCTGAGGCAATGGCTATTTTGGCATTGCGCGTCTGATAGCTGTCGTCGCTGCTTGCCAGCTCCGGCACCAGCCAGGGGTCGAAGCGGGCCACAAAATGCTTGCGGCCAATGGTTTCAGAGAGGAAATGAGTCATCTGCTCATGATAGTTAATGTAGCTGTAAATAAATCCTCCCACCGCTACGCCCCCAACAATCAGTCCAATCAGCGCATTAGACCATTTAATCCGGCCAATCCACAGCAGACCGAGCAGGATGACCATATAGCTTAGCGCGTTGCCCAGGTCGTTCTGGCTGATGACGATCGCAAACGGCAGCAGCGCAATCATACCAAGCGGCACGACATCCCGCCAGAACTGAAGCTCATTTTTATTTTTGCGGACCAGCAGTGCAGCCAGCGCGAGAATCAGAATCAGCTTGAACAGCTCCGCCGGCTGAACACTTAGTCCCCCTACCTCCAGCCAGCCCCGTGCACCGTATTTCACCTTCCCGAAAAGGCTGACCACCACCAGAATCACTATGCCCAGCGTATAGATATAATGTGCATACTTGACCAGAAGACGATAATCAAACAGGGATAATCCGAAGAACACAACAAAGCCCAGCCCGTACCACTTCAGCATCTGTATGTGCAGCCCGTCGTCATCTCGTCCGTGCGTAACACTGTATATCGATAAAATACTGATGACCATCAGCATAAGCAGAACAACAACGATGACACCATCGATCTTTTTGAACCTCTGCAGCATGGAGCTAGCCCCTAACTGTACCTGGATTCGGTTTTCCGCTGGAGCACACATTCAGAAGAAGCCCGTTAATTTCCATTTTAAAACAAGCTGCATTACAAATACAATTTTTAGGAAACGTCCATACCATCCCTGACCCTTATAGTAAAATAAAAAACCGCCGGAGCCCATCATCAGATGTGCTTCAGCGGTTCCAGGTATATCTTTTCAACAGCTATCCCTGCTTCGCAGGAGAGGCATATAAAGACGGATTCGGCAGATCTTCTTCCACTTCCTGACCATGCAGACGGACACTCATGACCAGGCCGATGCTGGCCATATTGATCATCAGCGAGGTCCCCCCGTAGCTAATGAACGGCAGGGTAATTCCGGTCAGCGGCATCAGGCCGATGAATGCACCAATATTCTCGAAGATCTGGTACAACATCATGGCGACAATGCCGACAATGAGGAACGGTCCGCCCCGGTCCTTGCACTCCAGCGCAATCAGAATCATCCGGTGGATCAGTATAAAATAAAGCAGCAGTACCAGCGCCGAGCCAACAAAACCGAATTCCTCAGCAATCTGCACAAAAATAGAATCGGAATAGGTGTAAGGCACCCGGTCCGTCTGCACGGAGCTGCCTTTCATGTACCCCTCACCGCTCATGCCTCCCGAGGCGATGGCCAGCTTGGCATTTTTGGTATGATAGCTCGCTTTGGCAGTCGCTTCATTGGGGACCAGCCACGGGTCAAAGCGCTCCACCCAATGGGAACGTCCGATATCGGTAAGGAAATTCTTGACTTCATCATGGTAGTGAATGTAGCTTATAATCCCCCCGGCTGCCGTCCCGCCTATCACCAGCAATCCGATCAGCGCATGGGTGAACTTGATATTGCCGATCCATAGCAGGCCAACCAGGATGACGATATAGGAAAGGGCATTACCAAGGTCATTCTGGCTGATGACGATCAGGAACGGCAGTATGGTAAGCAGTCCCAACGGTACGACATCCCGCCAGAACAACAGCTTGTTTTTGCGCTTACGTACCAGCACAGCCGCCAGAAAGAGAATCAAAATCAGCTTAAAGAGCTCCGCCGGCTGAAGGCTGAACCCTCCGAGCTTAATCCAGCCCTGGGCTCCGTTCTGCTCCTTACCAATGAAGCTGACCAGCACCAGAATCCCTATTCCCGCAATATATACGTACAGTGCATATTTCACGAGCAAACGATAATCCACAAAAGTCAGGCCGATAAAAGCAATCATGCCCAGTACATAGAACTTGATCATCCGGAGATGCGCCCCATCCAGCTTATCCCGTCCATGCGTGACGCTGTATATGGAAAAAATGCTGACGACCATCAGCAGCAATAGAATGATTACAATGACACCGTCGATCTTTTTAATCTTCTGAAGCATATTCTGTCTCCTTACTCCTACTCCGTACTGGGTCTTCTGAATTCCTGTCTGCACCGAAGGCCCGTCCATTCTATTGTAAAGGAAGGGGCAGCAAAAATACAATTTTACGCGGGGACCGTTCTGCTCCGCTGCGGCGGCACGGCCCAGCCTTACATCACAGGGATTCACCGAATCGCAAGGTTAGATTCTTAAGTTCACTCTACATAGTGGAAAAAGTAAAACTAAATCAGCGGTAATCAGCTTCCGTAACATCATTAGTGGGAATAAGTAGAATTAATCTGGCAATCTAGAGTGAATGACCTTAATTTCACCCTGAATAGGTGGAGGTATTCCCACTAACTGTCACTTTGAGGGGGATACCTGCTGGATATGTGGAGAAATTCCACTTCACCTAGAGCAGTTTATACTCAATAAAAATATTATTCTTGGGACTGCCTCCGGCTCGTCCACCCTTCCCTAGCAGCCTTGTTCGGCGGTGATGGAACGCGTGAACGGGCAATCACCCGCAGCAAATAGCACTTGGCCGTTCTAGCGCGCTATCCCCAGCACATGGCGGGGGATGCCCGCGAGATCATCGATCGTGATGATCTCCTCCCAATGGCCTGCCGCCCGCAACAGCCCGGCCACCTGCCCGGCTTGACCTTGGCCGAGCTCGAAGCCGACCAGCCGCGGGGGCGCGGGAAGCAGCTTCAGCTGCTCCATCATGCGGCGATACGGGTCAAGCCCGTCGTCGCCGCCATCCAGAGCGGTGCGCGGCTCATGGTCGCGCACTTCGCGCTGTAGCCCGGCGATGTCTGCGCCGGGTATATACGGCGGGTTGGAGACGAGAATATCCGTCTCCATCCCCGCAAACGGCTCGAGCAGGTCGCCGAGCCGCAGGTCTAGTGCCGTGCCGTGCCGCTGCGCGTTGCGCCCGGCCACGGCCAGCGCGCCGGGCGAGATATCGCCGGCGCAGACCCGCCACGCCGGCGCTTCCGCCGCCAGCGTGACGGAGATCGCTCCGCTGCCGGCGCCGATATCGACGGCGGTCAGCGGACGCGGCGCGCGCACACCTGCCGCGCCGCTCTCCCGGCGGGCTGCCAAGTTGCCCGCCTCTGCCCCGCCAGCGGTTGCTTCACCCTCAACCGCCGTACTGTCCTGCGCCACTCCGCCCGGCGCACCATCACGCGCTGCTTCACCCGCAGCCGCCGCACTGTCCCGCGCCACTCCGCCCGGCGCAGCCACAAGGCCGTCCGGCCACAGCTCCGCGCCGTACTTCAGGATCGCTTCGACGAGCAGCTCCGTCTCGGGCCGGGGAATCAGCACATCGGGCGTCACCTCAAAAGCCCGCCCGTAAAACTCCTGCTCGCCGATGATATACTGCACCGGCTCACCGGCCGCGCGGCGGGTGACGGCGGCTTCCCAGGCCACACGCACCGCAGGCGGAAACGGATCAGCCAGAGTCATATAATAGGCCGCCCCGGACAAGCCCAGCACATGCTCCAGCAGCAGCTGGCTGCTGCGCTGCGGCTCATTGCACCCGGCTTGGTCCAAAAAAGAAGAAGCCTCCGCAAAGGCTTCCCGGATGCTTTGCACATTTGGCATGACATAAGCGTCGTGTTTCAAAGCATTATTCTCCTTTTTCCATCAATTCCGCTTGCTCGGCAATCGACAGCGCAGAGATGATCTCTGTGATATCTCCATTCATAACCCGCTCCAGGCGGTGCAGTGTAAGGCCGATACGGTGATCGGTTACACGGCTCTGAGGGAAGTTATACGTACGAATCCGCTCACTGCGGTCACCCGTGCCGACCTTGCTCTTGCGTTCTCCGGCATATTTCGCTTCCTCTTCCTGTCGTTTCATATCCGAGATCCGGGCACGCAGAACCTGCAATGCCTTCTCCTTGTTGGAGTTCTGGGATTTTCCGTCCTGACAGGTAGCCATTATCCCGGTTGGGATGTGGGTTACGCGAACGGCTGACTTGGTGGTATTAACCGACTGGCCGCCTGCGCCACTGGAACAGAAGGTATCAACGCGAATATCCTTATCGTGAATTTCAATTTCGAATTCTTCCGCCTCAGGCATCACCGAAACCGTAGAAGTCGAGGTATGAATACGTCCGCCTGATTCCGTGGCCGGAATACGCTGAACGCGGTGCGCGCCGCTTTCGAATTTCATTTTGCTGTAAGCGCCACGTCCATTAATCAGGAAGATAACCTCCTTGAATCCGCCGAGGTCATTCGTATTGACATCCATCAATTCAATGCGCCAGCCTTGGGTATCGGCATAGCGGGTGTACATCCGGTACAGATCGGATGCGAACAATGCCGCCTCATCCCCACCGGCTGCGCCGCGGATTTCCACAATCACGTTCTTGTCGTCATTAGGATCCTTCGGCAGTAACAGAAGGCGGATTTTCTCCTCCAGGACAACCTGGCGCGAGGAAAGGTCGTCAATCTCCATCTTGACCATTTCCTTCATTTCATCATCAAGCTTTTCACCCTGCATCATCTTAGCGGCTTCAAGCTCTTCCATTACATTTTTATATTCGGCATACGCCTCAAAGGCGGGCTGCAAATCGGATTGTTCTTTGGAATAGTCCCTCAGTTTCTTACTGTCGCTTGCAACATCCGGGTCACAAAGCAGTTCACTGAGTTTCTCATAGCGGTCCGCCAGGGATTGCAATCGGTCCAACAAGGGAATTCACCTCTCCTGATTCAATTTCATATTCAATATAAAAACTTTAAATTGTTAATACAATAAAAATAGATATACGACTTTATATTATACCACCGATCCTGCCAATTGGCTACAGTGCCGCACACCAGGTCACGTATATTTTTGCAGCCCGAGAAATCCGCTCCTTATTATGTAAAAACAGCTGAAATGTTATTCACACAGGCGGACTTCCTACGGTTCTATGCAAAAAAGCCATCCGCAGTAGAACCCTACCCGAATGACTTCCTCCTGCTGCTATAACTTGATTAGCTTGCTTATACGTTGAAACGGAAATGCATGACATCGCCGTCCTGCACCAGATACTCTTTGCCTTCCAGACGCAGTTGTCCGCGTTCCTTGGCACCGTTCATCGAGCCTGCAGCAAGCAGATCGGCGTATGCTACTACCTCCGCACGGATAAATCCGCGTTCAAAGTCTGTATGGATGACACCTGCGGCACCCGGTGCTTTGGTTCCCTTGCGGATTGTCCAGGCACGAACCTCCTGCACACCTGCAGTGAAGTAAGTGTAGAGTCCGAGAAGTTTGTAGGCTGCTTTGATCAGGCGGTTCAGCCCGGATTCCTGCAGGCCCAACTCTTCCAGGAACATTGCCTTGTCTTCGCCTTCCAGCTCAGCAATCTCCGCTTCCACTTTGGCGCTGATCGGTACCACTTCGGCATTCTCGGCAACGGCAAACTCGCGTACCTGCTGAACATAAGGGTTCTCTTCAGCACTGGCAACTTCATCCTCGCCCACATTGGCCGCATACAGTACCGGCTTCAGGGTGAGCAGGTGAAGATCGCGCACGATCAGACGCTCGTCATCGGACAATTCCACGCTGCGCGCAGGCTGGTCTTGATAGAGCGCTTCTTTGACGCGCTCCAGAACTTCAACTTCCTGGGCGTATTTCTTGTCGCCGCCCTTGATGTTTTTGCGGGAGCGTTCGATCCGTTTCTCGATACTCTCCAGGTCAGCCAGAATCAGTTCCAGGTTAATCGTCTGGATGTCGCTGATCGGGTTCACCTTGCCATCAACATGGGTAACGTTCTCATCCACGAAGCAGCGTACGACATGAACGATCGCATCCACTTCACGAATGTGAGCCAGGAACTTATTGCCGAGGCCTTCGCCTTTGCTCGCACCGCGCACCAGACCGGCAATATCCACAAATTCAAAAGCCGTGGGAACCGTCTTATTCGGCTGCACCAGCTCTGTCAGCTTATCCAGACGCTCATCCGGCACTTCCACAACACCTACATTCGGGTCAATGGTACAGAACGGATAGTTGGCGGATTCAGCTCCCGCTTGTGTAATTGCATTGAACAATGTGGATTTCCCTACGTTCGGAAGTCCTACGATACCTGCTTTCAAAGCCATTTATATGACAACTCCTATTTTCGGTTGGATTGATCACCGCATAATTTCCGGGGCTTGATCTCAACCATTATATATTAGAACAAAACCGCCAGCAACAGCGGATCTCCGGCGGATGTGTCCGTTAAAGGGCAGCGGCCTGCTTATAGTGATCAGCTCCACCCCCACGTTCATGTATAAAAACGCCAAAAAGACCTCTCCTGAGGTCTCTTCCGTGCCAGCACGGCCAGCCTATTCTTTTCTAGAGATCTTTCGACATGGTGATATCCGTGATGAGAAAACCCATCTTTTTGTACAGCTCGAAGGCGCGGTTGTTCTGGCCGAACACATGCAGTCCGATTTTGGTTACATCCAGCTTGCGGGCTTCCTCATCAAGCGCAAGCAGCGTCTGCTTGCCGTAGCCTTTTCCCTGGAACGGTTCAAAAACATAAAAATCATAAATAAAGGCCTCACGCCCGCTGCGTCCCTCGATCACGTTGAACCAGATATATCCGGCCTGTGCATCCGACTCTGTCTCTACGATGGAAAAGATGTAAGCCCCCTCGGTGTTGAGCCCTTCGGGCAAGGATTTGGTCATCTCGTCCTGGGACAGCCGCATAGCAGTCTCGGTATCCCACGATCCGGCCTTTATTTTATCTTCTGCATAATCCCGTGTAGATTGGCTCAAGAAAAATTGAAATGTGGTTTCGTCCATTTGGACCAGTTTGATCATCGTTTTGTGCCCTTCCTTATTTCCGTATTCTCTACTCGTCTCAGTGCTTTATTAGGCGGGGAGTATTACGCAGTGCAGCCAGATCAGGCGCACCGATACCGAACATTGCGGTCCGCAGCTCCAGCTCCACCTGAGCCAGCGCATGGTCAAGGGCCTCCTCGGATTCTACTGCCGGACCGAGCAGATTCCGCCCGAAGCCGGCCAGATCGGCCCCAAGCGCGAGTGCTTTCGCTGCATCGACGCCGTGTCTCAGCCCGCCGCTGCCGATCAGCGCACCATGCTTCGATGCCGCCCTTACCTCCGCGATGCATTCGGCAGTGGAAATCCCCCAATCCGCGAAGGCCTCTGCAGCGGCCCGCCGGACCGGATCACTGCTGCGGAACTTCTCCACCTGACTCCATGATGTTCCACCAGCTCCGGCTACATCGACAAAGGCAACACCGGCATCATACAGCCGGGAAGCCGTTTCTCCGTCAATTCCCCAACCGACCTCCTTGACTCCGACAGGGACCTCAAGTGCCCGGGATACCTGCTCAATCCGCGACAGCAAGGAGGCAAATCCGGTGTTGCCCTCAGGCTGAAAGACTTCCTGAATCCCGTTCAGATGCAGCACCAGCCAATCCGCACCGGCTATCTCTACAGCACGGCGGCATTCATCCACGCCAAAGCCATAGGACAGCTGCACCGCTCCGATGTTGGCGATCACGGGAATTCCTGGAGCTCTATCACGGACTTGGAAGGTGGAGGCAAGCTCGGACCGTTCCACAGCTGCCCGGATGGAGCCGACCCCGAGCGCCCAACCCCGGCGCTCGGCTGCCTCAGCCAGTCTGGCATTAATAGCGCCGGTAGAACTGCTTCCGCCGGTCATGGAGCTGATCAGCAGCGGCGTACGCAGCTCCCGTTCCAGGAAGACTGTCCGCAGCGAAATATCATCGTAATTCAGCTCAGGAAGCGCATTGTGGCGGAAGCGGTAATGCTCGAAGCCAGTTGTAATGCCGCTGCCGCCAACTTCCTCGTTCAAGCAGAGCCTCACATGTTCAATCTTGCGTTCCCCCGTTGTGGATGAAGGCAGCAGAGACTGATGTCCGTCAGATTTCACTGCTTGCGGGGCTGTGCCTGGATTCTTGCCTACGTTGTATGGTGATTCATCCTGCGGCATCCGGTTCATGCTGTCATCCCCCATTCCTAACGATCTATAATATGCAGGGAGGTACTCTCTCCCGCATGAGCTTTTCCATCCACTGAATATCTGCCAGCACGCTTCATTATAGCATATCCCTAATCCACATCCATGCACGCCGTCTTCTTCATTAAAAATAGCGGATCGCTCAGGTGTGACTGGCAATGTATTCACCAACCAGCCTTCCGGATAAGGATACCACCGGCGTTCCGCCGCCGGGATGCGTTGTGCCGCCTACATACCACAGCCCTTGGATATCTGCGGAACGGTTCCCTGGACGAAAAAAGGTCTGGCGGACGGAATTGGAGGAGATTCCATAAATGGCTCCACGGTACGCCAGCGTATCGTCCGCAATATTCTGCGGGGTATAGCGCCTGAGCACTTCAGCCTCCCCAATCCCGTCAATGCCATGACCAGCCAGTACTTCAAGCACCCGTTCGCCATAGGCTTCGGAGTCCTGGCTCCAATCTGTCTCATCGCTCAAGTAGGGTGCATTCGCCAAAATAAACAAGTTGCTTCCCCCCTGAGGCGCCATTTTCTGCTCGGAATAGCCAGAGTGGCAAATGTAGACTGTGGGATGCTGCGGAGGCCGCCTGCGGACAAAAATATCCTTGAATTCAGGCTCATATTGTTCCGGGAAAAACACAGTATGATGCAGCAGGCCCGAATATTTACGCCTTACACCCGCAAGGGTGACAAGTCCTGATAAAGAAGGTTCATAGGAGGATATTCTACGGTCGCTCATTCCCGGCCGGGTCTCCTGTGGGAGCAGCTTCCGGTTAATGCTCAGCACATCGCCTCCGGCGATGACAGTCCGTGCCTCATAGAATCCCTTCGCCGTATCTACCCCCTCCACCCGGCCGTTCACAACGGAAATCTGCGTTACCTCTGTTCCGGTAATCACCTGCACTCCCAGCTGTTTCGCCAAAGAGACAAGCCCCTCCACCAGCTTGTAGGTCCCCCCGCGAACCCCAAAGACCCCTCCCTGGCTCTCTACATGTCCGAGCATGGCAAAAATCGCTGGAGCCTTGTACGGTGATGAACCTACATAAGTCGCATACCGGCCCATCATTGCTAGCGTATGGGGATGATGGAAATAACGCTTCAGTAAGGATTGCAGACTAAGGAAAGGCCTCACGCGCAGCAGATCACGCACCAGAACCGGAGAGATTTTATCTTTCCAGGAGAGCAGCAGCCTGTTCAGGAACTGCTTCTCGCTGAGCATGTACAGAAGTGCGGCTTCAGCCATGAACGCCGGATAGCGCGCGGCATCCCCGGGACTATAAGCGGCAAGCTGCTCCTGCATATATTCGTTGTTCCTGGAGAAATCCACTATCGTTCCATCAGCGAACACATTGCGTGTACGCGGCTCCAGCTCATACAGCTGCACATAATCCTCCATGCGGGCACCCGCCAGCTCGTACAGCGAACGGAACACATGGGGCATTGTAATAGTGCTTGGCCCACGGTCAAAGGTGTACCCGGCTTCTTCAATACGCTGCAGCTTCCCCCCCGGATGAGACTGACGTTCCAGCAGAGTTACATCCCAGCCTTTGGCAGCCAGGGTGACTGCAGACGATAAGCCGCCGAAGCCGGCACCTATAATCACTGCCTTCTGTTTCATCGGTAGCGCCTTCCTTTCCATAAGTAGCCATGAGGTGAGCGGTTGCCCCGCCAGGAGCCCAGGGCAATCGCAGCCAGGCACATGATGCTGGCCGGCATGAAGAGACACAGCCAAACGGGCTGTCTGCCCGAAGCATCGCTGGTTCTTTTGACTGCGGCACCTGCCAAATAACAGAGGACGGACCCGAACGCCGCTGCCTCCAAACCGTTCAGTATACTGTAGACGGCCATTCCGACAGGCACCACATACAGAAGGATATAAAAGGCCAGCATGAGTAGCAGAAGCAACGGATTACGGCCGAGGCCGGCATAAATGTTCTTGCGGTAGCCGTTCCAGACTTCGGAAGCCTGATGATACATACGCATTTCGGCCACAGCCGTAATATCTACCAGGGCCACTGGCTCCCGCGCCCGCTTCACCGCCCGGGCCAGCGACATATCATCCACCAGATCGCTGCGGATGGCCTCATGCCCGCCGCAGCGGACATAGCTGTCACGATGAATCAGCATGAAGCCGCCGTGCGCCGCTACGAAGCGGGGATCGTTCGATCCCCGGACAAGGGGAACCGGCAAATGTGAGATGATCGTGAAGCCCATAAGAGGCACAACAAGCCGCTCCAGCCAGGTGCCGGTAATCTGCCGGGGAAACCCGGTAATCAGACCCGAACTCTGGATTTGCGCTGCAGCTACAGCGGCTCTAAGCGCACCCGGCCGCAGCCGGACATCGGCGTCCAGAAACAGCTGCCATTCGCCGCTCGAGGCTTCCGCCAGTTGAGCACAGGCATACGATTTGCCAATCCAGCCGTCAGGCAGCTCGCGGCCCGCCAGCACCTGAACTCTCGCCCCTCCGGCTGCAGCGGCAAGCTTCCCCGTACCATCTGTAGAACGGTCGTCCAGCACAAGAATCTCAAGCTCCACTCCGGCATCCCCGCAGGACAGAACGGATGCAAGACAGGCTGCAATATTATCCGCTTCGTCACGGGCGGGGATCAGAATAGATAGCCGCCTGAGCGGCTGGCCGGATACAATCACGGAGGGGTCTGGACGTCTCTTCTGCCTCGAGTCTTCCATTACGGGAAGCTGTGCCGCATTCCACAGCGCAAAGAGCAGCTGCAGCAGCAAGATCATGAACAGGAACTGCAGAAAAAGGGTCATCGGCTGTCCCTGCCGCGTATGGCATCCAGCCATTCATTGGTCGATCTTCCCTGCTTCATCAAGGGACGGAACTGCTCCGGAATATGTCCTTTATGTTCAAAGATCAGCTGCCGGTGAGTATCCAGCTGTGCCTGGAGAGTCGTTTCCAGCATTCCGGTGATGTGGCTGCGGTTCAGATCCCCCCAAGGAAGCATAAGCGCTGCGCCGGCAAGCAGCGTCGCATCTGGCTTGGAATGCCGGAACAAGCCGTGATAGAGGGTGACGGGTACGACAGCAGCCTGCGGACACATGCGCAGGACCAGCGCTACCCCTTCCTTCAGGATAAGCGGAGCACTGCTGAGCGGCAGAATCTCCCCTTCCGGATACATCCACACGCTCCCCCCTGTATGAAGCAGATTCGCTGTATATCTTAAAGACGCCCGAAGATCTCCCGTCCGGTCACGGTTAATCGAGTAAGCCCCCAGCTTGCGAAAAAAAGCGTATTTGCGGAGCTGCTCCTCTTCCATCATGAAGTAATGGGTACTTCCTTTCAGCCGTCCTGCAGCATGATAGGCCAGCAGGCCATCCCACCAGGAGCTGTGATTCATAATATAGAGAATAGGCTTGCCTGCGGCAGCATCAGGCTGAAGCTCACCGGAGATGCCCAGGAAGTGAAAGTGCCGGCGGAGCAGATATAGGGAATTATAGCGGTAGAATATCTGATCAAAGCTTTTGGATCTGACGGCTTCCAGCATACCTCAGGCCCCCTTCCGACAATGCGGCCCCCAGACCGGCAATCACTGCACAGAGCGGTAGCCCTTCACGCAGGCTGATCAATCCGAACAGGATCAGGATCGCCTGGTAGAGCCGTGTTCCCCGGCGTGTGGCTGAACGGGATATATGAACATTCGGCAAGCATAGGGACAGCAGGGCAGAGACGATGAACCATCCGGCAAAATTGCTCCATGGCACATGATAAAAGCCCCCACCGCCCCCCCATTGCCAGAAATTGCGTGCATGGGCAACCGGATCAAGCACTAAATCCAGCAATACGGTCCAAAAGCCGACCTGAATGGATCTTACAGCCAGCAGCCGGAATCCTTTTTGTCCAAAATTACAGCTCAACAATGCAGCATTGCAGATCACTGCGATCCAGGCAAATCCAAGGGTGACGGGTACGCCGTAGATCAGCGGGCCGAGCACACGGGTATATTCGTATTCACCGAACAAGCGCCCGGAATGGACACCTATCCACTCCACCGTCATTCCACCCGTCCAAATCAGGGCAGCAGAGATCCATACGGAATGCCCCTTTAGTTTATTCTGAAAAATGACTGACTGGTCGGACATAAAAAGTGAGGTTTGTCCCTTGGCCGATAAATCAGCAGCATATACAGCATACAGAATTAAAAAGATTCCACTGGAAAATTGCAGACTCTCGGGGATGCTGAACAGGATCAGCAGCAGGGCGCCAATGGCATACCACACCCAAAATACATATTTGATCATTAGTACGCCGCCGCTCTGCCCTTGTCAGCATACCGCGCAGCTGTGCGGCGGAACATCTGAAGCTTCGCCTCATCGCTGACGTAGGCTCTGCGGCGGAAAACATCATAATCTGCGGCTTCAACATCATCCAGAATGGCTGCATAGAAGGCAGCTGCCAATTCTACCGCCAATCCGCTCTCGGGCGGGTAGGTATCCACATTCGCCAAGCCTTTTTCAAACCAGGCCAGTGCCTCGCGTCTCAGCTCATGAACTACAGCCACGAATGGTTCGTTCACTTCGCCGCGTTCCAGTTCCTGCTCCCGGTAACCGTTTCTTCTCATAATATCCAGCGGTACGTAACGCCTCCCGCGTCTTAAATCCTCCCCGACATCGCGGATAATGTTTACAAGCTGCATCCCGATACCAAGAGATATCCCTGCCGCCTGTGCTTCTTCATTATGGTCATCCCTCAGAACCGGCAGCAGCATTTCTCCGACTGTGCCTGCTACAAGATAGCAGTAAGTCTCGAGCTGCTCCATAGTTTCGTAATGAGTGAATGTAAGATCCCGGGTTTGTCCTTCCATCTGCAGCAAAAACGGCTCCCGCTCCAGCTGTGGAAAGGTATCGAACAGCCAGCGTAAAGCCGGCCAGATAAAATGCCCTTCCGCCTGCCCCAGATTTCTGAAAGAATCGCGGAGTTCATAAATGGTGTATAGGGAGTTATCCGGTTCGTCTACACTGTCATCGATCATCCGGCAGAAGGCATAAATGACATGTACGGCTTCCCGGCGCGGGCTGGGCAGGCCGTCAAAGGCCCTGTGAAACGAAGAGGAGCCTTTCTTCATGAGTTCCTCACATTGCTGCATTATCCTTTTATCCATGACCGCTCATCTCCTTCATAAGTTCATGCACTGCCAGTCGGGCTCCCTGCATTACAATTGGTACCCCGCCGCCCGGATGCACCGAAGCACCGGCGGCGTATAAGCCTTGTATGGAATAGGGTTGTGCCTGCGGCCGGAACACACCGGATTGGCTCAGTACCGGAGCGATGCCAAAGCTTCCTCCGCCAAACATACCCTCTTGCTCCGCTTGCGCCGGTGTGCGAAGCTTGCGCCAGACGATGCTGGCAGACAGCCCCGGAAATCCTCTCTTCTCCGCATCTGCCAGCACCTTGTCAGCCAGAGGTCCGGCAATGTTATCCCAATCCAGCTCAGGTGAAGCCGGTACCGGAATCAGGAAGTATAGCACACTCTCTCCCGGAGGAGCCGCGCTGTCATCCAGCGCTGCAGGATTGAACACGTAATAGGAGGGATGTTCTGAAATCTTTCCTTTATCGAACAAATCACGAAGATTGTCATTCAGGCTATCCGGCAGGAAAAACTGATGGACCATGGCATCCGGCCAGCGTTTGTTGGCTCCGGCATAAATCAGCAGACAGCCCGAGGAGGGCTTGAATGCACCGCGCCGGATAGGCTTTAATGTCACAGCAGCATCCTCTTCGGCAGGGTCCGCGCGCTGTCCGGTCGGTTTGAACATCTGCTGGGGCAGCAACTCCTCCAGTAGCGGAAAATCACCGTTGTATAGGACCGCATCATACGGGATACTTTGGCCTTGAACCCTGACTCCCTGGCAGCGTCCGCTGCTTATTTTCAGCGACTCTACCTCAGTGTCCGTATGAATGACCACGCCCCTGCGTTCAAGCTCACGGGCCATAATCTGCGGAAGACGTCCATACCCGCCCTTCAGCATCCAGATGCCAAAGGCATGCTCAGCATACGGCAGCATCGTGTAAATGCCCGGAGTACGGAACGGCGCCCCACCGATGTACAGGCTTTGCAGCGAGAAGGCATCCTTCAGCTCTTCGCTGCGGAAATACTGCCCGACTGCCGACCTCAGACTCCTATAAGCTCGAAGACGCCCCATCAATGACAGGTTCCGGGGGCTGAAGAAATCTCTCCGCCGTGCAAACCCCCGTTCCAGAAATGAAGCCTTACCCTGCGGATAGAGTACCGACATTTCCTTCATAAAACGGGTGAACCCCTTGCCTTCCCCAGGATACTGCCGTTCAATCTCTGCAGCCTGCGCTTCGGTTCCGTCAACCTTGGTCAGGATACGTCCGCTCCGGAAGTGGACACGGTATAGCGGATCGCAGCGCAGCAGCTTCAGGCTCCCTTCCGGCAGACCCGCTTCCTTCATAATGCCTAGCAGCATCTCCGGCAGGAGCACAATCGTCGGCCCCCGGTCAATCCGGTAAGGCCCGTTCTCTTCAAATGCCACCCGTCCGCCCACCTGCGGGCCGCGCTCGTACACCACAACCTCCTGACCCTGCTGGCTGAGCAGCAGGGCTGCGGTAAGCCCGCCGATCCCTCCGCCGACGACGGCGATCCGGCTCACAGCGGAACCCCCGTTCCGGCAGATGCCGGAACATAGGCGCTGCCGCGGGCGGCACGGTCGTGCTCCCGCAGCAGCCTTGCACTGATCTTCGCCGACTCAAAAATCGTCGGCAAACCGCTGCCCGGATGCGTTCCGCCGCCGACCAGCCAGATGCCGCCCACCTCCTGGAAGGTGTTGTGCGGGCGCAGGTACATCATCTGGCCCAGATTGTGGGCCATGTTAAAGGTTGCGCCATTATATACATCCAGCTTATCCTGCCAGTCTTGCGGGGAGAAGAACAGCCGCTCCTCCACCCGCCCGGATATACCGGCAAGCTGAGGGATATGCTGAAGCTGTTCCATCATTTGGGCCTCTACGGCTGCGCCCTCTTGCGCCCAGTCCACCTCCGCCGTCAGATTGGGAACGGGCATCAGCACATATAATGAAGATTTGCCCGCCGGAGCCAGGGTTGGATCGATCACGGACGGGTTGTGAACGTAGATTGAAGCATCCTTCGACAACTTGCCCAGCTTCGTGATTTCCTCCACATTACGCCGGTAGTCCTGCGCGAAATGAACGGAGTGATGAGCCAGATCCACTTCCCCGTCCACTCCTAGGTACAGCATGGCCGTTGAGCAGGAATAGCGTTTCCGGGAAATTTTGGAAGGTGTATTCCTTTTAAGTACCCCTGGTTCGAATAGTTTAGTCATGGCAGAGCCAAAATCAGCCCCGATCACCACATAATCTGCTTCCACCGTATCCCCGTTCTCCAGTTGAAGGCCTGCGGCATGCCGGTTTTTCACGATAATGCGTTTGACACCGGTGGAGGTATGGACTCGCCCGCCGTGCTCTCTAATAATATCTGCCATTGCCCGAAGTACACGGTTGATGCCGCCAATCGGATGGTAAAGGCCATAGCGGTGCTCCATATATGAGAGAATGGTGAACGTCCCCGGGCATTCCCAAGGCGACATGCCAAGGTATTTAGCCTGAAAAGTGAAGGAATACCGCAGGCGTTCATCATCAAAATAACGGGACAGCCGGTTGTAGACATTATCCGCGGCATTCAGCTTGGGCAGTGCATGAAGCACATCTCTTTTGACATAGTCACCCAGGGATTGAAACGGCCGCTGCAGCAGCGGGATTACACGTTCCAGCTTCTCCCCTTCTTCAGACATAAACCGCCGATACCCCTCCCCGTTTCCCGGAAATAACCGCTCAATCTGTTCTGCTGTATACTCCTGGTCTGTCGAAGGCGTAAAGACCGTGTCTCCAAAATGCAGCGAATACAGGGGATCAAGTTCCTTTAAATCTACATAGGAGTGCAAAGAGCGCCCTGCGGAAGCAAACAGCTCCTCCAGCAAATGCGGCATCATCAAAAAAGTAGCCCCACGGTCAAATCGGTACTCTCCAAGTCTTAGCTCTCCCGACCTGCCTCCAACCTCGTCCTGCTTCTCATACAAATCGACTTCATATCCTTCAGCGGCGAGGAGCATGGCGGCAGCCAGTCCTCCGGGACCTGCTCCGATTACCGCTACCTTTGCCGTACGTTTTCCTCCGGTCATCTTCTCTGCCTCCTCAACAAACCTTATACAATAACTATACATATATGATACAAATATCATACATACTTTAGGCGGGGTTGTAAATACTGCGGATAAGCTTACCAATCAAGAGTTTCGGAAGATTCTCTGCAAAGACCGCCCGCATAGCAAAAGAGCCCTCCAAATCTCAGGGGATTCGAAAGGGCTCCATGTTCATATTGATCTTTTAGTATCTAATTTCCAGCTTCATAAAAACCTCTTGAAACCACGTCTGCCAATGCTCCGGCGACTCATTCATGACATAACGCGCCTCAGAGAATTGAGGAGCTACCTCCTCATACCCCTTGCCGCCCACCAGGAACTGAAGGTTCGGAAATGCTTCCTTCAACCGTCTCATCAGATCCTCTGTGGCAGCCACCCGTTCTTTGCCTGTCACCGACAGGCAGACCAGTCCGACCCTGCTCTGCTTGTTTAGCATTTCCAGGATGCCTTCCTCAGGCGTATTGGCCCCCAGGTAGATCACTTCGACTCCATTCTTACGCAGAAACAGCGCAAACAGCAATAGTCCGATCTGATGATGCTCGCCGGACGGACAGAACGCCAGCACCTTCGGAAAATGGGCTTGTACGGGAAAGACATGAAAGAACTGATAAAACCGGTTGGATATCATCTGTGTCATATAATGCTCCTGGGCCACAGTCGCCAGCCCCGCCTCCCATGCATCACCCACTCTGACCAGAATCGGCACCAGCACCTGATGGAACATCGACTCATAGCCGTAGAGGGAAAAGCCAAAATCAATCAGCGCGTTCGCCCGCTCCCCCTGGAATTCAAGCATCGCTGTGTAGATTTGATTTTTCATTTTTTCAAAAGCATCACCCGGCATTCCACCAGCCATTGCTGTATGTTCTTCCAGCTGCTTCTCTTTGCCTGCTCTAAGCAAACGGACCGCGTGTGAAATACTGATGCCCTGCTTCTCGGTCTGCTCCTTCAGCCACCGCAGGTCATCGATATTCTCCTGGCTGTACAGCCTGTAGCCGGATTCCGTCCGTTCGGGGATAACCGCCTTATATCTGCTCTCCCAGGCTCTCAGCGTAACAGAAGGAATATCCAGCATTTCGACGACCTGTTTGATCGAATACACGTTGCACCCCACTCTCTTCCCTGACCCTCTATATATTTGAATGCTCAAACCTTATACAAATTGTTTACACTCATTATACATACGCTACCCGGTTATGTCATCAGGCATTACAGCTGCTTCAATTTACTGCTTCGGGTGTTAATAGTTGAATACTATGCCGGAGCATACTAAATTCACACGCTCTCTGCAGTACATCAGGAGGAACCTATGAATCAAAACAACTCTACCGCTCCGTCCGGGTCAACAGATCACAACAAAACCAATGGCGGGGACTATCCTGCGCTTCATCACAAGGGATCACCCCGCCGCCGCAAATGGATTTGGCCGATGCTCGGACTCCTCATTCTTTGGCTGGCCGGGGTGATGGTATATCAGACCCACAAACCGCTTCCTGCGGGAATATCCTTTGAAAGTCCCGTGTACCAAGTCGACAAGGTGTCTTTCTGGCATGATCTTACCTATCCGGACAAAAGCGGGCGCGAGCAGCATGAAGATCAGATCTTGCCCCGCATCCTGCAGATCATAGAAGAATCCAGGCAGTTTTTGGTGATCGATCTGTTCCTGTTCAATAATTACACCCATAAGGATCAGCACTTTCCTGCGGTAAGCCAGGAGCTGGCCGACAAACTCGTCACACAGCAGGCAGCCCACCCCAATATGGAGATCGTCTTCATCACGGATGAGGTCAATACCAATTACGGCTCTGCCCCGAATCCACTGCTGGAAGAGATGAGAGCCGCCGGAATCAAGATCATCCTGACTGATGTTGACCCGCTGCGTGATTCGACCCCTGCTTATTCGGCCGTATGGCGGACCTTCATTCAATGGTTTGGCCAATCCGGTACAGGGTGGATTCCCAACCTGATGGCAAGCGGAGGGCCTGATATCACCGCCCGATCCTATCTGAAGCTGCTAAATGTAAAAGCCAATCACCGCAAAGTGGTGGTCAGCGAGAAGACCGCACTGATCTCTTCGGGTAATGTGCATGATGCCAGCGCCTATCATTCCAACATTGCACTTGAAGTGCAGGGGCCCATCATCTCCGATATTCTGAAAAGCGAGCAGGCGGCAGCCGATCTGTCTGAAGCAGGGCCGATCCTCAGCAAGATGCCCGTATTCTCCCAAAAGAATGCAGTAAAGGCCGGCGGCCCACTGGAGGTGCGCTACTTGACCGAAGGCAAAATCTATAAATACGCACTCGAAGGCATCCGTTCCACCGGCAAGGGCGACACACTCTGGATGGGCATGTTCTATCTGGCCGATGACAGAATTCTGGACGAACTGGTGAAGGCATCCGCACGGGGAGCAGACATCCGCCTCCTGATGGACCCTAACCAGAACGCCTTCGGACGCGATAAAATCGGCATACCTAACCGTCCGGTGGCTATGGATCTGAACAAGCGCACCGGGGGAAAAATTGCCATCCGCTGGTACAATACAGGCACAGAACAATACCATACCAAGCTGATGTTCATTGCCAAGGCCAGCAGCCAGTCCGTAGTTCTGGGCGGCTCAACCAATTTCACAGCCCGCAACCTGGATGACTTCAATCTGGAAAATAATCTGTGGGTCGGCCTGAGTAAGGACCAGCCGCTGTATGCCGAGATGGAGAGCTATTTCAACCGGCTATGGAGCAATGAGGATGCACAGTATAGTCTGCCGCTTGAAGAGTATCAAAGTGATGTGACCTGGATCAAATACATCCTGTTCCGCATGCAGAAGAACCTGGGGTTCACTACTTTTTAAGTCCTGAAGCAGCATACATCCCTGACTACGCAAAAGACCGCCGGACAGCTGCAGATGCAGCCTTGTCCGGCGGTCTTTTCAGGTTATATATTGGACTGGCCGATTGCTTAGCCGTCTGCGTTAGCCCGCTTAAGCCTGACCTACAGCAGCGGGGACATCAGTCTTGCCGCCGATTCCAGCAGCCGCTCCAGCAGCCGCTTGTTCATGAAGGTCTCATGCACAATCTGACGGGTGGACAGCAGGTCGCGTTCGAAATCCGCTACGATCCGGGAGACACTTTCCGTCTGCAGCAGCAGCGCATTGACCTCGAAGTTGAGATGGAAGCTGCGCATGTCCATATTTGCTGTTCCAATCGTGGCAATCTGACCGTCGGTAATCAGCAGCTTGGAATGAATGAAGCCCTTCTCATATTCATAAATCTTCACACCCGATTCCAGCAGAGCCGGGAAATAGGAGTGGGAGGCCAGAAAGGGAATCCACTTGTCCGGTTTGGCCGGGAACAGCAGCCGCACATCCAGCCCGGACATCGCAGCCACCCGCAGTGCCGTTAAGATATCCTCATCCGGAATAAAGTAGGGGCTGGCGATCCATACTGATTTTTCCGCCGAAGTGATCATGGAAAAGAAAATATTTTTGAGGGCACGCCGCTCGTTGTCCGGACCGCTGGCGATAATCTGCACCGCCCCGTCCCCCGTCGTAAACCGCAGCTGCGGGGAGAGATAATCCTGTTCCAGTATTTTTTCACCTGTTGTATGCATCCAGTCCTGCAGAAAAATAATCTGCATCGTCCGCACCGCTTCGCCCCTAATCAGCATATGGGTATCGCGCCAGAAACCATATGTCTTGCTGCGGCTGAGGTATTCGTCACCCACATTCAATCCGCCCATGAATCCGACATCTCCGTCAATCACCACGATTTTACGGTGGTTCCGGTAGTTGACCCGGCTGGAAAAAAAGGAAGTGGAATTGCCATAAGACGCTACCTGAACTCCGGCATCGCTTAATTCCTTAAGAAAAGCACGGGACAGCTGAATACTTCCCACCGCGTCATACATAAATCTGACAGTTACACCCGCACGGGCTTTCTCAATCAGAATCTGCTGGATCCGCGTCCCGATATGGTCGGCCCGGAAAATATAATATTCCATATGAATATGGTGCTGCGCTTGCCGCAGCTCCAGCAGCAATGTGCCAAAGGTCTCTTCGCCATTTGTCAGAATGCGCGTCTCCGAGTTGAATGAAATAGGCGTCCGCGCCAGCCTCTGTGATAATCCCAGCAGCTTTTGGCGGTTGGGATCAAAGATGGACCAGTCCTGATGCATACGCAGAGCGTCATTCTCAATCCGTTCATAGGCCATTAGGTCACGTTGAGCCTTTTTATCATATTTGCGCCGTTTAAACACATTCTGTCCGAACAGTACATAGAAGACGAGCCCCAGCACTGGAATCAGCGCAAGCAGCAGAATCCAGGCCATCGTCGTGGAGGGATTACGGTTCTCCATAAAAATACCAAGACCGATGGAGACGACGGTGAGCGTGGAGAGAACACCCATAATTGTCCCGGCAGTATTGCCAAATACCCCGAAGCCAAAGTAAAAATATGCCACTAATGCTGCAATAATGACTAAAGCCTGCAATCCTCTTCTCATAGATAACCTACCTTCTCTTTCTGCCTTCCCTCACTAAAATGACACATTTATATATTACATGAAGAAAACCTTTCTTCCTACAGCAATCGGTTGCAAAACAGAAATTACAACAATACTGTAACCACTTGACTGCCTCCTGCGTAGCTACATTTGTATTGGCTTAATATATATACTATAATCGGTTTGACCCAATAGTCAATTATAGAACTCATTGGTCAGAAAGGAGCCAACATCCTTGTCAGCCGATAAAAATGCTATGAAAAAAGAACAAATTATTAAAACAGCCATGCAGCTATTCGCTGTGAAAGGTTCATCCTCCACCTCGATGCAGGAGATTGCAGAATTATGCGGGATATCCAAAGGCAGTCTCTACCTGGTGTTCAAATCCAAGGAGGAGCTGGAACGCAGCATTTATATATATTGCTTCCGTATGATCCACGACCCTCTGCAGCAGGAAGAGGAGAGCTCAAGGCCTCCCCGCGTGAAGCTGCGCAACCAGATTGAAATTCTGCTTCATCATGTGTATGAGCTGAGGGAATTTTTTCAGCGGCAAATTCAGGAGCTGGCCGGAAAAGGCATGCCCGATGCACCTGAATGGCTGCGCAAAATCAACGGCCCCCTGCTGAACTGGTCCCGGGACAAGCTGGAGATTATGTATGGTAAGGAGATCATTCCTTATACAGGAGAGCTATTCTTGCTGGGGCATGGAATCCTCCATTCCTATATCTGGGTTCTTTTCAACCACGAATCCGCAGTTTCCATTCCGCGGCTTGCCGATCATCTTGTGGACCTTCTGGATATTGTGGTTGCCGGTCTTCTCACCGGACATCATGTCCCTCTGATCGCTCCTATCGTTCTGGACAGCTGGATAGAGAATCATGATGGCAACAGCCTTCAACGGAATCCCCTGCAACTGATCAAAGAAATGAAAGAGCTGCTGAATTCGGCCCAGGGCATGGACCTGCAGAGCATCGATGACGGCCTGGAATCGTTAGCCATTCTGGAAGGCGAAATTCTCATGCCCCACCCCCGCAAGGCCATTATCCAAGGAATGCTGGGTAACCTGCAGGGCTGTTCCGCCGTTCAACAGCAACTGGAGGATCTACAGAAGCAGATGCCGCTACAACCACCGGGCATATGCGGTTTCCACTGATTAAGTACGTGTAAGCAGCAAAGAGAGAAAGATGTATAGGAGTAATAGTCACTATTTAAACTGAGGTTTTCCCTACGGAAGGCCCGAGAGGAGCAGAAACGTAACTTATGAAGAGCTTAATTAATTTCTCGCTCAGAAACAAATTTGCTATTTGGCTTCTGACGATCATCATTGTGTTCGCCGGTCTCTACAGCGGTCTGACCATGAAGCAGGAGACGCTGCCTAACATCAGTATCCCTTATCTCAGCATTACAACGATTTACCCGGGGGCTGCCCCAGAGGGCGTGGTGAACGATGTCAGCAAGCCGCTGGAGCAGAAGCTCCGCAATGTGGACGGCGTGAAGACACTAACCTCGAACTCGCTCGAAAATGCCTCCAGCATCACCATTGAATTTGATTATGGAACGAATCTGGATAACGCTACGGCAGCTGTCCGGGAGGCGCTGAACGAAGTCACCTTGCCGGAGAATGTGCAAAAGCCGCAAATCTCCCGGTTCAGCCTGAGCTCCCTGCCGGTCATTTCACTCAGCTTGTCCGACAACAGCTCTGAGAATCTGGAAGGACTGACCCGCATCGCGGAGAACGATATCCGCCCTGCTCTGGAAGATATCGAAGGCGTAGCCTCCGTGCAGATTGCCGGACAATATGTGAAGGAAGTTACCCTTAAGTTCAACCAGGATAAGCTGAAGCAATACGGGCTGACTGAAGATACGATCAAGGGGATTGTCCAAGGCTCTTCCCTGCGTGTGCCTCTTGGACTCTTCACCATGGAAGATTCGCAAAAAGCAGTAGTAGTAGACGGAAATGTCACTACCGTTGAAGATCTGAAAAACCTGAGTATTCCGGTGGTACCATCTGGTGCGGCTGCAGCTCCAGGTGCTAGTGCAGCTGGTGCTTCGGCTGGCGCCGCAGCAGGTACGGGTGCTAGTGCTGCTCCTGCTCCTGCTCCTGCTCCCGGTGCGGCTATGACCGGACTGCCCACAGTTAAGCTGGGAGAATTGGCATCTATCGAAGTTGTCGGCAAATCTGAGTCAATCTCCCGCACGAACGGCAAGGAATCCATCGGGATTCAGATTGTAAAAGCCAATGATGCCAACACCGTGGATGTGGTCAACGGCGTTAAGGATAAAACGGAAGAACTGAAGAAGCAGTTCAAATCGATGAATCTCACCGTGCTGCTGGATCAAGGAAAGCCGATTGAGGATTCTGTGAATACGATGCTGTCCAAGGCTGCCTTTGGCGCCCTGTTCGCCGTGCTGATTATCCTGCTGTTCCTGCGGAATATCCGCTCGACGATTATTTCCATCATCTCTATCCCATTATCCCTGCTGATTGCGATTCTCTGCCTGCGTCAGATGGATATTACGCTGAATATGATGACGCTTGGAGCGATGACGGTTGCCATAGGGCGTGTCGTCGATGACTCGATCGTTGTCATAGAGAATATCTTCCGGCGGCTGACCCTGTCCGGAGAGAAGCTGCGCGGCCGTGAGCTAATAAGCGCGGCAACACGTGAAATGTTCGTGCCAATTATGTCCTCCACCATCGTAACGATCGCTGTATTCCTGCCGCTCGCTTTTGTCAGCGGTATGGTAGGCGAGCTGTTCCTGCCGTTTGCCCTCACGATGGTATTCGCACTGCTCGCTTCACTTGTAGTTGCCATTACCCTGGTGCCCGCACTGGCACATACGCTGTTCCGCAACGGCCTGAAGAAAAATAAGAAAAGCCACAGCGGGAAGCCCGACAGAATGGCTGCCGGCTATCAGAAGATTCTGAATTGGTCGCTATCCCATAAGCTGATCACATTCGGCGTTGCTGTACTTCTGCTGATAGGCAGCGTGTTCCTGATTAAACCTATCGGTGTCAGCTTCCTGCCTTCCCAGGAAGAGAAGAACGTTACGCTCACCTTCTCTCCAAAAGCAGGACAAACGCTGGATGACGTCAAGGAGCAAGGCCTGAAGGCCGAAAAATATATTCTGGCTCAAAAGTATATGGATAAAGAGCATCTGGATAAAATGCAATATTCCATCGGAGGCAGCAGCCCGTTCGGGATGGGCTCAGGAAATTCGGGGCTCTTCTATGTAACTTTCGACAGTGATACTCCTGATTTCGATAAGGTAAAAGAAAATCTGATTGAAGGTCTGACCAAAGAAGTTCCGAATGGTGTCTGGGGTGATTTGTCCGGCATGTCCGGCGGTGGTCTTGGCGGCAGTACGCTGACCGTGAACATTTTCGGCGACAGTCTGGATCAGCTTAAGCCGGTAGCCGACAAGATTGCAGGTATCGTGAAGGCCGACACTGACAACTTCAAGGACGGGAAGACCAGTCTCTCTGAAGCATATGATCAATACACTATTGTCGCCGATCAGGCAAAACTCAGTTCACTCGGCCTAACTGCCGGACAAATTGCTATGAAGCTTAGCCCTGCCGGTACCCGCCCTGTACTGACAGAGGTAGCGATGGACGGCAAAAACTACAATGTCTACATTGAAACCGACAAAGATACGTATACTAGCATTCAGGAAATGGAAGATGCTACACTGACTTCCCCGCTGGGTATTACGGTGCCGATTGGTGAGGTAGCCAAGATTGAGAACGGCACTTCGCCGGACTCCATTACCCGGGAAGACGGTAAAATGAAGGTCGATGTTACCGCTGAGATTATTGCGAATGATGTGAACAGCGCTTCAAACAGCGTCAAGGAAAAAATCGATGCCCTCGATCTGCCGGATGGCGTAACCGTCACCTTCGGCGGTGTAACCGAGCAGATTAATGATACATTCGGACAGCTCGGCATTGCCATGGCAGCCGCTGTTGCCATTGTGTACTTCGTGCTTGTGGTTACGTTCGGCGGCGGTCTGGCACCGTTCGCGATCCTGTTCTCCCTGCCATTCACAATTATTGGTGCACTGGTTGCCCTGCTGCTGGCAGGAGAAACGCTGAACGTCTCAGCACTTATGGGCGCACTGATGCTCATCGGGATCGTCGTCACCAATGCGATTGTCTTGATCGACCGTGTAATCCACAAAGAAAAAGAAGGATTATCTACGCGTCAAGCCTTACTTGAAGCCGGAGCTACCCGCCTGCGTCCGATTCTGATGACCGCACTGGCGACCATCGGCGCACTGCTGCCGCTCGTATCCGGCCTCGAAAACAGCGCCGGCATCATCTCCAAGGGTCTCGGTGTAACGGTTATCGGCGGTCTTGTCAGCTCCACCCTGCTGACACTGGTCGTTGTGCCGGTCGTGTATGAATTCCTGATGAAATTCCGCAGCAAAAAGGTATATGAATAAGGCTTAATCTCCAAAGAGCACGGCGTCTTTCCTTAAGGGAAGGCGCCGTCTTTTTTTATGGATAGACTACACTTTGATTTGCGTTCTCTTATATAGAACGGGTATTGCCGCTGCTATAAGGATCACACCCATAAAAGCAGGCGCGGCATGGCCAAGTGACACATAGATTTGACCTCCGATGATAGGCCCGATCATTCTTGCCAGAGCCTGAATAGACTGGCTCCCTCCTTGAATCCTTCCTTGTTCGCTCGAATCCACAGATTTGGAGAGCATCCCATTGAAAGAAGGCCCGAAGACCGAATCGCCAAAACCAAATATAAACATTCCGGCGATAAAAAGAGGATAGAACGAGAATAAAGCAGATAGCGCAAACAGACTGTAGCCGATCATCTCCGAGACCATTCCAAGAATGGCTATCTGTTCATCACTGAACCTTTTCAAAAGCTTGGGCATGATGAGACCTTGGGAAATGATATCCTGGAAGCCCATGATTGAGAACATAAGACCGATTATTGCAGGCTTCCAACTGAAAGTATCCATTGTAAATTGTGAAAAAACGGCCTGTAAAGATCCGTTCGGTATCCAGAGCAGGAATGCTGAGATAAGCAGCCTGCTTAAGTTCTTCATGGAAAGTATGCTTGCAAGCTGTATAAATGGATTCAGTCTTACCAAGGTAATCTCTTTCAATCTGTTATTCTTGCCAAGGCTCTCAGGCATAAAGAAGAATCCATAGGCAACATTCAGTAAAGTGATTACTGCTCCAAAGTACATAGGTACAGAATAACCAAACTTGGCAAGTAACCCGCCCAGAGTTGGGCCAATAACGGTGCCTACCCCTACAACCGCACTCACCCACCCAAAGTATTTGGTTCTCTGCTCCGGAGGAATGATGTCGGCAAAATAGGCGAAGATCGTGCTTATGCTACCGCCGGTTACACCTTCAATTATGCGTCCGGCAAACAGTACCCATAGAGCTCCTCCTATGCCAAAAACCAAGTACCCGACTGCGGAACCGAAAAGGCAAATCAAGAGCAACGGACGACGGCCATATTTATCGCTCAAGGCTCCAAGTACGGGGGCAGCAAAAAATACGCAGAGTGCATAAACAGAGGTAAGCAGCGTAACAACTATTGCTTGTTCTCCTGGATTACTTGTATAAGGCTGTACTAAGAATGGGACGACAGGCGCTATGATGCTAAAGCCTATTCCACAAAGAAAAACAGATATAAGGCCGAATATTAATGCGTGCTTATCTACGGTTTGTTCAGTTTTCTGTTCATTGTGTGAGCTGAATTTGGACACTTAAGTTCTCCCCTTAAAAGCTATCGTTTTATTTCCTAGGAAACAAATTCATCGTATTATATTTTTGTTTCCTAGTCAACAATAAAATAACCAAAAAAAAGCAGCCCGTTCTGCATAGAACCCGGCTGCCTGTGGTTTGATTTTTAGTATCCAAATTTATTCCGTCCTCGTATCTGCACCGAGTTTCTTTATTTCTGCATCCAGATGCCTGTTATACCTTTCCACAAAAATAAGCATACTGTCAAATTGCTCCTCAGTTACCTGCTCAAATACAGCTTTATCCCGCTCTCGAAACTCTTGGTGCAGTTCCTCATGGACTTTGTTAATTTCTTTTCCCTGCTCAGTAAGTCTAAAGTAGATTTCTTTATTGTTATCCGGTTTCTGGTAGCTTTCGATAAGGCCTTTTTTTATGAGCTTCTTAGTGATTTTACTTATGGCTCCTCTAGTCATATACAAGGACTCCGCAAGTTTTGTCACGTTGGAATCTGTATTTCTCTCGATGTATTCGATGCAATGTACTTCTGAAGACTTATGGCCTTTTAGACTGTCTTCCATCTTATCCTTATTAAGCCAAACCATCTTATTATATAAGTCCCTGAAACCCGTTAAGACCTGTTCTTCTTTGTTCATGGCCTGTCCTCCCACCCGCTGGTGCATCCACAATATAACTCTACCTTACCAAAAACAAAAACAGAGTGATAGTCCTGCTCTCACCCCGGAAATTCATCAATACTTATCTTAATAAAAATAGACCGCCCTGACTTAGGACGGTCTTATTTCAGTCTGTATATACATCTTTTAGGCCATCGCCGATTCGGAACTCTCGAGCGAAGCTTTCCAGGCCCGCAGCATTTGCAGGTCCTGCGGCAGGAATTCCTGCAGCATATGGCTGAGGCCAAGATAGAGCGGGCTATCAGTTGCCGCATTCAGGCGCTCGCAGAACTGCGGCGTCCATTTCAGCAGATGCTCCTCCAGGAACTGCTCCTGGATCTCCAGCAGGTCCATAGCACTGCGGATCGAGAAGCTGTTGTACAGCATACGCTCATGCAGCACAGCCATAAATTCCAGCTCAATGGAGATGTGGTCATCGGCTTCACCGCCGCATTTCTTGAATACAATTCCCGCCGACGCATACACATCGGAGAGCACGTTACAGAAATCTTCCTCACGGCCAAGCTCTGCTGCTTCGCGCGCCACAATAGTACTAGCCGCACGTTCATTCATCAGGCGCATGTATTCACGGTTCTCCCGCTCGCAAATCTGCGGCAGCGCTGAAGGCTCCTGGCTGCATAGGTAGCGTTTGAGCTCCCGGCCGCCTTCCGTCATCTCGGCTGCGACACTGATCTGGCGATTGCGGCTCCACTGGGCGACCAGAGACAGACTGGGCTTTCGTCCATAAAAGTCCACTAAAAGTTGATATATTAATCCCCGGCTTTCCAGCCAACGAGTGAATGCCTCCGGCACGACAAGCGATGGAACAGTGGTTATAGTCATTTTGCAAAACCTCCCTATTGGTTTGCCGGGCGCTTATCGCCAATAGCATGTTAGGCGCGCGTTATCCGGTCTCCTGGCTGTGTTCTTCGCAAAAAGTGAGTGAATGTAAACGAACAATACTTCTGCACCTAGATTATATCGGAATCAGGAAGCGCTTTCGGTGAGCATTCTATGACCATTCCCTTAAATTGTCGCACTTCTGTCAAAATTGAGCTTTGCCATTTGGGTTTCGTCACATATTATTTAGGTTGTCTGTTTCTATTCATAAACAACAGGCGTCACCCTCTTCCACTTTCATTTACGATACGATACATGCCACAGTCATGGTGCATTGACGCGGACGCCAACAATCCTTAAAATTTAAACCAAGTGGAACCGGCTTTCGCTGTCCTTATATGGACGGCATCCGTTCCAGCTTCAAAATACGACGCTGAAGGGAGCACCTATGGAACCGTTGATGGACCCTTTTGGACGATTGCATGATTATATGCGCATTTCGGTTACAGACCGCTGCAACCTGCGCTGCATTTATTGTATGCCTGCGGAAGGAATGCAATTCCAGCCCCAGGACGAGATTATGAGCTACGAAGAAATTACCGCTGTGGTGGAATCGCTGGCCCCTCTGGGGTTACGCAAGATCCGGCTAACCGGAGGCGAACCTCTGGTCCGCAAGAATCTGGATCAGCTGGTTTCCATGATTGCCTCCATCCCGGGCATTGAAGATATATCCCTTACGACCAACGGCCTGATGCTTCCCGCCAAAGCCGCGCTGCTCAAGCAGGCGGGCTTGTCACGTGTGAACATTAGCCTGGATTCACTGCAGCAGGACCGCTTCGCCATGATTACACGCGGCGGAGAAGTCGCCAAGGTGCTCAAAGGGATTGAGGCCGCTGAGGCTGCAGGCCTCTCCCCGATTAAGCTCAATGTGGTGCTGATGAAAGGCATCAATGATGATGAGATCAAGGACTTCATCTCGCTGACCCTGAACAGCCCGCTGAATGTACGGTTCATCGAATATATGCCCATCGGCAGCGCGAGCGATGCCTGGCGTCAGACGTATCTGCCGCTGGAAACGGTAATTGAAGCCTGCAATGAAGCAGGCTGGGCTACAGAAGAAGCGGACATGCCTTCGGGCAATGGTCCTTCCCAGAACCGGCGGGTGGTCGGTGCGCGCGGGACCTTCGGGCTGATCCATCCGGTAAGCGAGCATTTTTGCGACAATTGCAACCGGCTGCGCCTTACGGCAGACGGACACATTAAGGCTTGTCTCTACTGGGCAGATGAGTACAATGTACGCCCTCTGACCGGCGATCCAGCAGCCGTACAGGCCTTATTCCGCCAAGCCCTAGGCAACAAGCCGCATAACCACGAAATGGCGCTCGCCCTGGAGCGCAAAACGCAAAGCCATACCCCAACCGCGAGACGCATGTCGCAAATCGGCGGGTAGCGGCCAGGCAACGCCAAACAACCGGCCGTGCGATCCTAAGCAGGATCACACGGCCGGTTTGTTATGCAATACTTATGCACTCAGACCTTCCTTTACGGGTTCCGTGTTTGCATTCCACGTTAAATATTGATTTCAAAATCTACCAAAATCTTGCCTTTGATCACTTTGCGCTCATTATCGACTTCAGCAGTGAAGTCCACGCTGCGCATGGCAATTTCATTGCCTCCAAAGCGTCTGCGGGATAAATAATAGGTAGCCAGTTCACTGCGGAACCGGGCATGTTCGTCATCGTTAATCTGCTTATTTCGTTTGGTATAGATACCGGAGTACCTTCGGTAAGGAATGTAGTCAGCAAAGCGTGTCAGGATGTGATCCACATCCCAATGATACCGATTGGCCGTCTGCACAATTCTGAACAAGGCCGTAAAGATCTCATTTTCCCTTGTCGATACGTACTCCACATAATCATTCAACACTTCCATTTGTCCATCCATTAAACGGTACAAATATGTGTTTGCGGTTCCCCACTCCTGAAACTGCGTAAGCGTTCTGTGGGCTTCTTCATCGTCCTCCTGTATCCAGCTCCCATCCATATACAGCGGCACAATTTCCAACGCAGTCTTATAATCATTGCGTTCCTCGTAGGCATATGCCCGCATTAAATGTGCATATAGAATGTATGAGTACAGAGGTCTCTCATGATGCTTTTCCTTATTAAGCTTGCGGTTAGATTGATAATGAAGCTTATACTGGACAGAAGCAAGCCTGAGTAACTCTACTGCCAGCTCATCCACCTTATCCCACTTGTGAAGCGCACCATATATATGTGCCAAATGCTTCAACGCGTCCAACTGATAGGCCTCATCCAGCCGAGTCACATAGTTTTCAAATAAAGTGGCCACTATCAAATTACGCTGAGGATCATCACCTAAAGCCACTACAAATAATCGATATTGGCAGAGCGCCAGCCGCTCCGAATGCTGGTACTTCTCGCTGATAGCCACATTCTCATAGATTATGGCTGCCGACTGCTGTAATTCCTGCTGGAATAGTTCTTCCGCAAGTTCAAACAGCAGAGGTGCATAGATGAGATTATCCAGCAAACTACGTGCCAACCGCTCGATGCAATCCAAACGTTCAAGCTGCGCGGAACGCAAAATAAAAGGCCGAATCCGCCGCCAGGTCGGTGCCGAATGATACAGACATTCTTCCACATATTTAGTAAAAAAATAATCCTCTGCTAATCCCAGTGTTCGGGTAATGCGTTCCAGATGGCTCATAGCCATCGCCTGTTGACCTTTCATGATTCGGCTGAGTGTTCCCGAATGGATCCCGCAGAGTAGTGCGAACCTGTTAATCGACAGGCCCTCTTGAGTTAAGTACGCCCATATCTCATCGCGGATCGTGACAGTCTGCTCCAAGTCTATCCCCCCTTTATTTAGAACTTTTATTCAACTTATCTCCAGGACATAACATCCTCTATAGGCAAGGCTGATAGCTACATAGTGAAAAAATACACTTATGCAGGCGGTCGTCTCTGTTTTAAAGCATTTGCACCTGATGAAGCTGACGTCTTGCCCGCTCAATACGAATTCTAGTGAATACAGCATTATTCATATCAGTCCGGCCTCCATGTGTAATATTTTAGGTATTTATGTAAAATTATAAAGTGTTGCCAGAGTTGCATCACCTTAACAATTTACCGTAATAAAGACTTTTCAAAGGATTGTCCATAAAAAAGACGCCCCTGATTAACAGGAACGTCACTGGGTAAACATTTATTTGATTCATACCTACTGTTCTAAACCGCTGGTCAATCACCCGCACCGTGTATCATTGGTTTTATTAACGATTGATAGTTCTCGACTCCAAGTCCGATAGTACTAACAGGGAAAATAATAAAAGCAGCTAAACTACACGAAGCTAACAACATTAAAAGTTTTCTTTTCATTGGCATCCTGCACCCTTCTGATTTGAAATTGGTACTGGCATTTTTCTTCTTCGCTCGCCTCATGCCGATACCGTTCAAACAAATCGACACATTTCATCATTATACTTTCACAGTTAATTTTTGCAGCAGATTCCAAACTAAGTAGTATGAGCTGAATCCCTTCTTTTCGTCTATTATGTAAGTAGTATGCCGCCAATTCTACAAGAAATCTGGTATATTGGTCCGTTATTACCTGTTGATTATGGGTACCAAAATCATTAAGGTCTGTTCTATAAGCAACATAATCGGAGAAACGTTCAAGAACATGATCAACATCCCAATTATAACGGTTTGCAGATTGAATAATTCTATATACGGCCATAAATATCTCGCTCGGTTGAGTTGAAATATACTCAACATACTCCATGATTACATCTTGTTGTCCTTCCAGCATACGGATGAGATATTTATTCGCTTTGCCCCATTCCTTAAATTGAGCCAATACTTGCTGCACTTCCTCATTTTCTTCCTGTATACAGAGTCCATCCATGGAGAGGTCTACTAGTTTCAGTGCAGAGTTGTAATCTCCCCATTCCACACAAGCACCTGAACGCATAAGATATGCATATAAAATGTAATAACACAAAGGTTTGACAGATCTTTTTTTGTTAGCATTACCGCGCTCCGAGCGATACTGAAGATCGTATTGGATCTTGGCAAGCCGCAGTAGTTCCTGTGCTAACTGATCTACTTTATGCCAATGACGAAGAGAATAATAGGCAATCATTAGATGCCTTAAAGCATCCAGCTGATCCGCCTCATCCAGTCTGGGAACATAAGGTTCGAACAGCGTCGCCGCACGCAGATTCTCACTCTGGTCATCCCCAAGCGCGATTCGGAACAAACGGTACTGGCACACCGCCAGACGTTCGGAATACTGGTATTTCTCGCTGGCGCTCACATTCTCGTATAAGATTGCTGCCGCCTTCCACTGACCATGCTCAAACAGTCCCTCGGCTACGTCGAATAACGTTGGCACGTTGCTGAGATTATCGAGCAGAATCTGGACCATTCGTTCAATGCAATCCATGCGTCCAAGCTCTGCACACCTGATCATGAATGGCCGCAGCCGCCGCCAGGTGGGAGCCGAATGGTAGAAGCATTCATCCACATACAGGCTAAAAAAGCGATCCTCCACCTCCCCTATTCCTTTGGTAATCAGTTCCAAGTGACTCATTGCGATAGGCTGATGCCCTTTGACAATCCGGCTCAGTGTTCCGGAATTAATGCCGGATCTGTCTGCAAACTGATTAATAGACATGCCTTGTTCAGATAAATAACTCGCTAGCTGATCTCGAATCGTGGCTGTAGCCTCCAAGGAAACACCGCCTTTCAAATTCCAGAAAATAGGATTTTTCTTTGATATCTGTAATACTATGTGATAATATTCCACTGGTCAATATGCTAGATTAGTATAAAAAGTGAACAAAAATAAATATCTTAAAATTAAGGCAATCCGGTTGCCATTTCCCAATGAAACAAGGATTAACATGTCAAAATGATCTCCAAAGCTGTACTCCCATGTATACCGCAATGCCCCAAATCAGCAGGGCTGAAGCAGTATTCAGCAGCCGGATCATTCTGCCTGAGGAATCAGTTCTGCCCAGCAACCGGCCGGCTGCCGCCAGGCTCAGGAACCATATCCATGAGACGCCGGCTGTGGCGGCCGCAAAAGCCCAGCGTTCAGCGCCGGTATATTGCAGCGAATTAGTACCGATGACACCCACTGTATCCAGCAGAGCATGCGGGTTCAGTAAAGACACCGAGAGGGCGTAGGCCACTTGGCCTTTCAGGGACAGCATCCGGGCCTCTCCCTCCGCCGGAGCTGCGTTCCAGATTTTCCAGCCCATGATGCATAGAAATAGAATTCCCGCACCATACACGATTGGCGTCACCCACTCCACAGACAGCAAAATGAGCGAAATCCCGCCAACGGCAGCAGCAATCAGCAGTGTGTCGCATACGGCTGCCGTAAGAACCACTGGCAAGGCTCTGCGGAACCGGGACTGAAGCGCCCCTTGGTTAAACACAAATATATTCTGTACGCCCAGCGGTAAAATTAGCCCGAAGGCCAATATGATTCCATGTACTACTGCTTCCCACATTACTCTGTTCCTCCCAGTCTGCTGCGGATTATGATTCGGGTTCCACCGCATTCCTGATAGTACCTGTATGAACGGGATACGTAACCAGCCAAATCCTCCAAATGCTGCCCAACCAAACTAAGGAAAGCAGGACAAAGGTGGTATACTGCAAATAAAAGAACACTTCCTAATCAGCTTGTGTATATAACTCTCCAAAAGGAGCTGGGCTTGTGACAGAAGAACATTGCACGGAACAAAGCCCCGGCAAGCGATGGACACCTGACCCGGCATCACCACTGCCACTGCACAGGCAGATCTCCAATTATCTCATGGATAAAATCAGCAGTGGGGCCTGGCCGCCCGGCATGCGGCTGGCCCCTCAGCGCGAGCTGTGCCGCCAGTTTGGTGTGAACCGCAGCACGGTGGTAACCGCACTGGGCCAGCTGTCAGCGCTGGGGCTGATTGAGGGCAGGCGGGGCGGCGGAACCCGGGTGGCTGAAGTACGGGCAAGCGCAGACGAAGCGGTCTCATCTGATGCGGCAAGAACAGATCTATTGCCAGTGCCGTCTGCCAGAAGCTGGAATGCATACGTTGAAGAGGGCGTACACTACCCTAATTTGCCTACGGTACAGGACATCAACCGCCTGGAATATGAGGGGCTGATCCGCCTTGGCACCGGTGAGCCGGCACCGGAGCTGCTGCCCGGCCCGGCCATGACCCGTGTGCTGGCCGAGCTCTCCCGGCAGCCCCTGCCTCCCCTCTCCTATGAGGAGCCCCTTGGCAGCCCCGGACTGCGGAGAGCGGTAAGCCGCGAGCTGGCGAAGAACGGCATACAAGCTGATCCCGACTCCATTCTGATTACTTCCGGAGCACTTCAGGGGCTGCAGCTGATTGCGGTTGGCCTTTTGCCACGAGGGTCCACCATACTGCTGGAGAAGCCATCCTATCTCTATTCCATTCATGCCTTCCAATCCGCCGGCGTGAAGTTCAGCGGTTTGCCTATGGATGAGCAGGGGCTGCTACTGGACGGGCTGGCCCGGGAAGCCCGCCGGTCCAAGGCAGCTATGCTGTACAGCATCCCGTCTTTTCATAATCCAACAGGGGTTCTGATGGACGCAAAGCGGAGGCAGGCGCTCATGGAGGTAACAGGCCAGCTTGGCCTCCCGATCCTGGAGGACGGAGCCTATCAGGAGCTCTGGCTCGATACACCCCCGCCTCCACCGCTAAAAGCACTGGACCGCGAAGGCAGAGTACTGCATCTCGGCACCCTCTCCAAAGCAGCCAGCCCCGGACTGCGCATCGGCTGGATTGTAGGCCCGGAGCCCGTCGTGCGGCGGCTGGCCGACATTAAGATGCAGACCGATTACGGCGCCAGCTCATTATCACAGCTGGCCGCCGCCCGGTGGCTGGAGGGCGGCTATCACGAAGAGCATCTCCAGCACCTGCGGGCCCGGCTTCGGAAACGGCGCGATGCCGTGCTGGATCTGCTGCAGCACCATTTTAACGGACTGGCTGCATGGAACGTTCCGGCGGGCGGCTTCTACATCTGGCTGTCCCTGGACAAGCCGGTACCGCTGCGGACGCTGTTCTGCACGGCCCATAAAGCAGGGCTGCTGCTGAACACCGGCGATCTGTATGACCGTGGCGACAACCGCCATCTGCGGCTGTCCTATGTCTACGCCTCGCCTGCCGAGCTTGAGCTTGGCCTCCCTCTGCTAGCCGCACTGATCCGCAAGCTGCAGCAGCCCGGTGTTTGAACAGTGCAACAAGCTAACAGCTACATAGGCCTTAACCTGGACTGCGGAGCCGTTTGTAAGTTTGTAAGTTACAGGATTGCCGGGCGTTCCCGTTCGCATAATGAAGGACAAGCATACTTCCCTGTACACAAATAAAGACCGGCCCTGTGTATTACACAGGAACGGCCTTTATTTGTCATCTAGATCGAGAGCGCTGTAAGCAGCTTATAGATTGCTGCTGCCGCTTCCGCACGGGTGGCTGTCATGTCCGGCCGGAAGGTGTTGTCTTCGTACCCGCCCAGAATGCCGGCTGCGATTCCGGCCTTCACCGATGCCTGCGCCCATGCCGGGATCGCTGATTGATCGGCAAGGACAATGCTGCTGCCCGTAAGTGTGGCGGAGCCGGTGCTAAGGGCATTGGCAAGCATCACAGACATTTCGGCGCGGGTAATCTTCTCCGAGCCCCTGAATACGGCTTGGTCCCCAGATGCATAGCCTTTGATGATCCCGGATTCTACAGCTGCCGCTACATCACCAGCCGCCCAAGCAGGAATGTTGCCCTGGTCAGCAAATCCAGCGGCACTGCCGGAAGCCTGCAGTCCCAAAGCTCTTGCAATAATAGAAGCGAACTGCGCCCGGGTGACCGGTTCATTCGGGCGGAAGCTCTGGTCTTCGAAGCCCTTCATGACGCCCATCCCGATCAGACGGTCCGTATACTCTGTAGCCCAGTGGTTGCTCAGATCTGTGAGTGATAGAGGCTGATAATCCATTACAGTATAGGTCGCGAAGCGGTTGGCATTTGCGGTGATTGTCCCATCCGGGTTGGAGGTGCCCCCCACGTAAGTCCAGTTGCCGCTCTGCTCATTGTAATAATATACAGCCGCTTTATGACCGGATGTGACCTGCCCCGGATCATAGGCGAGGGACAATGCCACGGGCTTACTGAGCCTGCTTTTACTGCTTGCAGCGAAAGCCACTGCTGGGCTTAAGGACTTGAGCTGCCCCGCAGCCGGTGCTTCATTTGCTGCCAGAGCTTTTAGTGTGAGCGTGGCATTTGCAGGTAATGCTCCTGCTGGAACAGAGAAGCTCGCCACACCTTGAAGTGAGCCTGCAGCGGCCTGCTGTGCCGCCACCTCAACCTTCACCTCTACAACAGGAGGCTTCACTACAGGTGTTACAGGCGGAGTAGTAACCGGATTGATGGTCGTACCACCACCGCCTCCATTACCAGTGTTGGAAGGTGCTGTTACCACTACCGTCCGAACCACTTCAAGGGCTGCGTTCCCGGCCAGATCACTGGCATTGTAACGCAGTGTATAGGTTCCCGGAGTCAGGGTGTCTACCACTCCGGTTACTGTTACCAGTCCCGCAATGCCCAGCCTGTCAGTAATCTCTGTACCCGGATCTACGAAGCTGATCCCTTGAGCAAGGGTCAGGCTGCTGCTGCCCTTCAGGGAAATCACGGGCGTTGTCCGGTCAATATTTACCGCAAGCGGCAGTGAGGCTGTATTCCCCAATGTATCCACCGCTTGAAGCTCCAACTGGTGCTGGCCTTCTGCTGTAAGCTTGATAGGCTGGCCCTTCTCATATGGCTGGCTTTCTCCGCCATCCTGACGAACCTTAAAGAATATTTCACTGCCTGGCACGTACACATTGGCGTACACACTTACGGTAACATTCTGGTTCGTCCAGGCACCGCTAAGATAGGCATGTCCATCCGATGTTTGCAGAGAGCCGTGGAGCGCAAGCGGAGTCGCGCTGGCATCGCCGCTAAGTCTAACTTCGAAGGTTTTTACTTCTGCGGCATTCCCGCGCCGGATCGTTGCGGTCAGGGTCAGTTTCGTGTCTTGCTGCGGACGGTAAGCAAGCTTCCCGGTACTTGTCATCAGCAGCGGACTTGAGCTCTCCCAGCTGATGCTTGTACCCTGTTCCCCCGCCGCCGGGAGGTACAGGTCACTTTTTACAGCACTTATGTCTCCGAGCGTCAGCTTCTCTTTGGCGAGCTGCACAGCTTCATCGTCTGTGTATTCCATAGCTTTTATAGTAAGATCGAACGTCTTCACTTCGTTCTCATTTCCGCGGCTTGCTGTTGCCTTCAGCGATACTGAAGCATCGGGCTGCCCTGCTGCCGGACGGGTGATATGACCCTCCCCATCCTGTATGCTAAGCACAGTTGCATTACTGCTCTCCCACTTCACCTGTGCGCCATGCTTGCCGCCCTCAGGAAGTTTCAGATCAGCGGTCACCCCGACAGTGTCTCCAAGGTCCAGCGACGCCAAAGTATCATCCACTGCCTGCTTGTCGCTGTACGGTGCCACATTCACGAAGATCGGATTGGAATAGAACCACAAGTCTTTATAGTTGCGGTCGTTGATCTGGTTGTAGCGCGTGGTGTCGTCGGCTTCGATCGTCTCCGGATCGAGGAGCGGATTGCCTTGCTCATCGGTCTCTCCGGCTACGTTATAGCCCAGATTCGTGCCGCGCAACCGGAAGTATTGCGACTTCTTCGCCGAGCCCAAGTCATAAGTGATTACACTGTAGCCTTCCGCATCCGTTACCCAATCGTCCGAGGTAAACGAAGCGAGCACTTTGGTCGAATCGTTGGTGTCCTTGTTGTAGGCGGTCGAGTCGGACGGGTCTGCCAAGCCTGTAATATCGCCGGCAATCAGGTCTACATGATCCACATGGGGCTTCATGCCGCCCGATATCCCGCTGTCCACTGGATTCTCATAATTGTTGCTCTTGGGGCTCTTGAACCGGATCGTAAGTTTACGGTGATCGCCTTCGGTCACCGTTACGTTCGGATTGCTCGCTCCCATCTCCAGCTTGCCGCCTTCTCCATCGATGTGGAAGTCGAGTGCATTGATAAGGTCGCCATAGACGGAGAACGATTTGCCCGAACGCATTCCGTTCAGGACGGCTTGCATGTCGTTGCCTTGCGTCCAGGTGTAGTTCTTGGCGTATTCACCCGGCCAGTATCCGCTGGTGTAGGGGGCGATAATCTTGAAGTGATAGTCCGAGTTGGCGAAGTTCCAATAATTCCGTCCTTCTCCGAGCAACGCGTCCCAAACGCCTCCAACCTTGGCGACCATATAATCCGTACCGCCGAAGGAACGGTTCTTGTACTTGTTATCGGCCGTCGGGTCGGAGATATTGTAGCTGGTCGTATATCCGCCGCGATTCGGCTCCATCTGCCCGCCGATCATGCCTTCGAACCCGAAGTTGATGTCCGGCGCCGCATTGTTGAAGTCGCGAAGAGCGGATACCGTCGTCTTACCGTACCCTCTGGAAGGGTGGGTGACGATAAAGTAGCTGGTGTCCGCGAAGTTCTTCTTCAGCCATTGAATAGCAGCTAGGGCATCGGCGTGATTGAAGTTGCTGATGCGGGTGTCCTGTTGATTCCAGGCCGCCACGTCGGCCGGATTGAACATGGATTCGGAGCGGTTGGTGAACAAATATTCGAATTGGTTCTCGGCCTTCAGCGCGTCGGCCGATCCCGGCTGGTCGGACAGAATGCCTACGGCCGCATGGTCATGCGTCGGAATGTCCCATTCGAAGGCGGAAAATATCGTTTTGCCCGCATATTTCCCCTGAGCCTGCAACGCTTTTATTTTGGGGACTTCGTATTCGCTGGCGCCCTTGGAGAACGGGATCGGTCCTCCCGGCACGTCGGCTCCGGTATCGTCCCGTTTGGACGATCTCAAGTGATTGGCGGTTGCGATCCAATCCAGGCCGTATTTATCGAAGGCGGCATCTAATACGCTCTCGAGAGACGATTGGGCGTCGTCGGATTCATAGGTGTGGGCGTGGAATTCGCCCGACATCCATTTCCCTGTACTTGCGGAAGCCGCAGGTTCCTGCGGGGTTAAGGTTTCGGCAGGCGAGCCGTAGGCCAGTGGTATGGACAAGCCTTGCCACATAAGCGCTGCAGCAAGTGATGTGGATAAATAGAAGCGGATATTTCTTTTCTTCAACATGTGTTCCTCCAATATTCTTAAATTACGTGCAATCTGTATTAAGAATAGAGGGCGAATGTAAAGCGATGTCGAAATTTGTTGAACACTTTTGTAATCTTAAATCATTTATCAAATGACAAATAATATTATTTGTCATTTGATAAAATCAATGATATGCTGTGTATCAGAGGAGGGTGAGCTCATGAACAAGGCAGGCTCATTTTTGAGTAAAACGGAGATTATGGATGCCGCAGAACAGACGCTGCGAAGATTCGGGCCTGACAAGACCTCGGTAACCGATGTAGCCAAGCTGCTTGGTGTCAGCCACGGCACCCTGTACCGCCATTTCCCCAGCAAAGCGGCACTGAGGGAAGCCGTTACGGAACGCTGGCTGGAAGAGCAGATCGTTGTCCCGCTGGACCAGATTGTGAATGCCCCGACAGAGAATGCGCTGGCGCAGTTAAGAATATATATCGCCCGGCTGATTGAGCTGAAGCGTCACTATGCCGAGCAGGACAGTGAAATGTTCAAGATGTACGCGGATGTTACGATGGAAGCCGCTGAGCTGATCCAGCTGCACATTCAGCGGATTATAGATCAGATGAGCATCCTTATTGACAGAGGGGTCCAGCAGAACAGGATTGTACAGAGTGCCGAAACGGGGGTGCTCGCCCGCACGATTTTTCATGCTACATCCAGGTTTCACCATCCGGCTCATGCCTATGAATGGCAAAGTGCAAGCACCAGGCAGGACTTCGATCAGCTATGGCTGCTTCTGGAACAGGGCCTTACTGCTTCAGTTCTTAAGTAAATCCATATCACATTCTGGGAGGAATATATGATGAGTCAATCCCTGCAAGGCAAGGTTGCAATTGTTACCGGGTCGTCAAGAGGCATAGGACGTACTGTCGCGGAGAGATTAGCGGAAGAGGGGGCTTCGGTTGTTATCAACTATTCAAGCAGCCCGAAACAGGCGGATGAGGTGGTACAGGGCATCCAAGCCAAAGGCGGAACCGCCGCCGCGGTTCAGGCCGATATCAGCAAGCCCGCACAGATTGAGCAGCTGTACAAGGATACGAAAGCATTGTTCGGACAAATCGATATTGTGGTCAACAACGCGGGAATTATGATCAACAGCCTGGTCGGGGAGGTTACCGAAGAGCAGTTCGACAAGCAGTTCGCCATTAATGTCAAAGGAACCTACTTCTCTTGCCAGCAGGCCTTCTTTCACCTGGAACAGGGCGGGCGGATCATCAACTTCTCCACTTCTGTTAATGGGCAGATGTTCCCGGCCTACAGCATCTATGCCGGAACCAAAGGCGCCGTGGAGCAGTTCACCCGCCAGCTGGCCAAGGAGTTCGGCAGCAAAGGCATCACTATCAACGCGGTTGCGCCCGGCCCTGTCGCCACAGACTTGTTCCTGGAGGGCAAATCCGAAGCTCAGCTTGAGGGCCTGAAGAAGATGAATGCCTTCGGACGTCTGGGCCAGCCGGACGACATCGCCGGCGTCGTCAGCTTCCTCGCCGGAGCACAGTCCGGGTGGATTACCGGCCAGACCCTCCGCGTGAACGGCGGATTTATCTAAGCTTCAGCGGCAAGGCCACTACACAAGCCGTCCCCTCTCCGGGGCGGCTTGTGATGGTTATAGTGCCATCGTGGAGCTCCACGATTTTTTTGACCAGAGACAAACCTAATCCGCTTCCGCCCCCACTGATGCTTCTGGCCTGGTCCACCTTATAGAAGCGTTCAAAAATGCGGGGCAGCTCCTCCTCGGCAATACCGATGCCAGTGTCTCTAATCCCAATCTCTATCCGGTTATCCAGTGTCTGCAGCCGGACCGTGATCATTCCGCCCTGCGGGGTGAATTTGATGCTGTTATGCAGCAGGTTGGTCCATACCTGGCTTAAGAGATCCTTGACCGCTTCTACAGTGACCTCCTCCAGTTCAGCCTCGACATCAATGTTCTTGCCCAGCCACTGCGGCTCACAGGCCAGAATCATCTCCTGCAGCTGCTTATCCAGCCGGTAGGCCTTGCGTTCGAACGGAAAGCTCTCCGCTTCGAGGACCGACAGCTTCAGCAGGTTGTCACTGAGCCCGGAGAGGCGGCTGCCTTCGGCTTCAATGATATCAAGATAATGCGCCCTGCTCTCCGCACTAAGCCCTTCATCCCTCAACGCGCGGGCGAAGCCGCGGATGGAGGTGAGCGGAGACTGGATCTCATGGGAGACATTCGAGATGAAATCCTGGCGCATGGTTTCCATCCGGTTCAGCTCACTGGCCATTTCGTTGATGCCTTCAACAATACTGCCGAATTGCCCATAGCGCCTGTCGTTCTCCAGCTCCACCTTGAAGTCCCCCTTGGAAATTTGCCGCATCGCCGTAATAATCGGGATATAGAAGGCCCGTTCGCCTCCTCTCAGGCGTCCGATCAGCCCCGCGATGCCGGCCAGCAGGAACAGAATGAGAAACTGCAGCACCATCGTCAGCAATTGGAACCTATAGGGTGTAAGAGACCATTTATAATGCTTCTCGAGCAGCCTTAATCCGAAGTACCCGGCGTTCCAGGAAAGATAGAAGCCTGTGATGACCATGATCATCCCCATGACTGCTTTTACAATCTCTCCTGCTCTGCTTCTGCTCATTTATTTATCCACCTCCAGGCGGTAGCCGAGACCACGAACCGTGCGGATGGTAAAACCAAAGTCCTCCTGGGCGAACCGATCTCGCAGGCGGCCCACGTGCACATCCAGCGTGCGTTCGTTCCCATCGAAGTCATATCCCCAAATTTCTTCAATCAGCCGGTCACGCGTCAGCGTCTGCCCCGGATAGCTGGCCAGCTTGAACAGCAGCTCAAATTCCTTAAGCGGCAGCGTCATATTCCCCTGATCCGTGACGACCTCGAACGTTTTGCGGTTCATGCGCAGATGTCCTACCGTTACGCTCTGCGCGGCAGAAATCTGGTACCGTTTCAGCAGCGCTTTAACCCGGGCAATCAGCACGGGAGGCTCGAACGGCTTGACCAGATAATCGTCGGTCCCCAGCTCGAAGCCCTTGACAATCTGGGAGGTCTCCCCTATGGCCGTCAGCATCAATATTGGAAACTCATAGCTTTTCCGCAGCTGCCGGCACAGCTCCCAGCCATCCATATTCGGCATCATGACATCAATGACCGCCAGATCCACACTGTTATCCTCAAGGACCTGCAGCGCCTCCACTCCATCAGAAGCGCCGTAGACCTCTTCCATGCCTTCAGCCCTCAAAAAGACTTCCACCAATTCGCGGATGTGCGGATCGTCGTCCACTACCAGAATTTTGGCCATATCCTGCTGAACCCTCCCCTTCTCCGCTGCCTGGAAGCTCCGGTGTATTCAGCTGCAGCTGCTGGTTAGCGAATTCCCGGTATAGCTCATGCTCTCTTAGCAGCTCCTCATGTGTTCCCCTGCCGGTAATCCGGCCCTTTTCCATAAAAATAATCTGGTCCGCATTCACTACAGTCGCCAGCCGGTGGGCAATGACAATCGTCGTCCGTCCCTTCATCAGGTTGGACAAAGCTTTTTGCACCACCGCCTCCGACTGGCTGTCGAGACTGGAGGTCGCTTCGTCAAGCATCAGAATCTGGGGATCGCGCAGCAGCGCCCGTGCAATGGCGATCCTCTGACGCTGGCCTCCCGACAGCTTCACCCCGCGTTCTCCGACATCCGTATCATAACCCTGCGGCAGCTCGCTGATGAAGCCGTCGGCATAGGCCATCGCCGCCGCACGGCGCAGCTCATCCATGCCAACCTCCCGGTTCAGGCCATAAGCAAGGTTGTCGGCAATGGTGCCGGAGAGCAGCGGGCTTTCTTGAGACACGTAACCGATCAGCTTGCGCCAGGAACGAAGGGAGAAGGTCGACACCGGCTTCGCCCCCAGCTTGATCACCCCGCTCTGCGGTTCATAGAACCGTTCCAGCAGCGAGAAAAGAGTGGTTTTGCCGCCCCCGCTGGGTCCGACAATCGCCGTCACCTGTCCCGGAAGCATAGAGAAGCTCACTCCGCTGAGCACCGGTTCACCTGTTTTGTAACCAAAGCTTAAATCGTCGATCACGATAGGCTCCTCAGCCCCCTTAACCTCCTCTACACCCTCGTAAATTTCTTCATCGGCCGCCAGGGTTTCAATGATCCGCTCGGAGGCGCCTTTGGCTTTTTGAATCTGGGTGAAGAACTGGGTCAGTTGGGTCAGCGGCATCACAATCTGAATTAAATACAGGATGAACGCGACCAGCTCCCCTGCCGTCAAGACACCTGAAGATACCTGCATTCCGCCGTAGCCGATAATCACTACCAGCAGCATCATGAATACGAAGGAGACGAGCGGGCTGATCATGGCGCTGATTTTGCCCTCACGGATACCGAAGGACAGCAGGTTCATGATTCCGGTACGCCCTGCTTCATATTCTTTTTGCTCCGCGCCGGAGGATTTCACCAGCCGGATTTCAGACAAAACGCCGCTGAGTGTAGCGGTAAAGGAAGCTGTTTCGTCCTGTGTGCCCTTGGATATTTTGTACATCTGCCGTCCCAGCGGAACCAGAATCAGTGCGGACAACGGGAGTACCGTGAACAGCACCAGCGTCATTTGCCAGTTCAGATAGAGCAGTACAGCAATCGAGCCGACGATGGAGATCACTCCGGTGAACAGGCTCGCCAAATGCTCCGAAATCAGCGTCTTGATGATCCCGGTGTCGTTCGTCATCCGGCTGACACTTTCTCCGGTACGGTTGTCATTGTAGTACGCTACCGGAAGCACAAGAAATTTACGCCACAACCTGTCCCGTAAGCCTGCCACTGTCTTCTGACCAGCATAGTTCAGCAGGTAGATCGAGATTCCTCCAGCAAGGGTCTGGGCAATAAAAGCCCCCGCAATACCGGCGATCTGCAGCTTGCTGATGGATGCCAGCGAGAACCCGTCGACCATGTTCTTGGTGAACATGGGAATCACAAGACCCACAAGAGTCGATATCATGCTAAGCGCAACAGCAAGTGTTAGCAGTCCATAGGAAGGTCTGGTGCCCTGCAATAGCTTCAAAAAAGGCCTCAAGGATGCACCCTGTTTCTTGTCAGGCTGATTAGTTTTCATAGGAATTCCCCTTTCCAGCGGATTCATGCAATGACGTCGTCTGCCGTCTCTTCCGCGTTAATCCCCACATTATCCTAGCCGTGTAAACTGAAGTTAAACGGCTGACTATTGTACAGAGGAATCATCCGGATAAAGCGGGGCCAGCTTGAGGGCGGCGGCATAGTCCTCCGGTGTGTTCATGTTCATCAGGGAAACTGTATGTGTTCGGGGGCCTTCCTCATAATCACTCTCCCGGACATAATGAACATCAAGTACATCCAGGAACTCCATTACCCGCAGTTGCCGCCGCGACAGGAATTTCTCCAGAATCGGGAGGACGCTCCGGTTATAGAGCGCAAGCAGCGGCTGGACCCGGCCTTCGGAGGTTACAGGAACAACGGCCTGTATGTCCCCCCCTCCGTACGCAATCTCCAGCATATGCAAGAACAGTCCTTCCGAAGCAAAAGGCAGGTCACAGGCCAGTACAGCTACCCATTCTGTATGAGATCCCTGAAGTGCGGCATGCAGCCCGGCTAGCGGTCCAAGTCCCGGATAGATATCCGGGATCAACGGCAGGTGTAACATGCGGTAAGCCCTCCGTTCTTCTTCACCGCAAGCAATGACTACATGTTCCGTTACGGAGGATAACCTGGCTGCGCTGTAAGTGATCAGCGGCTTCCCCTCCAGCATAAGCAGCGCTTTGTCGGCTCCCATCCGCCGGGAGCGTCCTCCAGCCAAAATCACTCCTGTAATTCCCATATATATCCTCACTATTCCATGGATTTGGCAATGATTTAAACGCAGGTTTGTATCCCTTTTCAACAAGTGTTACAGTGGTAGAAGCAGCCTCTTTCAAGACTGTTGTGAATGAATGCAAGGCATCTGGCAGGAAAGGAGTGCCCAATTTTGCGGGAGAACCTTGATAAGCAGTTTTCCTTCACCTCATTGAAGTGGTACAACTTCTTCTTATATGGGACAGTCGTCCTCTTCACCAGCTTCTTTCCACTATACCTGCAGGAAGTGGGAATGAACAAGCTGGAGATCGGGAGTTTAATGTCTGTTGGGGCGCTTGTCTCCATTATTGCCAATCCCTTCTGGGGCATTTGGACAGACCGGTACCAGAATATCCGGCGGATTGTTCTGCTGATGCTGACAGGGACGCTGGTGTTATCCCAGGTTGTGTTTCAGGCAAATACATATGAAATGATCTATGTCTCCATACTGTTCTTTTATTTTTTCCAGGGCCCGCTGTTTGCCGAGAGCAATACCATGATTCTGAGCTACATTGACGGTACAAGGCACCGCTTCAGCTCTTTCCGGCTGTGGGGATCATTGGGTTGGGCCTTTACGGCTATTCTGGCCGGACCGGTAATCGATTGGGGCGGGGTGTCCGTGCTGTCCTACCTATTCGCGGCGCTGCTCTGTGCAGCCATGATCTCTCTGATTGTCCTGCCCAGGCTCGACCATTCCATCGGCATTGCGCCGCTGCCATTCAAGGGGTTCGGGCAGATCTTTTATCATCCGTTTTTTCTGAGCTTCATCTTCTTCGGGATTCTGGTCTCGATCCCCAATACGATGAACAACACCTTCGTGTCTCTGTATATCACGGAGCTTGGGGGCAGCAAAACCATGATTGGTCTGGCCGTGTTCCTCTCCTCGATTCTGGAGGTGGCTGTTCTGCTGTTGTGCGACCGTTACCTGAAACGCAGCATACCGGTACTGCTCGGCTGGCTGGCGCTGGTCAGCGCGCTGTTCGTCCTGCGCTGGTGGCTAATGGCCGATGCGACTACTCCGCTGCAAGTGGCTTTTATACAAATCCTGCATTGCGTTACATTCGGGGGGTTCTTCTTTGTCGGCACCCGGCTGACCATGCTGCTGGTTCCGAAACCTTACCGTTCCTCGGGACAAGCGCTGTATACCCTGACCTGGAGCGGCCTCTCCGGGATTATGGGCGGTGTTCTCGGCGGCTGGCTATACCAGTATCTTGGCGCACAGAACATGTACCAATCCAGCGTCTTTCTGACGCTGATCGGAACCCTGGGATTCGGCGCAATGTGGCTGCTCGTCAGCCGCGGGGGCTATCACCCCCACGGCGGGCATCCGGACGAAGAACTAGAAGACATTTGAACTGAATTGTTGATGCCCGAGACTCAGGGCCATAAAAATTAGAAAAGCAGCGATCTTCCAGTCCCTTGGCTGGAAGATCGCTGCTTTGTATTTTTAGTCAACTGCCGCTCCTGCTCATTCAAAGGTATTTCTACCTTTGATTCGGCTCTACTTCGCTGGTTTGGCTCATTCAAAGGTATTTCTACCTTTGATTCGGCTCTACTTCGCTGGTTTGGCCCATTCAAAGGTATTTCTACCTTTGATTCCGCTCTACTTCGCTGGTTTGGCTCATTCAAAGGTATTTCTACCTTTGATTCCGCCTTACTTCGCTGGTTTGGCTCATTCAAAGGTATTTCTACCTTTGATTCGGCTCTACTTCGCCTGTTTGGCTCATTCAAAGGTATTTCTACCTTTGATTCGGCTCTACTTCGCTGGTTTGGCTCATTCAAACGTATTTCTACCTTTGATTCCGCTCTACTTCGCCTGTTTGGCTCATTCAAAGGTATTTCTACCTTTGAATGGGCCACTTTCGCCCCAGAGCAAAGGGGCTGCCTCCGTCAGTTCATGACTCCAGGCAGCCCCTTGTGGCATTTCAGATGTTACAGCCTTATTTGGCCGGCTGGAACGAGCTTTTGAGGGAAACGATAAGATTGAATACCAGGTGATCCGGTGCCGAATATTTGCTGTCCACGTTGAAGTAGCCATGACGGAAGAATTGGAACTTGTCCTGCGCTACGCTGTCCTTCAGCCCCGGCTCCACAAAGCCATGGAGGATCTCGATGGATTTGGGATTCAACTGATCCAGGAAGGTGGGTTCCGGCTTGTCAGCAGCAGGCTCCATGCCTTCGACTTCAGCCTCCTGGTCCGCCTCCTCGGCGGAAATCAAAGGCTCATAGAGGCGGAATTCTGCCGGCACAGCCTGGCTGGCATCCACCCAGTGCAGCGTTCCCTTTACCTTCCGGCCGGTAAAGCCGCTGCCGCTCTTGGTTTCCGGGTCGTACGTACAATGCAGCTCGACAACTTCGCCGTTCTCATCCTTGATGAAATCCGTGCATTTGATGAAATAAGCATTTTTCAGGCGCACTTCATTGCCAGGGAACAGGCGGAAATACTTGTTCGGCGGGTTCTCCATGAAGTCATCACGCTCAATATAAATCTCACGGGAGAACGGAATTTGGCGGGTGCCCATAGCCTCGTTCTCCACATTGTTCTCGATTTCGAACCATTCTGTTTGGCCTTCCGGGTAGTTGGTGATAACCACCTTCAACGGACGCAGCACCGACATGGTCCGGGGAACCGTCAGCTTGAGATCCTCACGGATAAAATGCTCCAGCATTTGCAGGTCCACCAGACCCTGGCTCTTGGAGATCCCGGTCTCATGCACAAAGCTGCGGATTGCTTCCGGTGTATAGCCACGGCGACGTAGCCCGGAGATCGTCGGCATGCGCGGATCGTCCCAGCCGTCAACATGGCCTTCATCCACCAGCAGCTTCAGTTTGCGCTTGCTTGTGACCGTCTGGGCGAGATTAAGGCGACCAAATTCATATTGATGCGGGGAAGCCGGCATTTCACATTCGGCTACCACCCAATCGTAGAATGGCCGCTGGTCCTCGAACTCCAGGGAGCAGAGCGAATGCGTTACATGCTCAATAGCATCCTCAAGCGGATGCGCAAAGGCATACATCGGATAGATACACCATGCATCGCCCGTATTATGATGATGAGAATGGGAAATCCGGTAAATGACCGGGTCACGCAGGTTGATGTTTGGGGAGGACATGTCGATTTTGGCACGCAGCACCTTTTCTCCATCTTTGAATTCACCTGCCCGCATGCGGCGGAACAGATCCAGGTTTTCTTCGATTCCGCGCTCCCGGTACGGGCTGTTCACTCCCGGCTCGGTCAGCGTACCCCGATGCTCACGAATTTGCTCAGCCGTAAGGTCATCCACGTAAGCTTTGCCTTTTTGAATCAGCAGCTCTGCTCTTTCGTACATGTCCCCGAAGTAATCCGAAGCAAAACGCAGCTCTTCCCATTCATAGCCGAGCCACTTCACATCTTCCTGGATAGAGTTCACGTATTCCGTATCCTCTTTGAGCGGATTGGTGTCGTCGAATCTCAGGTGCGTCTTGCCGCCGAATTCATCAGCCAGGGTGAAATTAATCCAGATCGCTTTGGCATGCCCGATATGTAAATAACCGTTCGGTTCCGGCGGGAAGCGGGTGACCACTTCCTTCACTTTTCCCGAGCTCAGATCTTCGGTAATGACATTCTTGATGAAATTGGAGGGTGTTCCACGGTTCTCCACAGTTATCAACCTTTCATTCTGTAATATTACTACTTCCTTGTATGAACATGTTTCCTACTAATATACCCGTTAACCGGGGAATGTTCAATAAAAGTCAAGAAGAAACGGCGGGGAGGTCCAGCTTCAGAGGCCTGTTTTCCCGGGGTGCTTTGACTTATTTCACAGCTATAGAGTAGCATGAGGATTATGGGAGTATATATCTGTAAATCTAATAGAGGAGGACTCATTCATGAAGCCAATCAAGCTGCCCAAAGAACAGCGGGAGATCATTACCGGGAATATTCAGGCCTACTTCGAGGCCGAGCGCGGAGAAACCATCGGTCATCTGGCGGCGGACAGTCTGCTGGAATTCTTCCTGCAGGAGCTGGGCCCGGCGATATATAACGGAGCACTGGGCGACTGCCGCACACTGGTAGGTCAACGGATGCAATCGCTGGAGGATGACATTTACGCATTGGAATGGAAGAAACGCTAATCTCTATACCGCAGAGGGGGCAGCCTCATGTTCAATTATGTCATTGATGAAGAGCTTACGCTGAAGCTGCTGATGCCTGAGCATGCACGCCGCATGTTCGCGCTGGTGGAGCGCTCGCGCACCCGCCTCAGACAGTGGCTGCCTTGGGTTGACGGGGTGACGGAGCAGGCTCATCTGGAGTCATTTATCAAAAATTCCGTAAAGCAGGCCAGTGAGAACGGCGGTTTCTCCGCCGGACTGTGGGTCCGGGGCGAGCTGGCCGGCATCATCGGATACCACGAGATTGACTGGCATAACCGCTCGGTCGGCATCGGCTATTGGCTAGGTGAAGGTTATGAAGGCAAAGGCTACATGACCAGCGCCTGCCGGGTCCTCGTGGATTACGCACTGCTCGAAATGGATCTGAACCGCGTCGAAATCCGCTGTGCCACCGGAAACCGGGCAAGCCGGGCTATACCTGAACGGCTGAGCTTCATATTCGAGGGAGTCATCCGCCAAGCGGAGAAGCTACCGGCCGGTTACGTAAACCACGCTGTCTATGGACTGCTGCGCAGTGAGTGGAAGCTGCTGGGGTGAAAAGGTGGGGTTGAGGCTGCTAGGACGGGAAGCAGTACGGAAAGTATAGGTGCGCTGGCACAGTATACGATGCAGAAAAAGCAGGTTTGGTGCTTCAGTATGCGTTACGGAAGGTGCAAGCTCGTTGGAATGAAGGGCCTATGCTTGGGTTTGAACCTAAACGAATGCAATCCCCAAACCCCCGGAGGATTCCCCCGGGGGTTTGATCTGCCTGGACACATTTCAAATGTTAAACCGTCTGGATGGAATCCTAGCGTACACCGTGCATGATTAATTATGGTAAGCCAGACATTCGTCCTAATCTCCGGCTATAACAGCCCGGACGCTCTAGCTCTCCTCCGCATCCAGCCAGCCCTGGAATTTCGCCCGCGTCACAGCAGACAGGGTCTCCAGCTGGGCAAGCTCTGCCAAGCCAGTCTTGACCTTGCGTCCGTGCTCCATGAGATAGAGCACCTGCTTGACGGGAAAGCTGCCCTCGCCGCTTTCCCGTTTGATGATTGGGTCGCCAGTGGCCACCTGACCCTCACGCAGCACACGGAAGTAGAAGCCGCTGTATCCGGTTTTTAACACCTGGGCCGGCATATCGGCGGGCCCGTGTTTTTGCGCCAGCTTATAGCACGGAAAACGCGGCTGGCTAACCTGCAGCAGAGCCGAACCCATCTCGTACACATCGCCGATGCAGACCTCCGTCTCCAGCAGGCCGCTGGCTGTGATATTTTCGCCAAACGCAGAATACTCCAGCTTCTTGCCCAGCCACTCCTCCCAATAAGCATAATGCTCAAAGGGATATACGCACACTGCCTTGTCGGGACCGCCGTGGTTCACTAGATCCGCTTGTCCATCTCCATCGAACCCTTCCGAATAAAGCTGCATCCTACCGGCTGCCGGCAGTTTGTAAATGCCGGTTTCCAGCGGTTTCCCCCGGTAATCCACAGTCTTAGGCTTGCCTACATTAAGCGAGATGACTTCCATCCGTATTCCCTCCAATCAGCTTGCAGCTCATAAAGACCTCATCTACATAACGCCCGCTGAGATAGAACTCCTCATGCAGACGGCCTTCTTCCACGAACCCGCATTTGCGGTAAAATGCAAGCGCAGGCTCGTTGCAGGACAGCACACGCAGCCGCAATTTGCGAATTCCATTCTCTGCCGCATGGCTTTTGATCGCCTGGATCAGCTGGCGCCCGATACCCAGTCTCTGAAAACGGGGATGAACGGCGATATTGACCTCACACACATGGCGGTTACTCTCCATACCACTGGGACAGCCAAAGCCGACATAGCCGCACAGTTCCCCATCCTGCAGAGCCACCAGCTGCGAGCCGGGAGGGGCATGCATCAGATAATCCTCGCGCGAACGCCACATTAACGGTCCGGGTGTTGTATCCTCGGTCCAGATCATATTATCAAGAACAATTAGCTCCCGGGCATCCTTGATTTCCGAGGGCCGGATTGTAAAGGTTTCGCTATTCAGTTGTTGCATCGCTTTTACACCCCTTGCCTTACTCTAATCACCCGGAAGCGGGCTACTGTGTTCAATTAAGGATATCCACTTGCAGATTTATACCGCATCCCGTTCCAGTGTACGGGTCAGCCGGTTGATGTATGCATGGAATCCAAAGAACCCTACCGACAATACAGCCATCCCGCAGGCCAGCCACCCCGTCGGTGCAAGCCCTCCGCTATCAAACTGGACGCCCAGCAGATAAGGCCCGATCACTCTGCCAACCGCGCCGATGCCACCACTAAGTCCCAGGTAGAATGGAGCACTGTGGCCGGAATGATCTGAGATGAACGAAGGCATCGCGGGTGAGATCAGCATCTCTCCAAGTGTAGCCAGCACCATTGCCAGCAGCAAGCCCGGATAGCTTGGCATAAGCAGGATCACCGCATAGCCGGCCAGATAGAACACGGCACTTGCTGTCATTTGTGCTGTTGAGGTTGCCGCGAACCAGCGCTTGATCAGGCTGACCAGCGGCTGGGCGGCAAAGATCAGAATTCCGTTCAGCGTCCACAGGAAGCCGTAGGTCTGTTTCGGCCAGCCCTCCGAAATAATAAACGGGGATACGCCGGCATTCCAGATCGAATTCCCGATCAGCAGAAACATCGAGCCAATGGCCATGAACAGATAAATCCGCGTGTGGCCCATAAGCCTCCAGCCGGATTGTTCATGCTGAGGTTGTTTTCTCAGGTGCTGCTCATCCGGGGATGCTGTTCCCACCTTGCGCAAATAAAAAAAGAAAAATACGGCAAATACCGCCGAGGTCACTCCGTTCAGCACAAAACTAAGCATATAGTTGCCCAGAAAGCCGCTTAGTGACGTTCCAATGGCTACTCCTATATTATTGCAAACATAGATAATGTTAAACAGCTCCGCACGCTGCTCGGCAAAGCGGAATCCAACAAACGCCTGGATTGCCGGCAGTGACAGCGAGTTGAACAATCCGAATAATCCCATCAAGATGATGAATAAATGCCAGTTGTTGCTTGCCGCAGGAATGGAGAACAGGGACAAGGCAGTCAGGGCAAGAGCCCCCACAATCAGGCGGTTAACACCGACCTTATGATAGAGCGAGCCACCCAGCAGCTGACCGGCTATCCCGCCGAGTGCCTGAACAAGCAGCACGATACCGGCATCCTTCATACTACGGCCGAGCTCATCGTATACATACATGGTCACAAGCGGCCACATAAGCGCGCTGCCGGTTGCGTTGATCAAGCTGGCAATGAGAAATACTCTGACTTCCTTAGGATATCCTTGCAAAAACTTCATATTTTGTCTTTCATCCCCTGTTACCTATGTGTCATTATTCCATCCAGTATCATCCCAAAACAGGGTCAAGAGCAAGCATATGAATTGACGCATTGGCGCGTCACCCGAGCATAATATTTTCCACTCAAATTAAACAGATTCCCCTGCAGGCTGCGCTTCCCCGCTTCGCTTCACTTCTACCGTTGCTGAGAAAAAAGTGGCCCCGTTGCCCATATCGCTCAGCCGGTCCGGTGTCAGCACGTTCACCCTCTGTCTGCGTCCCTTGCCTTCCCACCACAGCCCCTGGCTGATCACGGTGCCCGGAAGCATCTTGTCCGTTACCATGGCCCACAGCTCGATAGCGCCTCTGCCGTTATACACGGTCAGTTCGTCACCGTCCGCAATGCCTCTTGCAGCTGCATCTACGGGATGAATCTGCAGCATCGGCCGCTTCTCCATGCGCTGGTGCTTCTCTACATTGGAGAAGGTGGAGTTCAGGAAATTATGGTTCGGCGGCGATACGAACATCAGGGGATACGGCGTCCCCGGCTGAGGTAGCCGCTGACCGTCATAGCCTTCCTTCAGCGGCATGTATGTTGGCATCGGAGGCAGCCCCGCCAGCTCCATGGCCTTGGAATAGAGCTCGATTCTGCCGGATGGTGTCGGCAGGTGTTCCAGATAATGCGCTTGCGGCGACATATCCAGCTTCACGAACCGTTCAGCCGCCAGCCGCTCCAGCGTGACCCCGTTCATATAGGGGTTGCGCGGATAATCCAGCGCCTGACGGATCATATCATATTCGGAATCGCTGAAAGCTGCTGTATCAAAGCCCATCGCCAGACCAAGCAGCGAGAAAACCTCCATATTGCTCTTGCATTCGCCCGGCGCATCCAGCACAGGCTCCTGAAGCTGCATATAGTGATGCCAATACGAACCGTACAGATCCACATTCTCAAACGTGGAGGTTGCAGGCAAAAGGATGTCGGCATAACGAGCCGTGTCAGTCATAAACAGATCATGCACTACTGTGAACAAATCCTCGCGGGCAAATCCCTTGCGCACACGATCCGCATCGGGAGCCACCACTACAGGATTGCTGCAGTAGACGAACATGCCCATTACCGGCTGCTCTGTCGCCTCCAGCGCTTCACCGATCCGGTTCATGTTGATTGTGCGTGTTCCGCGATTTGGACGCAGATCAGGACGCGTCAGTGCGCGGGCATTCGTTGCGGTGTAGCCCCCGTTTGACTTGATCGCTCCGCCTCCAGTCTTCAGCCAAGCACCTGTAAGTGCCGGAAGACAAGCAATCGTGCGCACATTCATGCCCCCATTATCGTGGTGCTGCAGGCCATTGCCGATGTGGATATATGATACCTTAGCTTCGCCGTACAGCTTGGCCAGCTTCTCGATATCTGCCGCTGCAATGCCAGTAATCTCTGCTACCCGCTCAGGCGGGTAGGCAAGCACATGCTCACGCAGCTCCGTATGCCCGGTTGTATAACGCTCCATAAATGCTTCATCCGTCATGCCATCCCTGAACAGGATATGCATCATCCCTAGCGCGAGGGCTGTATCTGTGCCGGGATACAGCGGCAGGAACCAGTCTGCCCACTGCGCCGTACGGTTTCGGTGCACATCGATCACAACCACTTTTGCCCCCCGTTTGCGGGCCTGTTCAGCATAGACGACCTGATGCATATTCGTGCTGACAATATTGCCGCCCCAGACAATAATCAGATCGGCATTGACCGTATCCTCAGGGCTTGTCCCGCCATTGAATCCCATGGTATATTTCCAGCCGGCAGTGCCTGCTGCACTGCAAATGCCCTGCTCCAGACGACTTGCACCGAGTGCATTAAAAAAACGCCGGTCCATCCCGTCCACACTAAGCACACCCATATTGCCGTAGAAGCTGTACGGAAGAATGCTTTCCGGCCCATAGGTACCGGACAGTTCCTTGAAACGGCCGGCAATTTCGCCGATAGCCTCCTCCCAGCTGATCGGTGTGAAAGAACCGCTTCCTTTCGGCCCTGTACGACGCTGAGGCTGCAACAAACGTTCGGGGTGATGCACCCGTTCCGCCATATGCCGTACCTTGTTGCAGATCGCCCCTTTGGTTACCGGATGCTCGGGGTTGCCTTCCACCTTAATGATTTTGCCGTCCTGCTTATGCACTAGAAGTCCGCATGTGTCAGGGCAATCCAGCGGACATACCGCCGGAAAAACCCCATCTCCGCTGTAACTCATGGGCGTTAGTCCCCCCTTGTCACTTGAATATGTATATTCTATAACTGCACCTGTTCTACGTAAAGAAAATAGGCGAAAACAAACTGATTCGTTCCAACTATGTCAGGGTAATAGAGCATATGAAACACTCCCTATGAATTCGCCGTGAGCCCGATTTCGTTCCCCCGAGTCGGATATGCACGGCGAATTTTGTGTTGTCCGGGATACAAAAAGACACTCCCCGATAACATTTCGGGGAGTGTCTGTATAACCGTCCGGCCATGCAGAACGGAAGTATTTTATGCGTGTTTTTTCACACCGGCAGCAGAAATACCTTCCACCGATTGAACAGCTGCTGGCGCTTTGCGCAGGTAAGCCATCCAGTATGCGAAAGCGACAAAGATGGCGCCGCCTGTGAGGTTGCCCAGCCAGACCGGAGCGAAATTGCCGAAATACTGGGACCAGGTAAAGTGACCTTCAAAAATAGCAGCAGGGATAAGGAACATGTTAGCTACAACGTGCTGGAAGCCGATAGCTACAAACGCCATGGTCGGAAACCAGATCCCGAGGATTTTACCGCTGAAATTATCCGCTCCGTAAGAGAGCCATACCGCTAGAGCAACGAGCCAGTTACAACCGATACCGGAAACAAAGGCCTGCAGGAAGGTGGCATCAATCTTGTGTCCGGCCATATCCACCAGTTTATCCAGATACACGCCATCTGCAGTGAGGCCAACAACGTGGCCGAAGAAATAAGCGACGAACAAGGCACCGGCGAAATTACTGATTGTAATCAGCACCAGATTCTTGAACATTTCCCATAGCGAAATCTTCTTCGCCATAAATGCCAGCGGCACAGCCATCATATTACCGGTCAGCAGTTCCCCTCCGGCCAGCAGCACCAGGATCAGACCTACCGGGAACACGGAAGCGCCGATAAAGTTAGCGATAGAGCCCCATTCCTTCGGTGCGCCTGCGATAACGCGAATGTCCAGCAAAAATCCGAGCGCAATGAACGCTCCCCCCAAGAAGCCAAGAATAAGTACGGTACTGAGTGAATTATGTGCCTTCTTAATTCCGTTCTCTACCGTGACTTCGGCAATCCCCTGCGGTTTGTTATAAGCCATGATTCCTATCCCCTTCTAATTACTTAAAATTTGTTCCTTTATGCCATTGTAGCGTGTCAACTAACACATTTACGTGATAAATATCACTCTTGCAAAAACTAAGTGAAAGTTTTCACTGACATGTCAAATTTACCACAAAAGCATCCGCTGCGGAATAATTTTTATCTCAGAAGAGACGAATTCCCCATTTTCTGCAGGATACATCCTCCGTTACCCCCAAAATGCTGGAGCACAGCAAAAAGCCGGAGCCACAAAATCGGCTCCGGCTTACGGGGACAGCCTTAGGTTCAGACGGTTACGGTTTCCTTACGGGCAACTGCTGCAGGCAGGGCTTGAAGTCCCGCTGTATTCAAGAAATTCCACGGCTTGTTGTAGTGCGGCTGGAAGAAGAAATCGATGAAGGCCAGCTGGTCCACAGTCATTTTATTCTGAATGCACACCGACACGGTATTGATCGACTGTGTCAGATCCATCTTGGACATGATCTGTGCGCCGAGAATGCGGCGGGTCGAGCGGTCATAGACCACTTTTAGCTGCACCTGCTCGAAGGTTGGCATGAACTCGGGACGATAGTTGTCGGTCAACAGAACACTCTCGATATCCATTCCTTCTGCAATAGCGGCATCCTCTGTCAGCCCGGTTCCGGCAATATTATCTTCATAAATCTTAATTCCCGAAGTTCCCTGTGTACCCATGTATGGGATCGTCTGCGATACCAGGTTGCGGGCTACCAGTGTTCCCATACGTACAGCGTTGGTTGCCAGCGGAATGTAGGCATGTTTGCCGGTTGGATTATAATGAATTGCACAGCTGTCACCGGCGGCATAAATATCCGGAAGGCTGGTCTGCATATAGTCATTGACGATAATCGCGCCGTTAGGCAGCATATCCACCTTACCCTTCAGCAGTTCGGTATTCGGACGGAATCCGATACAAAGGATAACCAGATCTGTCTCATGCTCGCCTTTGCTGGTGATTACCTTGGTCACTTTGCCGTTCTCGCCAACAAACGAGCTAACCTTCTCGCCAAGTGCAAGAGTGATTCCGTGATCCTCCAGCGATTTTTGAATAGGAGTCGTGAATTCTTCATCCAGATATTTGCTCAGGATACGGTCCTCGCCGTCAATCAGCGTAACCTGTTTGCCATTCATTTGAAAAGCCTCCACCAGCTCGACTCCGATATACCCGGCGCCGACAACAGTGATTCTGTCTACCTGCTGCGCTCTTTCGATGATGGTGTTGGAATGATTATAGTTCTTGGAGAGGAGAATACCGTCAAGCTCCATGCCCTCCAGCTTGGGAACAATCGGCCATGAACCGGTAGTCATGATCAGCTTGTCATAGGAGTCATCGAATTCCTGGCCTGTCGCCAGATTGCGGGCACGCAATGTTTTGCGGTCGGTATCAATCCCGATAACTTCGTGACGCATGTTCGTCTTGACACCAAGCTCTGCCAGCTTCTCCGGCGATGAGTAGAACAGACCCTGAGGGTCTTTGATGACTCCACCCACATAAAGCGCGATCCCGCATGACAGGAAAGAAATATTATCATTGCGTTCATACACAGTAATCTCGGCATCCGGGTAAAGCTGGGCGGTATTGACGATTGCCGCGGTTCCGGCATGGGTACATCCTACGACTGCTACTTTCATGGTTTGTTCCTCCTCCAAATTGGGTATTTCATTTATTTGTGTTTGTATGTGATTAATTTCACTTTATGGGTTGATTATATTGTGATTTTTCTCACATTACAAGCCTTTTTGTGATTTTTCTCACATTGTTCACATTTGATGTGGATAAATAGTCCCCATATTTCCGGTGCGTCTGCATTAGTTTCTCCCCGGGCGAGCACATTATGTCTGGAGAGCTGAGGAAGGAGCAGGGAATCCTCCATCCGGCAGACCGCGCAGCAAAGCCCCCATACTTCTGCTTAAGTCGCAGAGATACGGGGGCTGAAGTCTTGAATCAAGATGACTTTGATTTATTCCAAGCCGTTAATAACGCCATCCTCATCTACCTGTATACCCTCTGCCGCCGGTGTGGCCGGAAGTCCGGGCATAGTGACCATATTGCCGGTGATGACCACTGCAAAACCCGCTCCAAGCGACAGCGTGATATCGCGGACACCCATGGTGAAGCCTTCGGGTGCTCCCAGCAGTCTTGGCTGGTCCGAGAATGAGTACGGAGTCTTCGCCATACAAACCTGAAGCTGCTGCAAGCCGAGCTTCTCAATGATGTTCAGGCTGCGTTTCGCTGCCGGCGAGAAGGACACTTCAGCTCCACGGTAGATTTCGGTTACGACTTTATTGATTTTGGCCGGAATGTCCAGATGGTCCTCATACAAAGGAGCGAAAGACGAGAGCTGGTCATCTCCCTGTTCCAAGAGCTTCTTCAACTCCAGGGCGAGTTCAAGGCCCCCGGCACTGCCTTCCGCCCATACTTTGGAGATGGCTGCCGGCACACCCAGACGGCGGCAAGCCTCCAGGACATCATTAATCTCCGAAGGGGCATCGCCCTCGAAGTGATTAAGCGCCACAAGCACCGGAACGCCGAATTTACCCAAATTCTCAATATGACGCTCCATGTTGGCAATTCCGGAGAGCAATGCTGCCCGGTTGGTTGTGTACAGCTCATCTTTACGGACACCGCCATTGTATTTCAGCGATTTCACCGTCACTACCAGTACAGCTGCAGCGGGAGTGAGTCCGGCTTGGCGGCATTTAATATCCATGAACTTCTCTGCGCCCAGATCCGCACCGAACCCCGCTTCCGTCACTACCACATCCCCCAGCTTCAAAGCATAACGGGTTCCGATTACACTGCTGCAGCCGTGAGCGATATTGGCAAACGGTCCGCCGTGCACGATAACAGGCGTACCCTCCAGAGTCTGCACCAGATTAGGCTTCACGGCTTCCTTCAGCAGCGCCGCCATGGCTTCTACTGCTCCGATTTGCTTTGCCGTCACCGGCTGTCCCAACTGGTCATATCCGACCAGCATGCGGCTGAGCCGGTTTTTGAGATCGGCAAGATCGTCGCATAGACACAGTACGGCCATAATCTCTGAGGCAGTCGTGATCTGGAATCCGCTCTCCCGCACGGTACCGTTGCCATCACCGAGGCCGGTCACAATGCTGCGCAGGCTGCGGTCATTCATATCCATTACGCGTTTCCAGACTATACGCTGAGGGTCAAGTCCCAGTGCATTACCCTGGAAAATATGATTGTCGATCATAGCCGACAGCAGATTATGCGCCGAAGTTACCGCATGTATATCGCCCGTAAAATGCAGGTTGATCTCGTCTGCCGGAACAATCTGTGCCTTGCCCCCTCCTGTTGCTCCGCCCTTCATGCCCAGACATGGACCAAGCGATGGTTCACGCAGTGCAGCTACTGTCTTGATTCCCGCTGCATTCAGCGCCTGGGAAAGTCCGATCGTCGTCAGCGTTTTACCTTCGCCTGCCGGGGTCGGATTCACTGCGGTAACCAGCACCAGCTTTCCGTCCTGCTTGTGCTTAAGCTCGTCCCATAGAGATGGCGACAGCTTGCTTTTATATTTGCCGTACAGCTCCAGATGCTCTTCATGAATCCCTGCTGCCGATGCCACCTCTGTAATTAATCTCATGCCCTTATAAAACCCTCCTGCCGTTATTATCCTGCTTCATTCTGCCCTTTTATTCAATTCCCCATGATGTACCTTATTCCTCTTCAAAGAATACAGTGTCTGTGAAAAGCGTCAAGGATAATTTTCATAAGCCGTAACTGAAAAATCCCCCTAAACACAGCAAATGCCGTCATTCAGGGGGTGTAGGTATACATTCAATTTATAAAAGACAGCAACGCGGCTAGGATTCGAAAGAAATGCGCATCTTAGAGTAGGGCTTCGATCTGTGCCTTCATGCCTTCCGGTGATTCCTTCGGCTCTACACGGGCTACCACATTGCCGCTGCGGTCCACGAGGAACTTGGTGAAGTTCCATTGGATATCACTGCTCTCGCCATCACCCGGCTGCTGGCCCTTCAAATACTGAAAGAGCAGGCTGGCATCCGGCCCGTTCACATCCACCTTGGCAAAAACCGGGAACGTTACACCATAATTAATCTGGCAGAACTCTTCCGCTTCTTCACTGGTTCCGGGCTCCTGTCCGGCAAATTGGTTGCAGGGAAAACCCAATACGACGAGACCTTGGTCTCCGTATTGTTCATAGAGCTTTTGCAAGTCCCCGTACTGTGGTGTAAGTCCGCATTTGCTGGCCGTGTTGGCAATCAGCAGCACCTTGCCTTCATAGTCCTTGAAAGGCACTTCTGTACCCGATGGTTTCACTCCGGCAAAACTGTAAATAGACATTCTGCATCCTTCCCTTCATCCGTGGATTGATCAACCGGCTATGCTCTGTACAGCCAACCTTTATCTTACCCTATTGCCGGAGGAATACAAAATAAAGGCAATGTACCCTGACAAGCTAATGCTCCCCTTCCGTTCGGGACAATCCGCAGACATCTGCAATCAGCCGGAGAGATTTCAGCTTATCCTCTAAGCCGTGCATCGGCATGGCGAACATAATCTCCTCGCAGCAGTATTCCTCCATGAGCGCAATAAACTGCTGCCGAACCTCCTCCGGCGATCCCAGGACCGTCCGCCTGCGGTTCTCCTCAATCCGAAAGCGGTCGTACGGTGTATAGGTGTAGTCCAGAGAGGTCTCTACTGAAGGTGTGCCTGTTGAGACATGGCCTTTCTCCAGCAGAACCAGCGACAAATCCATGCTGGCAGCCAGCCGGTCTGCTTCTGCGGAAGTTCCGGCACAGACAGCAAACACCGATACCAGCGCCCGTGGAGCAGCGGCTGCGGGAGAGGGGCGGAAGCTGTTCTGAAAGGATTGTACCGTCCTCCCGCCCCCGTCACCGTTAATGAATCTGGCATAGGCAAAGCGGGTGCCCAGCCTTGCGGCAAGAGCGGCGCTGTCCCTGCTGGACCCGAGCAGCCAGAGCTCCGGTGCGGTGCTGACCTGCGGACTGGTCTCCAGTCCGGCAAAACGGTGTGCGGCATCCGGACCGCCGTACAGATAGCTGAGCAGGTCCCTGATCTGCAGCTCGTAAAGATCTGCACCGCCTGTCCGGTTCTCCTGAAGCGCTCTTACAGCAAGTGCCCCGCCTCCTGCAGCACTGCCCACCCCTAGATCGATGCGTCCGGGATATAAAGCTTCAAGTACGCGGAAATTCTCGGCTACCTTGTACGCGCTGTAATGAGGGAGCAGCACGGCTCCCGAACCAATGCGGATCGTTGAGGTTACTGCAGCCAGATGGGCCATCAGCACCTCGGGACTTGAACCGGCCAGTCCGCGTGCGGCATGATGCTCGGAGACCCAGAAGCGGTGATAGCCCAGCCTGTCAGCCTCTCTGGCAAGGCTTACAGTCTGGGCGATTGCCTCGGCGGGCGTGCAGCCCTCAGAGACGGGTGATTGATCCAAAATGCTTAATTTCATAGACTGAGCATCTCCAAGTCAGGTAATAGGGAATGATAACCATTGCTGTCTCCATTATATCATCCCGTTCCCCGCGCCTTCACCATGATTTCCGGAGGCTCTCATTCGCAAAAAACCGCCCCGTACAGGGCGGAAGTCTTCAAACCTACACCTCGGGATAGCCCACGCAGCAGCATCTGCCGGCTTACCGGGCCAGCTTCACCAGCATATGGGCCAGCCGGTGGCGTTCTTCCTTGCTGCCCACCTTCCACAGTTCCTGAAGCAGCTTTTCCTCACTATTGCGGGGTTCCTCATGGGCAGCCAGATAGTCGGCGATTTTCTCCGCCGCCACCGCCAGCTGTTCTTCACCCAGACCGATTTTCCGAGCCAGATGAATGCGCTTTCCTAAATAAGCCTTGAAATCCTCGAAATTGTTCAAAATGACTTCCTTCTGTTCCGGGTCAATCCGGTCCAGGGCTTCATTCACTTTGCCTAACGCAACATTTCCGTCCTTATCTACAACATGATTATGCTCCGACATCTGAAATTCCCCTTCCGCTGGAAAATTCATGGTTTCCCACTACTTAACCAAGGGTCAGACAGATGAATCAACGGGAGATGGCTGCCTTCAATGGAAAAGGCAGCCACAGCATGGTCAGCAGGCGAGAACTTTTCCGCCAATCCCTAATTCACAACAAACACAGAGGTACAGGCCGTACTTCGTCCCTTGTCCAGCCTAGACCGCCCCTATGGACGGCCACTCCAGCTCAAAGCCGTTATTGCGCAGACGGGTCTGGAAGCTGCTCAGCTGCTGGGGAGAATTCCGTACCTCACGGGGTGTCACCCCGTTATCCAGACAATATGCGGCCAGCATGCCGGCAGCCTCTCCAATATTCCATTCCACCGGATGAAGCCGGTAGCAGCCGTTGGTGATATGCGTAGTCCCAATGTCTTTGGCAGCAGCGATCAGGTTGTTCACGCGAATCGGGATCAGCGCTCCCAGCGGGATCTGGAACGGCAGTGAAGGAATGTCGATAAAGGTCCGCAGCGCGGTGCTAGGGTGAAGATCAATCCGGTAGCTGCCGATGCCAACCGTATCCGGGTATTTCTCAGCCCGGCCGTCCGGGCGGTCTGCCGGACTCAGATGCTGCTCCAGGATGGTGAACTCCGCCCGGATTCGCCGTCCTTCCCGAATATACGGAGCTTGCGCAAGGCCATGCGGCGCCCCCGTAGCATCGGGGCGTGGACGCAAGCCGGGATAACCTATGCCGCCATCCTTGCGCGGTGCCTCCGTCTGCATCCAGTACAGCAGGGAAAGACTGAGCTGCTTCGCATGCTCCAGGTGGCGCTGCCTTTCCCCGGGAGAAACGTCAATAATTGACCCAAGCCAATAGTCATTCTGCGGCCAGTTGACCACACTGAGGTCTGTCTTGTAGACCCCCGGCTGAAAATTACTGCGGTCCGCCAGTCTACGGTAAGTAAACAGCGGATTCCCCCCCTCCTCCGGTAAGAGCACGTAGGTTACAGGCTTTAGCGTCGAAGGGGAAGGAACCGTCCAGCTGAGCTGCGGAGCAGGCCAAAAATCGGCCTGGTAGCTTCTCCAAAAGTTATATTCCCGCGGCTTGGCAATCGTATAATCCTCGCCCTCGGTAAAGTCTACTGCCAGACAATGCGTAAACGCTTGAATATCCTGCGGATCGGCCGGACCCGCAAGCGCATGCCTTTCCCCGGTCTCTGCAGCGGACTCGGCGCCCGTTACGTACTCTACGCCTGCCAGCGGCAGCACATCCCCTTCTTCAGTCGCATCCAAAAAGTAGCTGCCGGTCAGGACGAGCTTCTCCCCATCCTGACTGCATACGGTTACCGAAATCACATCATCGCCATCCGTTTCCGCCTGCACAGGCTTGTATCCTGTCCAGATCTGCAGCCGCCCGCTATGTACATAGGGGGCCAGCATATCCTTGAGTACTGCCAGCGCCGTACGCGGCTCATGAGAGAGCCGGCTGACCCAGGCATTTCCGGGATTGAGGGCCGCCCGGGCACGTGCCTGCTCCGTAAGCGGGAATAATCTGCGGTAATAGTCGCGCACTGCATTGCGATAAGTCCGGTAGCTTGCCGTACACCCAAACTGCTCGATCCACCGGTTCTCGTCAGGCGGCACCACCTGGCTGGTGAGCTGTCCGCCGATCCAATCATATTCCTCGGTCATTACTACCGACCGTCCTGATCTGGCAGCACCCAGAGCGGCCGCACAGCCTCCCGTCCCTCCGCCGATAATAACAACATCTGCCTGAATCTGCTTGGTCATTTCATTCCTCCTCCGCTCCATAATTGAATGAGAATGAGTGCTGTATCTCCCTGCCTCTAACTTATATGTAGTTTGTAATGACATTTTAACAACCTATATTTATAAGTGGGCTTAGAAACAGGGCGAAATTGTGCATTGGCAGCTACAAAGATTGCTATAAAGACTACTGGTCATGAACAGGACAGCGTAGCCGCTATATGATTTCTGATATATAGCGGCCTGGAGGGCCTTCATTAGATTGGGCGGCAAGTCCAAGTGGAAAAAGTGAACCTAATGCTGGCCTGTCCCCCTACTGCGTAAGCGTAGTTGGAAAAAAGAAACCTAATCCGACTGATTTCCATCTTTTCGGATGAATTCGCTTAAATGAAGTCTACTTTTTCCAACTTCCCCCTACACAGGACAACTTTCCGTCTATTTAAGTGTACTAACTCCACTTCACTTCTTGCAGTTCCCCACGCGCTACCCTTTTGACTTCCGGTTCGTTCCACTACAAAGAAAAAAGCACTGCCTCCCCCTTGCGGCGGGCTGCAGTGCCTGTAACCTTTTATCAACTCCATTACTTCGACACCGGAACCGCATCAAAATACTCTTCCAGCGTAATGCCTCTCTCCGCGATGGATGTGGCAATGTCCTTGCCTACATAACGGACATGCCAAGGCTCATACATGTAACCTGTAATGGCCTGCTTGCCTTCAGGATAACGGATGATGAAGCCGTACTCCGCCGCATGGGCTGCAAGCCAATTGGCTTCCTCTGTTCCGGCAAAACAGCTCTCTGCGGCACATTTGCCGGTAGTGCCGGAAAGGTCGATAGCCAAACCTGTCTGATGCTCGCTGTGCCCAGGTACAGCACTGTAGGTGCGGGCCTTCTCTTCGCCATCTTTGGCTACATAATTGTTGAACAGCCGCGTCTGTGTAGCTTCTGAACGGTAGCCGGATACCCCGGCCAGGTGTACGCCGTCTTTCTTGGCTCCTGCGAACATTCTTTCCAGCGCGGTAGCCGCGGCCTTGCGCATCATGCGCTTCTCAATCTTTTCGGAGAAAATAAACGGCACGTCCGGATAGACCAGATCAGCTGGTTTATAGCCGTCCGGAAGCTTGTACTGCTTATTAATGATTGCCTCCAGGCTCTCCGGCTCGGCAGCCGTAAGCTCCGCCGACGGGTCGCCTGAACCGCCGCTTCCTGCATCTGAAGGTTTATCAGTAGCGGTTGCAGTCGCCGTTGGTGAAGGCTCTGCACTTGCCTGATTGCCGGAATTGTCCGGTTTGTCAGTTGGTGCAGTTGAAGGCTCGCTCCCCGTGTTTGCGCCTGTCTCCTCCGGAGTGTCAGAGGCCACGGCTGAAGGCTCAGGAGCTGTGCTTGGCTGTGCCTGAAGATCATTGCCCGCGCCAGCAGATGCCCCCTCTTCCTGTGAAGCTGAAGGCGAAGGTGAGGAGTATTTACCGATTCCCCAGCCCACAGCGATTACGATGATAAATAAAATAACGATTTTGCCGGTTTTAGACATATGCCGTGTTTCCTCCCAGAAAGGTTTATGAATGTTTCACCTGCTGCTGTATCCATTATAGACAAGCATTGTATCCAAAATGTTTCAAAACCTTAATCACAACTAACCAGGCCAGCAGACAGGCGAAAAAAAATGTTACCACAGAACGTCAGCCCGTAAGCTGACCGTCCTATGGTAACAAGGTTCAATACTGAAATCCAGCGCCTTTATCTGGACGAGCCGCGGCCCCCGCGCGAGCCGCCGGAACCGTTGCCACGGCCGCCACGCGATGAGGCATTTCCACCGCCGCTGCGTCCACCCGAGCCAAAGCCGCCTTTGCCGCCCTTGGAGCCGCCGCGTGAACCGCCGCCTTTTGCTGGCGCTGCCGAACTCCAGCCGCCGGCGTCATTGCTGCGGGCCACATTCGCTCTATGCTTAGGGCTGGCCTGAGCGCCGCCCGGGTTATACCCGCTGCCCGAGCCTGCCCCTTTGGAGGCTCCATAGCTGAAGCCTCCGGCATCCGCGCCACGCGAGACATTGGCGCTGTAGCCGCTGCTTGGGCCGCCACCTGAACCGGCGGCCCCTCTGCCGCCGCGCGGGCTGGCGGCATTCCCTCCGGCTGCAGAACCTGCAGCCGGGTTGCTGCGGGCGTCGAAGCTGCCGTAGCCGCCGCCCGTTCTTGGCTTCGCCGCGCTTTTGCCGGCGGGCCCACCGTCCCTTGGCGCAGCCGCGCCATAGGCGCTGCGCTTGCCGCCAGCCGCATCGCCGCGGCTGCGTCCTTCTGCAGGCGCGCCCCAGCCGCCTGCTTCCTTGCCACGGCCGCGTCCGCCCGGCCGTGCTCCGGCCTCAGCGCGCGGTGCTCCGCCGCTGCGCCCCTGGCCACGCCCGCCGCGTCCAGCGCGGGCCGCTTCCGGTGCGGCGTTCTGGCGTCCGCCGCGAGGCGAACCGACGCCGGCCTGTACAGAGGTGAATTCGCCTACGCCGAATTCATCCTTCTCGTACCGGCGGCGGTCCAGCCGCTGGGAAATGCCGTGCTCGATCAGGTCGAGCCCGGCGCGTTCGCGCGGCGAAGAGAATGTGATCGCCAGTCCCTTGCCGCCTGCGCGGCCGGTCCGGCCGATCCGGTGAATGTAGCTGTCCGCATCCAGCGGCAGATCAAAGTTAAAGATATGGGTAATGCCTTCAACGTCCAGACCGCGGGCGGCGACGTCCGTAGCAACCAAAAGCTGCAGCTTAGCTTCGCGGAACCGCTTCATGACCGCTTCGCGTTTACCCTGCGACAAATCGCCGTGCAGCTCGTCGCAATCATACCCGGCCGCTTGCAGCGCTTCATTCAGCTTGGAGACCCGGCGCTTGGTCCGGCAGAAAATAATCGCCAGATACGGACGGTCCCGCTCGATCAGGGCGATTAGCGCCTCTTCCTTGTTACGGTCCGAGCATTCCACGACCTGCTGGCGGATATTGTCCAGTGGAATAGGTGAACCGCTTTTAATAATGATATCCAGCGGCTCTTTCATGTAGTTGCTGGCCAGCCGTTTAATCGGATCCGGCATCGTCGCAGAGAAGAGCATCGTCTGGCGGCGGTAAGGCACAGCCGTAATAATCGTCTCCACATCCTCCAGGAAGCCCATATGCAGCATTTGGTCGGCTTCATCCAGCACGAGCATTTTGACTCCATTCAGATCGAGGGTTTCCCGGCGCATATGATCCAGCAATCTGCCCGGAGTCCCGATAATCAAATGTCTGCCGCCTTCCAGTTTGCGCAGCTGCTTCTCCACGTCCTGACCGCCGTAAACCGCCAGAATCTTCACACCGGTATGGCGTGCCAGCTTGCGTGCTTCTTCCGTAATCTGCAGTGCCAGTTCGCGTGTCGGTGCCATGATGAGCGCCTGCGGATACGCCTGCTCCACACGGATCTTGTCCATAATCGGCAGCAGGAACGCAAGTGTCTTCCCTGTTCCTGTCTTGGCTCTGGCAATAACGTCCAGCCCCTGAACCAGCGGCGGAATGGCTTCTTCCTGAACTGGCGTAGGCTTTACAATCCCCTGACCCTGAAGCAGTCCGTTCAATAATTCAGATACTCCTAATTCTTTAAAACCCGGCATAGTCTCCACCTCACAATTTTCTTTAATGTTGTTCAATTCATAACACTATAGTCATCCATTTTCTGGAGTAATGTAGGCATATTGCACTTGCCGCCAGCGGCTTATAGCCACGTATTCAAGAAGAAACGAATTGCCGTCCTGTGATGGGACGGAACCATTTCAAACAAAAGCGGAAGAACCCCGTCACCCGGAGCCCTTCCGTCTCACTAGCCGCCCTTTGCCCTGCAGATGTGCGGTCCAAGGTTCGGTTTCTGGGGCAGCAGCGATCCACCGGACGTTCAGACGGCATTCCATTTGCGTTCCATTACACTCTTTACGAATAGCTTCTTATAGGATTAAGAAGTTAACCTATATATTGTACTTGATCCAGCAGGGTTTGTGTGCAACTATCGAAGAATATTTATTCGCTAGAATCTCCCCGACTTGAAAATAGAGTACAGCAGCCACAGAATCATCAGCGCGGCAATGACGGAGCCGATCTCAACAATCGGGAAATCCCAGAGCATAGAGGGCTCTCCGCGCAGCGAGGAAGCGACAATCAGACCGGCCATAATGATGCTGAAGGCAAGGAGTACAATGCTGAAGGATAAGCGGTTTCCCACCCGGCTCAGCTTCTGCTCTATTCCCTTCAGCTCCGGCAGCCCGATCTCCACCTTCAGCTTACCCTTACTAATCAAAGAGGACAGTTGTCTAGCCTGGGCAGGCAGCTCCACCAGACTTTCTGCAAGATCAGCGACTCCACTGAGAATCTTGCGCTGTAGGCGGCTGCCGCTGAACCGTTGTCTCACCAGCCGCCTTCCGAAAGGCTCAGCCATCTGCACAATGCTGAAGGCCGGATCAAGGTTACCTACGACACCCTCCAGCGTCAGCATCGTCTTCCCCAGCATCGCCAGATCCGGCGGAATAACCAGCCGGTGCCTGCGGGCGATACCAAAGAGATCGTTCAGTGCCTTGCCGATGCTTACCTGATTGAAAGGAATATCATAATAGGATTCACGCAGCCGGTCCATATCATCGTGCAGTGCCAGCCGGTCGGCCTCCTCAGGGATGACACCGAGCCGCAGGATAGCCCTTACCATAGAGTCGGTATTCTTCCGCATCAGCGCGATAACCAGCGCCGACAGGTTGTCCTTCATTTCTTCGCTAAGTCGTCCCACCATACCGAAATCAATCAGTGCCAGCTTGCCGTCATCCATCCTCATGACATTCCCGGGATGGGGATCGGCATGAAAAAAACCATGGATAAAGATCTGATTCAGCATCATCTCCACGAGCTGCTGGGCAAGCGCCTTCAGCTTCACGCCTTTCTGCTGCAGCTTCTCACGGTGGTTCAGTGTGATTCCTTCCACATATTCCATCGTGAGTATACGGGTAGAACTGTAATCCCAATAAATTGCCGGGATATACACCTGATCATGTTCAGTCAGCTGACTTGCAATCCGTTCTGCATTGCGCCCTTCCTGACCGTAGTCCAGTTCGGCCAGCAAGGCGCGGGAGAATTCCTCGACCATACGGGTAAGCCCGTATTGTTTCGCCCAGTCCATTCTTCTCTCGGCCAGGGCGCTGAGATCCTGAAGAATCTCCAGATCCCTTGTCATGGTCCGCATAACACCAGGACGCTGTATTTTGACCGCTACACTCTGTCCTCCATGCAGGACGGCCCGGTGGACCTGGCCGATGGAAGCTGCAGCGAGCGGGGCATTCTCAAAGTAACTGAACATCTCATCAATAGACTGGTCAAGCTCTTGCTCCAAAATATTGCGTGCAGTTTCTGCCGAAAACGGAGGGACACTGTCCTGAAGCTTCACCAGTTCCTGAATAATGGAATCGGGCAGCAGATCAGAGCGGGTGCTGGCCAGTTGGCCCAGCTTCACAAAGGTTGGCCCCAAATCCTCCAGCACCCGGCGAATCCGCTCCCCGAGTGTCAGACTCTCGTGAACCTCCTGGGTAATCATCCGCCGCGGAAGGGACAGAAGATGGTAGAGGCCGAGTTCTTCCACCATATAACCGAAGCCATGACGCATGAGCGCCATGGCAATAGACCGGTACCGTCCGGCATGTCTTATACGTACCGCCATTTAATCCGTACGCGTTTCCGGCAATGTCTCCTCCGGGGAAGGAGTGCCTTCCAGTTCGGCCACACGGCGCTCCAGAACTGCAATCCGTGCTTCCAGCCCGGCAACGTCACTCTGGACAGGGATCTTAAGCTCTTTTAGCACACGTTCAACCTGCTCATGAACCGCAGACTTGAACATTCCGCGTTCTTCCTCGCCCCGCTCCACAAGCCGGTCCACCAGAGCCTTGGATTCAGACGGAGCAAGCTCGCCCTTTTTCACCAGCTCTTCCACTACCTTCTCTACCTTTTCCTTGCTGACAATGGTGAGGCCTACTCCTAAAGAGATTGCTTTCTTGAACAAATCACTCATGGCACTTTCCTCCCAATGATTCCAGTTATGGATAAAGTATACCCTTTAGCGGACAATTTCACAAAGCCTAAGGCTGCTGAAGCCCGTTGCCGGAATCATTATCTGGGAATCCGTGCTGCCCAGGTGGCTGCCCGGAGAATCAGCTGGCGGATCGCCGGATGGGTGAAGGAAGGCTCATGATGACCAGGCATCAGAAATACCACCCGCCCAAGCCCGAAGCTGTGGCACCAGGCCGCCGGCCGCATTTCACCTTCCGCTTCATACTCAAGCAATATGGTTTTGTCCGTAAATGGATCGAATTCGAAGGTATACGGCTCCTCATCAAGCTGAAAATCTTCAATACCCTCCGTGATGTCATGCTCCAGCACTTTGAAGTTCAGCGGAGCATAAGGCGGATGACCGGTAAATCTGCCGCCGATCAGCTGCGCCAGTTCGTTACGCTTGGCCAGTGAGATTCCGGTATGCAGGACGATCAGTCCGCCGCCGCCGCTTACATAGCTCAACAGACCGGCCGTCTGCTGGGGAGAGACCGTCTCATTCCATAATTCATTGTATGCGATGCACAGATCATACCCGGCCAGATGCTCACTGAGCAGCAGCTTTTTGTTCTCCGAACACTGAACAATCAGCAGATCATTCAGGATTTCACTAATTTGTTTATCCACGCCCTGCAGCGGGTGGAAACGGGGATGGGTATAGTCACCCAAAAGCAGACATTTTCTCTTGTCCATAGGGGGCCTCCTCCTTCTTTCTGTATCTGTAGTTGTAGTTAATAGCGTTGTGCTGCGATGTACTTGCCAAGCTCCACGAACATGCTGCCCATCCGTTCATGCTCAGGCATCACAATTCGCGTTATCCCTTCGTCTTTCAAGGACTCCGAGGTAATCCGGCCTACAGAAACAGCCAGTACCTTGTCTTCAAAAGCCTGCACGAGTTCCTGGAGCTTCCCCTGCTCCCTGGCATACTGGGCCAGAAAGCGGAATTGCGGAGCACTCGTGAAGGCTACAGCATCGACTCTGCCTTGAGCGATATCGTCATACAAAAGAGCAAGCGCTCCCGGCTCCGGAGGGGTATGACGATAAGGCTCCACTTGAAGCACGGACGCTCCTGCATCCTTCAGCCAGGACACCAGATGAGGGGCCGGATCGCCGTGCAGCTGTACCACAACCGATTTACCGCGCAGATTCCAGTCTTTGAGGCCCCGTATCACTCCGGCTGTACTGCCGTCGTCATCGCGCACCTCAGGGTGGAGCCCGCGCTTCTTCAGCGCATTAACGGTCTTATAACCACGGGCCGCTATCGGCGCAGCGGAAAGAACCTCGAGAAAGCGATTCTCCAGCTTCATCTGCAATGCCATATCAAACAGGGCTTCCAGCCCCATCCCGGTGGTCAGAATAGCAAGGTCCGGCGGATGGGCGGTCCAGGCCGTGATTCCCTCCCGGAGCGCCTCATCATCCAGAAACACGGTTCCTTGCGCAGGCCGATGCAGTGCGGTGCCACCCATATTCTGTACCAGCTTGGCCATTTCCTCCGCTTTGCGCGGACCCGCCAGGGCGACGGTAATCCCCTGCAATTGCTCTGCCATATCCTTTCTCCCCCTCATCAGCCCAAACATTATTGCTTATCAGTATACTTGCAAAGGGAGGAAAAAGAAAAGACACAAAGCTATTTTTAGCTTATGGTTTTGTCGAATACAACCTAAAACGTCCCACGAGCTTCTGCAATTCCTCAGCAAGATGACTAAGATCGGCCGATGAAGATGCGATCTCCTCTACTGAAGCGAGCTGCTCTTCAGCAGCTGCAGAGATCGTCTCCGTATTACTGGCTGCCTCCTGGGAGATGCCTTGGATCTCGCTAATGGCTGCCTGCATACTGACTGCTTCTGCTGTCAGTGTGTCGACGGCTCCTTTCATAGCTTCAATCTTCTCTGCTGCCCCCTTAACGGCTCTGCGGATGCGGGAGAAGGAACGCCCCGTTGAATCCACCGCAAGAATCCCCTCCGACACCTTGCCCTGGGCATCCTCCATCGTCACCGTTGCCTGCTGCATCTCTGTGTTAATGGAAGAAATCTGCTCCGCGATCCTACGCGCCGATTTCTCCGATTCCTCGGCCAGCTTGCGGACCTCCGATGCCACAACGGCGAAGCCCTTGCCCTGTTCACCGGCTCTGGCCGCTTCTATGGAAGCATTGAGAGCCAGAAGATTCGTCTGACGGGCAATGCCGGTAATCACACCGACAATCCCGTGAATCTGGCTGGTGCGGCCATTCAGCTTGTCGATTACACCGCTAAGCTCCTCAACCGTTTCATGGATGCCGTTAATTTTGTCCACTACGCTAATCACAGAGTCGTTCCCCTCTGCTGCGGACAGCGAGGTTTTATCCATCATTGCTGATACCTGCTCCATGAACCCGGAGATTTGCGCTACTTCGTTTGCGGTTGCGGCTGTACTCTCGGTTCCTTTGTGCACACTCTGCACCTGCCGCTCCGTGCCTGCCGCTACTTCCTGAATCGCTATTGTTACATGTTCAATGGCCTTGGTTGTCTGTTCGGCCCCGGCGGTCAGTTCTTCTGCGGAGGCTGATACATTGTCCGTCATCTCCTGTACATTGATGATCATATCGCGCAGATTTACGACCATGGTGTGGAAATTATTTGCCAGGAGTCCGATTTCATCACTATGGAAGCCACCAATATCTTGCGAGAGATCTCCCCGGGCAATAATCTCTGTTGCCTTACGCAGACGAGTCAGCGGCTTCAGGATAGAGGACACATTGAAATAGATCAGCACCAGTGCCAGCAGCACCGAGATGGCGATTACGATCAGAGCCTTATCCCGAATTGCGCCCGTAGCGGCAGTCACCTCATCTTTGCTGATGGTCCCCCCGATTCTCCAGCCGGTGAGCTCGTTGACCTGATAGGTCATCTTTTTATGGGCGTTCTTGTAGGTATAATCAAATGAACCGCTCTCCCCCTCAAACATCTGCTTCACGAAATCAAGTGAGGTTTCCTGTCCAATTTTTTCTGTAGGATGTACGAGAAACTTTTTGCTGCTGTCGATAATGAAGATGTATCCTTCCTGGCCCACCTTAATGTTTGTCAGATTCGCCAATTCAGCCAGGTTGAGGTTCAGAGTCATAACTCCTCCGCCATCTTCAAGCACAGCGGAAATCGCTACTGCTGTTTCATTATTAACCGTCTGGAAAGCCGGTGAAATCACCGCTCCCTTCCCGTGCTTCAGTGCATTCACATAAGCGTTCTCCCTGCGCGGGTCATACCCTTCCGGGAACTTGATATCCGCCGCATGCACCATCTTCGCCCGGCTGGTCGCGACATGAATATCCAGCACATCAGGGTGAAGCACGGCATACTCCTTCAACCTTTCTTTTATCGCAGTACTGGCGTCTCCAGACTGTTCTCCATTCAGTGCTGCCGAGGAAACCTTCTTGGCAAAATACTCGATATCATTCATTTTGGATTGAATATTTGCGTCAATGATTTCATTTACCGCCGCTACACTTTCCTTGGCATTGCTCATAAGCTGGTCTTCCACTTTGCTGCTGGCTGAATCGTAGGTTTGCCAGCCTATAATCATGCTCGGTACCAGAAGGACAAGCAAATATGTGGTAATTAGCTTCATACGGATGGTTAATCGGGACTTGAGTTTCATAAATATGTTCACGCTCGCTTTCTTTTGGGTCTTAAGCATGACTTGATCTGTCAGTCTAATATATAATTATCTATCAGCCTAACAAACCCTTCTTTATTTACTAACTCTTCAGTATTATCATACTTATCTGTAGAATTTTCATATAAACACAGCAAAAAGACCGTTTCTATGAAAACGGTCTTTTCTTATATATGTTCATGATTGCCGGATTATAATTTTTCACTCCCAGCCAGTGCTTAAGACCTCTTGACCATTTTGCTTCTGCAGGCTGGACATACCCCTCCGAACACCACATGCGCATGAGTAATCGAATAGCCTGTCTCCTCACTGACCTTGTCTGTCCATTCCTGTGGTACCTGGGTCATGACCTCATCCACCGCTCCGCAAACCTCGCAGAGGATATGCTGATGGTCATCGAGACGGGCATCATATCGGCTGGCGGCCTCACCCAGCTTCAATTCGCGGATCAATTGTTTGTCCGACAGATAGCGCAAAGAGTTATATACGGTCCCATAGGCGAGATTATGCCCCTGCTCTACCAGCCGGTTCATTACTTCTGCGGCAGTGGGGTGGTCATGTGAACCCCGGACAATATCATACACGGCTTGACGCTGGGAGGTCAGATTCAGGGTCTTCATCTTTATCATCCTCTAGTTTATTTTTAGATCAAGTATAAGTCTAGAGGATGATATAGTCAATCCGGCAGGGCAACACACAGAAATACCGCAATTTCATTAGGCATGCTCCCTTCACCTGGGTTTCTTTTGGCAGGAGTGTGGTAATAAATGAAATGAGTCTTACAGTAATGGAGGAAACTAACATGAAGGAGAATAGGATGAACAGCACACCACAGTTCCCGCAAAGTCTTCCACAATTTCCGCAATCATTCTGGAGAGCCAGCAGCGAAATCCCTTCCTTTCCACCTCTTGCCGAAAACCACGATACCGATGTTGCGATTGTCGGCGGCGGAATTACCGGGATTACCACGGCCTACCTGCTGACCAAGGCAGGATATAAGGTGACGCTGCTGGAAGCGGGGGAACTTTTTGCCGGGACTACCGGATTCACAACCGCCAAAATCACCGCCCAGCACGGGATGATCTATCATGATCTGGTCAAGGATTTCGGGGAAGACGCAGCCCGGCTCTATTTCCAGTCAAACAGTGAGGCACTGGAGTGGATTATCCAAACGGCGCAAGAACTGAACCTGTCCTGCGGACTTACACGCGAAGCAGCTTATCTCTATGCCGATAAGGACGATGAGAAGACGCTGAAGCAGCTGGAGGCAGAGTTCGAGGCCTATGGCAAGATTGGGCTTCCGGGGGAGTGGAAGGATCATATTTCGCTTCCCCTGAGGGTTGACGGTGCCATTAAGCTTCCGGGCCAAGCCCGTTTTCATCCGCTCCACTATCTTAAGGGACTGCTGGACGTTATTGTGGATAAGGGCGGGATGATCTACGAGCATACGATGATTGGAGAACAAGTGGACAAGGATGGCGGCATGCTTACACTGCATACCGAACAAGGAAAGCTTACCATCAGCTGCAGACATGCCGTGTCCGCATCCCACTTTCCTTTTTATGACGGCGGCGCCCTATATTTCTCCCGTCTGCATGCGGAGCGCTCCTACTGTCTGGCTATTGAACCGGAAACCGACTATGAGGGTGGAATGTATCTAAGTGCGGGAACTCCCGCCCGTTCTCTGCGGGCAGTGGAATGGAATGGCAAAAAGCTGGTCATTGTCGGCGGTGACAACCACAAAACCGGACAAGGCATCTGCACCTTTGGCCATTATGAGAATCTGGAGAAGTTCGCCGGGGAGCTACTGGGCATCCGGGGTATTCCCTTCCGGTGGTCGACCCAGGACCTGGTCACTCTGGACCGTGTGCCTTATATCGGCAAAACAGCCGAGGATGAGGAAATCTATATCGCCACCGGCTTCCGTAAATGGGGCATGACCACCGGAACCCTGGCGGCACGCCTGATCGCAGACGGCATCCAGCGGCACAGCAATCCGTACACAGAACTGTACGACCCCTCGCGCTTCAAGGCCCGGCCTTCGATCAAAAACTTCATCGTCCAGAACGCCAATGTCGCCAAGGAGCTGGTCGCAGGCAAAGTAGAGATTATCCATAAGAAGACGCATGATCTGAAGCAGGATCAAGGTGCAGTCGTCTTTCATGACGGCAAGCGGGTTGGGGCCTACCGCGATCCTGAGGGACATCTGCATCTGGTGGACAGAACCTGCACTCATATGGGCTGCGAAACGGAGTGGAACGAGGGAGAACGCTCCTGGGACTGCCCTTGCCACGGCTCCCGCTACTCTTTTGAAGGAGAGGTGCTGGAAGGTCCGGCGACACTTCCGCTCACCAGGCTGGAGTCCGGGGAGTAAGCTGAAGCAGACCCCTCCTGTCTGAGACGTGATTCTCCCTTCCCGCTCGGGTATAATGGGAGCTGAATAGCAGCCCTATTAATAAGCATTGCAAAGGAGCGTGACGTTAGATCATGGATTTGAGAGGAAAAAGTATTGTCATTACCGGTGCCGGCAAAGGGATCGGCAAAGCTCTGGCTATGGCACTGGCCAAAGAAGGCGCAAATCTGGGGCTGATCTCCAGAACAGCGGCTGATCTGGAGGCACTGAGATCGGCGCTGACCGAAGTGTATGATGTCAAGGTAAGCATTGCAGTGGCAGACATTGCTGTGCGCGAGGAAGCAGAGCGGGCCGTAGTTGCCCTGCAGAATGACCTTGGTGCGTTCGATGCGCTGATCAACAATGCGGGTATCGCCAAGTTTGGTACTTTTCTTGAGATGGACCCAGCAGATTGGGAACGCCATATGCAGATTAACCTCTTTGGCAGTTACTATGTGACCCGGGCCGCTCTGCCGGCCATGATTGAGCGCAGCAGCGGCAATATCATCAACATTTCTTCCACAGCCGGAGAGCGGGGCTTTGCCACCGGGTCTGCTTATTGTGCTTCCAAGTTCGCGCTCATGGGCATGACTGAAGCGCTGGCACAGGAAGTCCGTAAGCATAACATCCGAGTGGTTGCACTTACCCCAAGCACCGTTAACACCGGACTGGCGGAGAATGCAGGCCTGAAGATCGGCGACGAGGACCGGATGATGCAGCCTGAGGATGTAGCCGAGCTAACGCTGGCCGCCTTGAAGCTGCCGGACCGTGTCTTCCTGAAAACTGCAGGAATATGGACTACTAATCCACAGTAAACGGGAGAGTTAACCTTTCGAAGGAGGACTGGACATGATCGTAGTAACGAATACCATTAAGGTAAAAGAAGGTCACGGAGATGGCCTGGCCAGCCGTTTTGGCCAAGCTAATGGCGTACAGGACATGCCTGGGTTCATCCGCCTGGAGGTATGGCACGGCACGCCCAAGGACGGTGTAGAAGAACTGAAGATATGCACCACATGGGAGGATGAGGATGCCCTCAAGGGCTGGACCACCAGCCCGGCCTTCCGCGAGTCTCACCGCGGCGCCGGCAAGAACGAGAACATTATTGAAGCCTCGCTCGACAAATACGAGCTACTGCTCAGCCGTACGCCAGGAGAGTAGGCTTCCGGGTGGCGGAAGGGGTGCGGGTCAGACCTCATCGCGCAGAAGCGTTGTTGGGTTCAGTTCCGGCCTCGGCCCACCCAATAACGGCGTTTCTGCCGTTGTTGGCTTCAGTTCCAACCTCGGCGCGCCCAACAACGGCGTTTCTGCCGTTGTTGGCTTCAGTTCCGGCCTCGGCGCGCCCAATAACGGCGTTTCTGCCGTTGTTGGCTTCAGTTCCGGCCTCGGCGCGCCCAATAACGGCGTTTCTGCCGTTGTTCAAGCCACTGCCAAAACAGGGATGCCCCGCTGACCTATACGGTTCAGCAAGGCATCCCTTTGTATATCCAATAGTATCGGAGACGCCAGGTCACTCCTTACTTAAGGCTCCTGACACCCCATCTCCAATATGTCCAGATACTTATCAATCCTCGCTCACTGACAGTGTCCGATCCAGCTCCTTATGCTTGCCAGGCCAGAAGGACCAGCGGCCCAAGAGTACAGTAATCGCGGGCACCAAGAACGGGCGGACTATAAAGGTGTCCAGCAGCACCCCAATGGCGGTGATGATGCCGAACTGCACCAGCACTTGAATCGGCAGGCTAGCCAGCACCGCAAAGGTTCCGGCCAGAATGAGCCCGGCTGAAGTGATAACCGATCCGGTTTCATTTACGCCCTCGGCAATGGCTTGCTTCAGCGGCATGACCTTACGCTTTTTCCAGATGTTCGAGATCATGAAGATGTTGTAGTCCTCCCCTAGCGCAACCAGGAACACGAAGGAATATAGCGGGATCGCCCCCTGAATGGCGTCTGCCCCCATAATATAATGAATAATAATCCAGCCCAGCCCAAGCGCAGAGAAGAAGGACAGGATTACAGTAGCTACCAGATAAACTGTTGCTACCACAGACCGCAGATAGATTAACAGCAGTATGGTGATCATCCCGATCACGACAGGAATAATCAGATCTGTATCCCGTTCTCCGAGCTCCTTGGTATCGTACTGTGTAGCCGTTTGTCCGCTGATCCATACGCTGTCCTTGGCGTTGTCCAGACCGGATTCAGCCAATGCCTGTTCGGTAGAAGCCTGTAGCGCAGGAATGTGATTCATGGCTTCCAGGGAATACGGATTGCTCTTGAATTCAATATCATAGCCGAGAATATTCTTGTTAACTGCCCCCGGCTGCGGATCGGACACCTTATCGATATAAGAAATGCCGCTAAGGACAACCTTGATATCTTCTCCGTTCACCTTACCCTGTGTATCAATCATCAGCTTGGCCGGAGCCAGCTCACCGGGAGAGAACTGCTTGCCGATCAGGTCAAAGCCCTGACGCGACTCCATATCCTTCGGGAAGGATGAGAGGATATCATAAGTAAACTTGATCCCGCTGGAAAAGGACGCGAGGATACCCAGAAGGACCACCGTTATGCCAACAATCGCCCAAGGGCGGGAAACAACCAGATCGCCGATTCCTCTTTTGCGGGTGGGATTGGGCTGCGGAGCCGGCTTGCCTTTGGCCTTTGCCCGGGCAGCTTCCATCTGCGGAGTGCGCGGGATGAACGGGAAGAAGGACGTCCGGCCAAAGATCGCCAGCAGAGCAGGCACCAGCGTCAGACTGGCAATCCCCATAATCAGAATCGAGACGCTGAACGGAACTGCAAACCGGTGGTACGCACCATATTTGGCCAGCAGCAACGCAAACAGCGCCAGCACAACGGTAAATCCGCTCATCGCGATCGCACCGGAGGAATGGGTGATCGCACGCAGCAAGGCGTGGCCCTTATGCTCCTCCACCTTCAGCATCTGACGGAACCGGGAAATCAGGAACAGGCAATAGTCTGTACCCGCGCCGAACAGCAGAACAGTCATAATCGAAATCGCCTGCGAATCTACGGTGATCCAGCCCTCCTGGGCCATTTTACCGAGCACAGGGCTGGTAACTCCATAAGCAAAGCCAACCGCTACCAGTGGGATCAAAGCCAGAATTGGTGAACGGTAGATCAGCAACAGGAACACCAGCACCAGCACAACCGTTGCGATCAGTAAGGACACGTCGGCGTTCTGAAACAATCCTGTGGCATCGACGGAAATCCCTACCGGTCCCGTTACCCGAAGGCTCAAATCCTTACTGTCTGTCGCCGCCGCAGCCGGGTCGCCGCCCGTTTCTGCGGTTATAATCTTTTTCAATGCTGTTAAAGCTTCACCGAGTTGGTCGCTGTCAGCCGTCTTATCAAATAACACAGGAGTGACCAGCGTGCTGCCATCCTCCGACAACGAAGCCTTCAGCGCCTGCGGCGGCAGCTGTCCCAGCGGAGGAACATAGTTCTGATGTGCCAATGGCTGCTGCTCAAGCTTACTGTAGACAGCAGTGATATGTACAAGGTCCTCCTCAGACATTCCGCCTTCCCTATGCCATACAAGCAAGGCAGGAACGCCGCTGCCGGCCGGGAACTCTTTTTCTGCAACCACAGACGCACGTACCGACTGCGAGTCTCCAGGCAGGTTCGACGCGTTATTCAGCTCCTGTGAATTCACCGAAGGCCATAACATGGTGAGTGCTCCTATGACCGCAATCCAGACAACAAGGGTAATCCATTTGGTCTTACTGCCTGCCACCCATTTTCCGTAGCCTGACATTCCTTTCATCCTCTCTTCGTACCCAACGGCATCAAAATGAACCGCGGGTCATTTTTATTACCTTTATCATATATACCCTAAAAATTTTAATCAAACCTTTTTTTCAAAAGATCTAAATATTCATTTATGAACAGCCTATATCTCTATATTTAACTGCAGACGCTGCGCTGAATCAGATGTTTTTTGTCATTTGTGTGCACATCAAAAAAGCCCCCCATTCACAGCAAGTAACTAGCCTGCTGGAAGGAGGGGCCTCTCGTGCGGCAACTGCCGCAACTGATGAAACTATCCGGTGTATATTATGAGCACTGATTAACCAACATCAGGCAGTCCCTCATCGGAGAACTGGCTGTTGTACAGATCGGCGTAGAATCCGCCTGCTTCCAGCAATTCCACATGAGAGCCTTTTTCAATGACACTGCCCTGGTTCATCACGAGGATCAGATCGGCGTCACGGATGGTGGACAGACGGTGGGCGATGACAAAGCTCGTTCTGCCTTTCATCAGCGTATTCATCGCTTTCTGAATTTGCACTTCGGTCCGTGTATCGACGCTGCTTGTCGCTTCATCGAGAATCAGAATGGTAGGATCGGCCAAAATTGCCCGGGCAATGGTCAGCAGCTGCTTCTGCCCCTGCGAGATATTGGACGCTTCTTCGTTCAGGATAGTGTTATAGCCCAGCGGCAGTGTACGGATAAAATGATCGGCATGCGCCGCCTTAGCGGCCCGCACCACATCGGCTTCCGTAGCCCCTTCGCGTCCATAAGCGATATTCTCACTAATGGTCCCGTTGAACAGCCACGTATCCTGGAGCACCATACCGAATTTGCTGCGCAGCTCGCTGCGCTTCATATGGGTAATATTGACACCGTCAATGATAATCTCACCGCCGCTGATTTCATAGAACCGCATCAGCAGGTTGATCAGCGTGGTTTTGCCGGCACCGGTAGGTCCTACAATGGCAATGGTCTGTCCAGGGCTGACTTCAATATTCATGTCTTCAATAAGAATGGCATCTTCTTTGTAGCCAAATTTGACATGACGGAATTCAACAGAACCTTCTTCTGCATCTGCCGGACGTTTGGCCAGGGAAGTACTGACTTCAGGAATTTCCTCTTCTTCATCCAAAAGCTCAAATACACGTTCTGCCGAGGCAATCGTCGATTGAATAATGTTGGCAATATTGGCCGTTTGCGTAATCGGCATAGTGAACTGGCGCGAATACTGGATAAATGCCTGAATATCTCCGACATCAATAATTTTCTTGGTGACAAAAATACCGCCGACCACACAGACCAGCACATATCCCAGGTTCCCGATGAACATCATCAACGGCATGATAATCCCGGAGATGAATTGTGCCCGCCAGCCGGAGTCATAGAGGGAATCGTTAATTTTATTGAACTCGCCCAGCGAGTGCTTCTCACGTCCAAAAGCCTTAACGATGCGGTGACCCGTGTACATTTCCTCCACATGCCCGTTTAACTGGCCCAACGATTTCTGCTGGCCGATGAAGTAGGTCTGTGAACGTTTGCTGATCCCCATAATTACCGCAAAGCTCAGCGGCAGCGTAATTATGGTAATCAGGGTAAGCCAAGGACTGATGGTCAGCATCATAATAATGACCCCGATAATCGTTACAATGGCCGTAATCAGCTGCGTCAAGCTCTGCTGCAGCGTAGTGCTGATATTGTCTACGTCATTGGTCGCGCGGCTCAGAATTTCCCCGTGAGTACGGGAATCAAAATATTTCAGCGGCAGCCGCTCCAGCTTGCTGTTGATCTGCTCGCGCATATCAAAAACAACCTTTTGCGCCACACCGGACATCACATACTGCTGTATATAGCTAAACAATGCGCTGAACAGATACAGAGCGCCCAGAATAATCAGAATATCATTAATATAGCCAAAATCAATCTTGGCACCCGGCACGCCCATCAGCTTGCCATATGCGCCTTCAAATAATTTGGTTGTCGCTTTACCCATGATTTTCGGACTGAAAATACTGAATACCGTACTGGCAATCGCCATAACAAATACGATAATGAGCTGCAACTGACGCGGCCGCAGATAGCGGATCAGACGGCGCAGCGTCCCTTTAAAATCCTTGGCCTTTTCAGGAGGCAGTCCCATACCCGGACCGCCCGGACCGCGGCCGCCGCCGAACCCGCCTTGCCGGCGGGGAGCCGATTTGCTTGCACTATTCTGTTCACTCATGCTATTTCCTCCTCTGACAGCTGCGAGGATACGATCTCGCGGTACACTTCACTGTTATCCAGCAACTCGCGGTGTGTGCCCATTCCGGCAATCCGGCCCTCATCTAGCACAATGATCCGGTCAGCATCCATAACCGTGCTTACCCGCTGGGCAACAATTACTACTGTCGACTCCGTAGTCTCACCTTTGAGTGCGGCCCGCAGCTTGGCATCGGTCTTGAAGTCAAGCGCCGAGAAGCTGTCGTCGAACAGATATACCTCAGGTTTTCTTACCAATGCACGCGCAATGGATAGACGCTGCTTCTGGCCGCCGGAGACATTGCCCCCGCCTTGGGAAATTTCCGAATCGAAGCCTTCTTTCATGGCGGAGATGAAGTCAAAAGCTTGGGCGACTTTGGCCGCATGGATAATTTCTTCGTCCGTGGCGTCTTCTTTGCCGTAGCGGATATTCTCATTAACCGAACCCGTGAACAGTACAGCCTTTTGCGGGATATAACCAATCTTGCTGCGCAGTTCCTCCTGCGTCATGTCACGCACATCCACTCCATCTACACGCACTGCACCTTGGTCCACATCATAGAATCGCGGAATGATGCTGAGCAGAGTGGATTTACCTGAACCTGTACCTCCGATAATCGCAGTAATCTCACCGGGCTTCGCACTGAAGCTGATGCCTGAGAGCGCCGGCTGTTCGGCACCGGGGTAGGAGAACGATACGTTGTCGAATTCTACATAGCCATGCATGTTGTCCCGTCCATCCTTACGGGTAGCATTGGCAGTGGTTTGGAGCTGTCCAGCGGTTGGATCTGTAATTTCAGGCTGCATATCCAGCACCTCGTTAATACGAAGCGCAGAAGCAGACGCCCGGGGAATCAGCACAAACATCATGGAGACCATGATCAGAGAGAACATAATCTGCATGGCATATTGAATAAAAGCCATCAGCGAGCCGACCTGCAAATCGCCGTCCCCAATCCGGATACCGCCGAAATACAGAATGGCAATCATCGAGAAGTTCATGACAATCATCATCAGAGGCATCAGACCTGCCATGATTTTATTAACCTTGATAGCCGTATCCGTGAGATCTTTATTGGCTTCTGTAAACCGCTCGTTCTCATGATTGATCCGGTTAAAGGAACGAATGACCCGAATACCGGTCAGATGCTCGCGCAGCACACGGTTCAACTTATCCAGCTTAACCTGAATCGCTTTGAACAGCGGCAGCCCCTTCATCCCTATGAAAAGAATCGCACCCACCAGCAGCGGAATAACGACCACAAAGATCAGGGAAAGCTTAGCATCCTCCGATACCGCCATGATGATCCCGCCGATCATCATCATCGGGGCACCAATCATCATGCGGAGCATCATTGTCAGTACGGTTTGTACTTGTGTAATATCATTGGTAGTACGTGTAATCAGCGAGGCTGTTCCCAGCTTGTCAAATTCATGCAGGGTGAAATTCTCCACATGATTGAACATTCGTGAACGGGTATTCTTGCCGAACCCGGCAGCGACTTTGGCTGACAGGTAACTGGCTATGATGGAGCATAAAGCTCCTCCAGCGGCAACCAGCAGCATGAATCCGCCGATTTTCCAAATGTAGCTGCGGTCTCCTTGTACAATCCCTTTGTCGACAATGTCACTCATTAGGGTAGGGAGATACAGATCGCCCATGGACTGCAGGAATACAAGGATCAGCACGGCTGCGATAGCCAGCTTAAAGGGCTTCAATTGTCTCATTAATTTAATCAAGTTTCTCATCTCCGTTCATTTGTAACCGGTCCAAATTGGGCGGCGGATTGTCCTCAACGAATCTGCGCACCTTCAGCAGCAGCTCCGCCAGTTGATCGCTCTCGTCTTCGCCCAGATACTCCACCAGGTGATTTAACGTCTGGTTCATGTGATCCTTTGCCCTGCGGGTAATCATTTCCCCCTGTTCCGTCAGCTTGATCCGGACGACCCTGCGATCGGTTGCATCCGGCATTCGTTCCACCATGTGCTTGGCCTCTAGGCTGTTAATCAACTGTGTGACGGTTGGGGGCGTCAGTCCCATGTAACGGCTGATTTCAGAAACCTTCAGTCCCACAGCACCTTCATGCGACCTTTTTGCGATAGATATTAATAAAGTCATCTCACTTGGCTTATGGCCCTCTACCGTGTGCTGCCAGTGTGTTTTGCGCAACTGCCGGAGTGCGGCAAAAAGCTTGTGTGCGACTGGATTTTCATGATTTATCCCAATGCTTCCACCTCGATTTTAATTAGGTAACCAAATTATTAAATACTATATTAATTAGGTTACCTAATTATATTTTCGGTTCTGCACTTTGTCAATTCATGAATGCGTTATCAATTATTACGGAACGAAGAACACTTTTATAAATATCAAGGACACAAAAAAAACCGCCAGAGTTGGCGGTCAGTTGCACTTGCTTGTCCAGCCTGAAATGGATCTTAATAACCCATTCCATGCTCCATTGTTGTAAATGATCCGCCTGTCGATCCTGTGGTTTCATCAGGCACTCCGGGTCCGATCAAGATAAAGCTAAATAATGCCAGAACGCTGAATGCCGTTAACAGTGTTTTCTTCATTTTTTCTCAGCTCCCTTATGGTTTCACCATATTTCTTCTGTTGCTGTTCCGTAGCATAGTTCCTGTACGTCTCAAATAAAGTTACACAATCAATCACGTTGCCCGCACCATTCAGCCGAATGGCCAAATGAAGAGACTGAAGAATAGTCTCTACTCCTTGATTATACTGCCCACGGTCCAGAAGGTACATCGAAATCTGGTAACGCAGACGATATAACCGGTCAATATTAATAGGGTCCATAAATTGCTCAAAGCGCACCATTTCACGGGAAAACTGCGCCAGCACTTTATCGACAGAGAAACCGTAACGGTTCGCAGCCTCGACAATAACTACCAATCCGGGCAAAATCTCACCAGGGTTGTTGGCCAAAAAGGCCGAATATGCCGGAAGAGCCGCTTTATTGCCTACCATCATCTCCAGTGTAAAGCTGTTGGCTACTGCAAAAAGGCTGAAGTCCTTAACCACTTCCCGTCCTTCATCATCCAACATTTCAAACCAGCTTAGGTCGGCATATCCGGCGGTATACTTCTTCGCTTCCTCATATTTACCTTGTTTGGTAAGTGCGGTTGCCTTAGCCAGATAGCCATGACCATAATAGATGACCAGAGGGCGTTCTAAATCCAATTCTTCCTCGCGTCTCTTTGATTTCTTCCGAAGTTGTTCCCTGTAAATCCCATTGGCCAGCGCTCTCAATTCGTCGGCGAACTTCTCTACGTCCTTCCACTTATGGAGTGTGAAGCAGACGTTAGCCAGCTTCAGCAGTCCATCCAGCTGCATCTTCTCCGGAAGACGCCCGCGAAAGGGCTCAAAGGTAATGACCGCACGGAGCTGCTCCTCTTTATCTACTATGGATTCAAGCGACTTGAAGATGCGGTATTGGCAAATAGCCATTCGTTCGGAATAGCCATCCAGCTCGTTATCTACGATAATCCGGTAAAAAACCAGTGATTCTTGAATCTTCCCGCCTGTAAACAATTTCTCTGCCACAGAGTACAGGATATCCAGTGGCTTGGGGTACTCCATAATCCGGTTCAGAGCATCTTCAACACAATGCATTTTGCCGATTTCTGCACACCGGATCAAAAAAGGTTCTATTCTTCTGCGGGAAATCCGCTCCTCACTGAAGCATTCGTCCACATATAGCGGATACAGCCATCCTTCAGGAAATCCGAAGGCTCGGGTGACTGCATCCAGTTGCCCCAGAGACATCGGCTTAGGAGGATTCCCGTGCAGAATTGCACTCAGACTTCCGCGGTTCAGGCCGGAAACCTTGGCAAACGAAGCGAGGTTATGGCCCGAGCGGGACAGATGCTTCTCAATTTCGGAGCGTATGGTCTTCAATTTTGCCTCCACCCGGCACCTCCTCCGTCAATTTCAAGATGAACCTTCTATTAATTGACATTATAGGTGAAGCTTATAGAAAGCACAACAAAATGACCCCAACAAAATGGGGCCATTATTTTCGTAAGCTTATATCCAGAGACAAACTACTGCTGCAACGCAGCTTTATTGCGTATTCTCTGGCTATTGGTATTCTTTCCGAAGGCGTTCACAGTGTTCTTGCGGCTGCGCAGACTCTCCATCATTTTGTTCTGGGCAAGTACAATATAACCGTCCAGCCGTTGACTGAGCTCCAGGACTACATGATCGCTGAGACTGCGCTCCTGTGCAACCTCCAACAATTCACACCTAAGACTCTCTATAGTAATAAATAACTCATCTTCTCTATATTCTTTTCCAAGTTCAACCGGAGAATTTTGGTAAAGGTTCACGGTTACTCACCTTCTCTCTATCAACTTCTCCCTTATCATAATTCATGATGCCAAAAAACATATTTTGAAAAAAAAGAAAAATATGTCGATCATCACATAAGTAAAACTTTCATGATTGTGGCCATTCTTCTCCCCCGGGCGGGAGGTAGCGCTCTCCCAGAACCCCCATGGCAAAATGAATCCATTCGCGTGCCGCAAAGGATAAATAGCGGTCCCGGCGCCAGATCATGCCCAGCTGCCAGGGAATAACCGGCTCGGTCAGCGAAACCACAGAAATACGTGTGCGGTCCATATCCCGGCAGATGGTCTCCGGCAGAAGGGCGATGCCCATTCCCGCTTCAACCATCCGGCTGATCAAATCCCATTGCGAGCTCTCATAGACGACCTTCGGCTGAAAGCCCACCTTTACGCACTCCTTAATAATCCGGTCATGGAGGGCGAAATCCTCCCGGAACAGCACAAACTCCTCCTCCGCCAGTTCCCGGAGCGGCACAGAGGCAGCTCCTGCCAAGCGGTGGCCTGCCGGCACTAACAGCTCCAGTTTCTCCTCTACAAAGGTGAAGCAGTGGAACAATGCTGTATTTACCGGCAGTACAATTGCACCGATATCGAGCAGCCCGGTCTCGACATCATCCTCCACCTTTTTGGCTCCATCCTCATGCAGGCGGATCGTGACCTCCGGGTAGCGGCGGTGAAATTCGCCGATGACTGCCGGGAAGAAGCTTGCACCCACCATGGGCGGCAGCCCGATCCGGATGTGCCCCTTCTTCAGATTGCGCAGACTGTCCAGCTCTGAAGACAGGTTCACGAACGATTCCACGATATTCTGCGCTTTGGCCAGAAGGATCTCCCCTGCATCTGTTAGACGAATGCTCTTCCCTTCACGGTAAAAGAGGTCGGCTCCCAGTTCCACCTCCAGACCCCGGATCATTTTGCTAATGGTGGGCTGCGAGATGTACAGCGATTCTGCCGCTTTGGAGAAGCTGTTCAGCCTGGCAACCTGGACAAAATACTGCAGCTGGCGGATATCCAAATTTTTCGCCTCCATGTATAGATGAATGGAATGTCAGTTATTCGATCTATTCATTTTACCTATGAAAGAAAAGGATGTAAACTTTCAGTAACAAGGGAAGCACACGCTGCCCTCTGAACGAAAGGAGCGAAGCCTTATGAAAAAGCTTGGCATAGGCTTGCTGCAGGTAGCTGGACTCACCGTATTTTCGATGCTGGTTAATTCTTTAACCCCATATCTCCATATTCCCATTCCCGGAAGCATCATCGGCATGATCCTTTTATTCGCACTGCTGGAATCCGGTATCATCCGTCTGAATTGGGTAGAAGTTGGCGCTTCCTGGCTGCTTGCCGAACTGTTGCTGTTCTTCATCCCATCAGCTATAGGTGTTATGAAATATTCGAAGCTGCTGGAGGCAGACGGTCTTCAAGTGCTGGGAGTTGTGCTCGTAGGCACTTTTGCCGTCATGGCCAGCTCAGGGCTGCTAACGGGAGCCATATTTAAAGTAAAGGAGCGTAGAGGCTCATGATGACCGGACTGCTTTTGCTTGCAATGACTATCGCTGTGTATCTGCTGGCGAAGCGAATCTATGCTGCCAGCGGCAAAATGTATACTTCTCCGCTCATCATCACGCCATTGTTGATTATCAGCTTTCTGCTGATGACGGGAATTCCCTATGAATCCTACAATGCGGGAGGCAAATGGCTATCGGATCTGCTGCAGCCGGCAACCATCGCCTTTGCAATCCCTCTTCATAAAAACTTCAAGGTACTCAAAAAGCACGCCGCCGAAATTGCGGCAGGCGTGCTGTCAGGAACGGTTATGGCCGTGCTCTCCTCGATGCTGCTGGCCAAATGGCTGCATCTAAGCGGCGACCTGGCAACCAGTCTGGTACCTCGTTCGGTGACTACACCGATCGCCATGAGTATCTCGCAAAGCATCGGCGGCGTTCCCAGTATTACGGCAGTATTCGTAATTCTGACAGGCGTTCTGGGTACACTGATGGGGCCTTCCGTCCTTCGCCTCTTCCGCATTGACAACGAAATTGCGCGCGGTGTATCGCTGGGAACCGCCGCGCACGGTACGGGCACCTCCAAGGCTTTCGAGCTGAGTTCGCTGACCGGCACCATCTCCAGTATCGCGATGATTCTGACCGCGCTGTTCTCCATAGGGCTTGCGCCGGCGCTCCTCGCGGTTTTCCTCCACTAGGCCGCCCCGGCTTGGGCCACAAGACCTGACCACTCGCAGAGTGGTCAGGTCTCTTTGTGTGCATGAACTTGCTAATTCACGGTCTGTTCTTACAGTTTCACCGGCAACCCGCTCTGCGCTGATTCATAAGCTGCACATGTCACCTTTAGCGTCTTGTAGCCGTCTTCGTAGTCACTGAGAATACGCGACCGGTCGCCGGTCCGCACGGCATGCAGAAAGGCTTCGCTCTCCACCTCGTAGGGGTTGCCTGAATTGGCATATTCCTGGCTGTCACCGCTGCGAACCTCAAGCAGACGCTCCGGATTCCAATCCAGCATTCCCTTGTCATTATAAAAGCTAAGTCCTACCCGGCCTACTTCACCCGGAAGCACACAGGTATTTGAGATATTCGCAACAATACCATTGTCCAGCTTCAGCGACACCGTCCCTACATCTGCTACCGTTACGCCCTCATGCTGCTCATGCATGATGCGGTTGCCGAACATAGCGTAGACCTCCGTCACCTCTCCGCCAAGATAGCGAAGCAGATCGACGATATGGGTGGTCTGCTCGGTAAATTGTCCACCCGACTGCTCCTGATCGCGCCACCAGACTACACCCGGCATACCGCCCATCCATTGTCCGACAATCATCCCCACCTTATCACCGCTGAGTGATTTCTTCAGCCGGGCAATATTCTCCTGATAGCGGAAGTGGTAGCCAACGGAGGTCAAGAGTCCATGCTCCTTAATATCCTGCAGCAGACTGGCCGGAATCTCCGTACTCGAGCCCAGGGGCTTCTCCACGAAAAATGGGATGTCCCTGCGGATCAGTGCCCGCTCTATCGTTCCATGAGACTGGGGAGGCACACAAACATACACCGCGTCCAGCTTGCGGGCATCCAGCATCTCTGTAATTTCCCCATACCCTTCCGCACTGTAGGCACGAGCCATCTCTTCGCCTTTTTGCTTAGTGCTGCCGCAGACGGCCTGGAGCTTCACATCTTCCATTCCAGCCAGCAGGTCGGCATGCACCTTGGAGAACCAGCCCGTTCCTACAATCCCTATATGAAGTGTCATCATTTTACCTCCCGTAATTCTGGATGTATACCTTTTCAAAGATTATACCCGTTTAGGTGCGGATAAGGTAGTCCCGCCACTCTTCGGGCAGCAGGTCCGCATAAGGCTGCTGCAGGAAACGGTCATCGGCCAGCACGATAATCCCGCTGTCACTCTCGCTGCGGATCAGCCGTCCGCCCGCCTGCTGCACTTTGCACATGCCCGGATACACATAAGCATAGTCAAATCCGTTCTTGCCTTGGGACTGGAAGTAGCCGCGCAGCAGATTGCGCTCCAGCCCGACCTGCGGCAGGCCGACGCCGACAATCATTACACCGTTCAGGCGGTCTCCAGGCAAATCGACACCCTCCGAGAAAATCCCGCCAAGCACCGCGAAGCCAAGCAGCGTTTCCGGGTTGTCCGGACGAAACGAAGAGAGGAATTCCTCCCTCGCCTGCTCGCTCATCCCGCTCCCCTGCACCAGTGTCCGTATCTCAGGATACTTGTCCGTGAACACCTCGAAGACGTTCTGCAAATACGCATAGGAAGGGAAAAACACCAGATAATTCCCCTTTCTTGCAACCATTCCCCGCAAAGCATCACTCAGCGGCACCAGAGACTGGGCACGGTCATGATAGCGGGTGGATACCGGAAGCACAGACACCTCCCACTGCTCTTTGTGAAAGGGGGAAGCGACACGCAGGCTGTAATCCCCCTCCGCCGAACCAATCATGTCCCGGTAATAGGACATGGGCGAGAGTGTCGCAGAGAAGAGAATCTGGCTGCGGAAGCCCTTGGCCATCTGCTGCAGCAGATGCGAGGGGTCCAGATTGAACAGCTTCAGCAATACATCGCCGCGCCTTACCTCTGCGTAGGTGACATACCGTTCATCATAGGTCTTGAATGTACGCAGCATGCCCTGGACCGCATAATAAGTATCCAGCAGGCTGCCTTCCTCTTCATCCGGCAGGGCAATGAGCGAAGAGGATGGACTCAGCAGCTCCAGCTCCGCTTCAGCGGCAAAAACCTCCAGTAGCAGCGGAAGCTCCTCCGGATATTCAGCCCATTGTCCCTCTCCGTCTTCACTACAGCTTTTGCGCAGCGCAATGAAAAAAGCATTCACCGCCTTGGACGCAGCACCAAGCTTGCGGTTTACCGTCTTATACTGCCGCTGCAGGCTTAGAAACGGCGCCTTGGTCAGCGAGGCGGAGAACATTTCCCTGCCCCGGTCGACCAAATTATGAGCTTCATCCACCAGCAGCACCGTCTTCTTCTTCCGTTCCTCCGGCAACCGTTTCAGGCTGATCCGTGGATCATAGATATAGTTGTAGTCGCAGATGACCATATCGCAGGCATAAGCCGCATCCAGCGAGAACTCAAACGGGCATACCTCATGCCTCCGGGCATATCCGGCGATAATTTCCTGTGTCATCAGGGTTTCATGCTCCAGCATGTCCAGCAGCGCCGCATTTATCCGGTCATAATAACCCTCGGCAAAAGGACAGCCCTCCTTGCCGCATTCCTCCCGGAAGCAGGCCTTCTCCTTGGCCGTCAGGGTGATAGCGTGCAGATGAAGGCCGCCGGCAACCAGCAGCAGGACCGCTTCCTGCGCCGCAAACCGGGTAACCGTCTTGGCGGTCAGATAGAAGATACCTGATACTATCCCTTCACCCAGTGCTTTTACCGCCGGGAAAAGGGTCGACATTGTTTTGCCTATGCCTGTGGGTGCCTGGGCGAACAGATTCACACCTTCAGCAGCCGTCTTATAGACTGCGGCAGCGAAATGCCGCTGACCCTGCCGGTAGTCCGGGAAGGGAAAACCCAGACTCCGGATACTCTCATCCCTCAGCGCCCCATGGCGTATCCGCAGTTTCGCATAAGGTGCATACCTTGCAACCGTGTCAGCGGCAAAGGCTGCAAGTTCTTCGCGGGTAGCCTTCCGGTACAGGCTGCGCTGCTCGTCGCTGCCCCTAAGAACATAGGTGAGCTTCACTTCAATAGAAGCAAGCTCCTGCTCAAGCGTGATCATATAGGCATACATTAACGCCTGCGCCCAATGAACCTCCCGCCCTTCCTGGGTGGAATCCAGAGGTCCGGCAATGGATTTGATCTCTTCTACAATCAGAGTGCCATCTTCTCCGGCTAACAGTCCGTCACAGCGCCCATCGATGATGAACAGCAGGTCCTCATAAGGAATTTCTGTCTTGAGATAGACCTCTTTGCGGTCTCCTTCTTTATATTGCTTCTGAATTTGCTGGTGGATACGTGTGCCCTCAGCCATAGCCGCCCCGCTCCGGAATCCCGGTTCCAGGCTGCCGCTGCTGAAGGCATATTCCACAAGTGTCCTTACCGAAAGAGATACCTCTGCACAGTCCATGTTCCTTCCTCCTCCACCGCTACCCCCGCCTTTTTCCAAAAGGGGCCATTTCCGTCCTTTTTCCCCGGCATCCCGCCATTACGTGTTAATCTTCAGGACTTCACAGGTCTGCATTTCAAATTGCTCTTTACCAGGGGGCTATACGGCATTTCTGATTTTTGACAATCGTCGCCCAGCGCTGCATAATTAGGTCTATTGATAATGGAATTTTTATGTCCGTGCCTCTTCCTCCTAGCCGGGAATTGGTGTTTATTATGCAGAAAGAAGGCGAAGCTGTGTCATCCTTAAACGTTAAACGATGGCTGATCAAACCATTCGTGTTTTTTTCCATTCTTTTTATCCTGAAGAGTTTTCTTGCCTGGGGTGTAATCTTTGGAGATTTGGTCTCCTGGAAAACACTCTTAACAGAGATTCCCTTTGTCTGGGCCTTATTTGCCCTGATCGAACGCTTCGCTTCCAAACGGAAGCTTGGCTATTACATGACGGTTAATCTGCTTGTCACCGCAATCTTTTTTGCCGCCATTATGTACTTCAAATATTACGGTGTCATCGTTACTTACCATGCGGCCGAACAGGTCAATCAGGTCACGGCTGTACGCAACAGCGTATTCTCGCTAATGGATCCGTATTATCTGCTGATTTTTGCCGACATCATCGTCCTGGGCTTCTATTTCTTTATTAATAAGAAGGGCCGGACCTACAAGAAGGATAACATTAATCACCGTAACGGAAAACTCTCGCATAGTCTTCTGTTTGCGGTTTCCCTGGCTCTTTGCCTGTTCAATATCCTGCCCAACAAGGCCAGCATGAATGAGATCAAGAAAGCGCAGGAGATGGGCATTCTGAATTATGAGGCGTACACGATTTTTGCCAAAGACAAACCTGAACTAGTGAATGCCAGTGAAATCACCCAGGATGCAATCAACAAGCTGAAGGGAATAGATACCGCTGCAGTCTCACCGCTTCAAGGCATAGCCAAGGGCAAAAACCTCATTATTATTCAATTGGAGTCGTTCCAGAGCTTTCTACTGGGGCTTAAGGTAGACGGACAAGAGATTACACCGAACCTGAACCGTCTGATGGAGAACAGTCTGTATTTCCCCAACTTCTATCAAATGGTCGGACAGGGGAATACATCGGATGCTGAATTTGTAGTGAACTCTTCCTTCTATATTCCACCGCAGGGTGCCGCTACCATGGCTTATGTAGACAAAGAGCTGCCCAGCCTGCCGCGTCTGCTGCAGAACAACGGCTATCAGACAGCTACCTTCCATACCAATGATGTGGAGTTCTGGAACCGAGGTGAGCTCTACAGCGCACTCGGCTGGGAACATTATTACGATCATAAATTCTTCGGAGACGAGGATTCCTTTTTCTTCGGACCCTCTGACGAGGCGCTCTACCGCAAGACCTCTGATAAGCTGAAGGAAATGGATACGGACAGCAAACCTTTTTATGCACAGGTCATTTCAATGTCTGCCCATCATCCATTCACCATTCCTGAGGAAAAATACAAGATGAAGCTCCCGGAGCGGTATGAAGGCACTTTTGTCGGGGATTATGTCCGGTCCCAGAATTATGCGGACTATGCCTTTGGACAGTTCGTGGATGAGCTTAAGGCCAATGGGGTCTGGGATAACAGCCTGATCATGGTCTATGGAGACCATATGGGGCTGCCAATCTATTCACTGGATCATGATGATAAGGAATTAATGACGGAAATTTACGGGCATGACTACGAATATGCCAATATGCTCAACATCCCGCTGATTGTCCATGATGAGGGGACGATTCAGCCTCAGACGCTGGATCATGTCGGCGGCGAAGTGGATATCATGCCAACCGCAGCCAGTCTGCTGGGGGTGTCCATGGACAACAACATTCACTTCGGACAGGACATGACAAGCCAGGCCTATAACCTGCTGCCGCAGCGTTATTATCTGCCTACTGGATCCTTTATTGCCAGCTCCGGGCTGCTGATCCCCGGCAACAGCTTTGAAGATAATACGCAATTCACTCTGGCCTCCGGGAAAAAGGCTCCTGCCGGAACCGAGGATGAGTACAATCGCGCGTTGCGCCTGCGCCAGCTCTCGGACAGCTATGTCACGCAGCTCCCGGACAAAGTTAAGGCTGCAGAATAATACGCCCATCCAAAAAACAGTCTTGCCCCAACAGAAATATACAAAAGAAACCTCTCCTTTGAAATGGTTGTGTAGTAACTCCATTTTACTAAAAGAGTGGTTTCTTTTTTTTGCGTTCAGCCATTGATCAATCTATATCTCAAAGGCTCGATGCATTCCAAATTTAATGTTGTCCATAATAATATTTGCCACATCAGCCGGGATCATGTGGGGTGAATATTCGTACCACCACTTCACCGTAGTCATTGCAGACGATGCAAACAGACGAGCTAGTAACTCTTGTTTTTCTGAAAGCTCCTTTTCCTTCCCTGTTTCCGTTCCCTTCCTGTTTTCACAAAGACATTCCCGGGTCCTTCTTTCAAATAGCCGCACCATATCTTCATAGATAGATAACTCCATATTTTTATTCCACAAAATAAGATACCAGTCTTTATGATCATACATAAATTCGAGTTGGTTTTTAAAGCATTCAGTGATTCATTGGTTTGTTTATTCTCCAGATTAAAAGAGGCTAAATTAACATTGTTTGCAAGGTCTCCAAGTGTTGATTTCACGAGTAATTCTCTCAGCTGGTATTTATCCTCATAATACTTGTAGAATGTAGAACGGTTAATTCTGGCAGCAGCCGTAATATCTCTTACAGAAATAGACGAAAAGGTTTTTTGGCGAATGCATGCTTCAAACCCATGCTTTATATTTTCAATGGTTTTGATCACGCGCAAGTCTGTAATATCCTTCAACAGGGTTCACACTCCAATACGTTCACAATAATCATAGATTGAGAACAACATATTCCATATGATGTGTTGCATAAGCAACAATCGGGGCAGGCTTTACTGATATTTTTTATATTTTTCCTTAATTATAATATTCATATAAATAACCATGCACAAGCATAGAAGGAGAAGTTTGTATGTCCAAGAATCGATTGAGCGCAGTATTGGGGATTGAAAAACCAGTAATCCAGGGACCTATGGCTTGGATATCAACAGCACCCTTGGTGGCAGCAGTTTCTGATAACGGGGGACTTGGTGTACTGGGAGTAGGTTTTGCCCCTGCGGAGTTTATTAAGGAACAGATTATAGCTACGAGAAAACTAACGAGTAAGCCTTTTGGTGTTAACGTTATTATGATTCCTGAGCTATTAGATCATGTAACAAAAGTGGTTCTGGAGGAGAAGCCGCCTGTAATTTATGCAGATACCCTATTGGGGCTTGATCTGGAATTGTCCAAAAAGTACTTTTCAATCTGGCATGATTTAGGCCTGAAAGTGATTGTGAAAGCAAGCACAATCCAAGACGCCATTACGGCAGAGCAGGCCGGGGCAGATGCAGTAATTGTAAAAGGCTGGGAAGGAGGAGGACATACATCCTATGAGGCAACCACTGTCCTTGTTCCGCAAGCAGCGAACTGTCTATCCATACCTTTAGTAGCCTCTGGCGGTATTGCAGATGGACGGGGAATGGCGGCAGCAATTGCCCTTGGTGCAGATGGTATTGAAATGGGAACAGTTTTTATGTGTGCTGAGGAAACAGTAGTGCATCCGAATGTCAAAAATGCCATGATCAAAGCTGGTGATATGGAGACTGTGATCACAGGATATTCAACGGATGAGCCATGCAGACAATTAAAGAACAAACTCTCTGAGGAAATGATCGACATCGAGAACCAGTTCAGCAAAACAGAGGCGGCTGTAAAACTGAAGGAGGTTGCTGAAAGTTCTTTGAAAAAGGCCATGCTGGAAGGTGATGTTGAAGAGAAGGGTGCTGTTATGGCTGGACAAATTGTCCCTTTGATCACTGAGGTTAAAAGCGTTAAGGCTATTATAGATGATGTGCTAAGCGGATATCATGCAACCATCTCTAAGCTAGTTGTATTCGAAGTTTAAATAATTGTTTTAGCGACCCACGGAAAAGCAGCAGTGTCCTTCTTTGGACCAGGCACCGATTAACAATCGGTCCATTCGCGAAGGATCCTCCTCGAGCACAACCGTCTATCCGGCTCCAAAAACAAGAGCTGTCCCAGTAGCCATTTCATGGCTTATGGGACAGCCCTTTTGTTATATAGGCCTGTACTATTTTGATCCGGAATGGCAATTACCTTCCGAAATTAACGCTCCTGCCGGTCCAGCATCAGATAATAGTCAGCCAAATTGTGCAGCTCCTCCGGCTTCAATATGGCTAAATGCTCGCTAAGCAGCAGCAAGTAGCGGTATCTTGCCTCCTCCAGCAGCTTTTCCCCCTTGGCGGTAAGGGTCACAATGACGGCTCTGCGGTCTTGCTCATCCGGCTCGCGCACACTAAGTCCCAACAGTTCCAGGCGATCCAGCATCACTGTTACCGCACTCGACTTGACCTCCATTTTGTCCGCAAGCTGAATCACCCTGGCATTCTGCTCCTGGGCGATCATACGAAGCAGGCCAAATTGCGGCACGGTAAGTCCCATTTCTTTGTGCAGAGACATCTGTGATGTGATTTTTCGCTGTACCTTCCACATGGATAATGCCAAACGTTCTACCAGCGGATCGATGGGTTGCGACATTCCTTTCAGCTCCAGTCCGTTTGTCCTTGATCAAGCGTACCATTATCACAGTCCATGATTCAATGCTTTTATATATGATTTTTTTTACATGATTCGGCATTTCCCGACACAAAAATACTATATTCTCTCAAGCCGCTGATGAGCTATAATCGTAGAAGTGATACAGACGTATTGCTGAAAACATTAGAAACAGGGTTGGTGGTAGAAAAAATGAAGCTGGCAACAAAATTAACCTGGATGATGCTTATTGTGTTGCTTTTGGTCGGGTCCTCCATTGGATTCTTTGGTTACCGCGCCGCTTATCATCAAGTGGATGAGGCTGCTGGAATCGAGCTGGTGGGCTGCGCCAACATCACGACTGGCCTGATTGATCCCGCAGACATTGCGGCACTTGTTGGTGGAGATAACAGCAAGGTGGCTGCTATTGAAGACCGGATCGGCTGGATTGTGGCTCATAAGCCAATTTTCAAAGAAGCATTCATCCTTTCTCTGGACGGTAAGATTCTCGCCGCCGATGCCAGCATGAAGAAAAGAGGCTACAAAGCCGGTGATACCTTCTACTTCGCAGAAGAAGATAAAGCTATGATAACTACCATGAAGCATTCCGCATACTCCAAAGTTTATACATACCAAGACACCTCGCTCAAAACCGGATATGGCCCCATTTATCAGGATCATGATCCCAGCAAACCCATTATTGCACTGATGGCTATCAATTTCGACGGACCTTTAATTCAGGAACGGACCAAGGATATTATTGTTCAGCCTTTCATTATCGGCGCATCAATTCTGATCGTAGCCATACTTGCCGCTTATCTGTTGATCCGCCGTATGGTCAGCCCGCTTACCAAGCTGTCAGGTTCTGTGAATACCATCGCCCGAGGCGACCTTACCCATGAACCGCTGCTCTTCAAAAGCAAAGATGAAATCGGGACACTGGCCCGCAACTTCAATGATATGACGTTGAGCCTGCGTGAGCTAATCACCCAGGTGAATGACACCTCCATGCTTGTAGCGTCTTCCTCCCAGGAGCTGTCTGCCAGCGCTCAGGAGACGAACCGGGCCGGGGAACACAGCGTGAATGTTACTATTGAGCTTGCCGATGGCGCGAATACCCAGTTGAAGGACCTGGAAGGCAGCTACAAATCCGTGCAGGATATGTCCCGCTTCATCTCCGAGATCGCCGACAATGCCGACAGTGCGAGGGATACTGCTGCGAGCAACGCCCAAAAGGCCCGTCTGGGCCGGCAGTCCATTGACTCCACAACGACACAGATAGGCGTTGTGAGCGGAAGCATCCAGGATCTTTCAGACATTATCACTACATTGGGCAGCCACTCCAAAGAGATTGAGAACATTGTCGGCACGATCGCCAGCATTGCCGAAGAAACCAATCTGCTCGCATTGAATGCGGCTATAGAAGCCTCCCGGGCCGGAGAAGAGGGACGGGGCTTCGCCATTGTCGCCGGCTCCGTCCGCAAGCTGGCTGAGCGTTCTGCCAAGTCTGCCGGACAAATCGGGGAGCTGGTCAGCCTGATTATCAGCCAGATGGACAATGCCGGTGAAACGATGAGACGCTCTACGGAAGAGATGCAGCAAGGCAAGGAACTGATCGTGTCTGCGGGCCAGTCTTTCTCAGAGATCGAAACCTCAGTCTCTGACATGTCTTCTCAAAGCCAGCAGATTTCTGCGACAGTCCGTGAGCTGGGATCCATCTCAGGCGGGCTGGTAGAAGCGATTCAGAATATTGTCAGGATCTCCAATCATACGGCTGAAGGTGCCGAGACCCTCTCCGCCACTTCCCAGGAGCAGCTTGCAGCGATGGAGGAAGTAGAGTCCTCCGCGGCTTTCCTCTCATCGCTGGCGGAGAAGCTTCAGGTTCTGGTAGAGAAGTTCAAAATCTAGGCTCTTATGTACAAGCAAAAAGCGCAGAATCCCCGCTGGGGTTCTGCGCTTTTTGCTGCCTGAGGCAGGTTTATGCCTATGTATTTATTACGCCGTATTCTCAATAAACCATTGGCCCAGCTCGCTGACTGGCATCGGCCTTCCGTAATAAAAGCCCTGCATCACCCGGCAGCCCAAGGACTGCAGCAGTTCAATCTGCTCAGGTGTCTCCACGCCTTCGGCAACAACCTCCATGTTGAGATTGCTGGCGATGGCAATGATATTGCTGATGATCGCCTTCTTGGAATGCATCTTGCTCTTGCGGATGAATACCTGGTCAATCTTCAGCGTATTCACCGGAATTTCATCTAGATTGCCCAGAGAGGAGAAGCCTGTTCCAAAGTCATCGAGCGATACCCGTACTCCAAGGTTCCGCAGCTTGGAGAGCTGCGCTACCGTCTCTTCCATATTGTTCATAGCGATGGACTCTGTAATTTCCAGTTCCAAAAAGTGAGGTTCCAGACCGGACCGGACCAGCGCCTCTTCGACTACATCGTACAGGGAGCCGCCTTCAAACATCCGGGCTGACATGTTGATGGAGACGGCAACATTCGCGACCTCCGCTTTGTGCCAGAGCATATTCTGGCTGCATACATCATGCAGCATCCAGTAAGTAATCGGCACGATAAGCCCGGTTTCCTCCGCAATCGGAATGAATTCGGCAGGCGAAATAATACCGTGTTCCGGATGTCTCCAGCGCAGCAGCGCCTCCAGCCCGACGGTTACATTCATAAGAGAATCCCATTTAGGCTGATACACTACCATGAATTCCGAACGGGCAAGTGCCTTGCGCAGATCCTTCTCCAGCGACATCCTGCGTAGCTGGTTACGGTTCATTTCCTGATCGAAGACACTGAACTTATTCTTGCCGGAGTCCTTAGAGGTATACAGTGCCGTGTCCGCAGCCTTCATCAAGGCAGAACGGTCAATCCCATGGACAGGAGTCATGCTGATGCCTACACTCGCTGTGACGTACAGCTCATTCCCCTCAATACTATAGGACTTCTTGACTTCTCCTAGGATATGCTGAGCCTCTTCCCGGGCATCTTCCATGGTGCAGACCGGAAGGGCAATCAGAAATTCGTCTCCTCCCAGGCGGAAAACCCTCCCCTTGGTACCGATCACACGTCGTAATCTTTCGGCAACCTCCTGCAGCAGCATATCCCCGATGTCGTGTCCCAAGGTATCGTTAATGGACTTGAAACGGTCCAAATCAACAAAAAACACAGCACCTGAGGGCCCGCCAAAAAATTCATTCTTGAAGTACCGTTCCAGCCCATGGCGGTTCGGCAGCTCGGTCAACGGATCATGATAGGCCATACGCTCCAGTCCGTGCCGGTCGAGCAGAACCGCGCCGCCGGATACCGCTAGCATAAATAATGTGACAAGAGAAACCCCCGTCAGCAGAATGACGTTTGTCTGGACGAGAACAGGCCTCGCACCAAGCCAGCTGTTAACATCCAAATGACTGGCCCTCAGGCTGATGTAATGCATCCCCGTAACCGCAATTCCGATGAACAGTGAGGAGTACAGCTTCCAGCGGCTGAAACCGGGATAATCCTTGAACCTGCGAAAGAGGAGCACTCCAGTATACGAGGCCAAACAGGCAACGACAACGGCTAGCCCTTGGAAGGGCATCTCATAATGGATTCTCGCCCACATCTTCATGGAGGACATGCCCACATAATGCATAGCAGAAATCCCGCTGCCCAGAATCATACCGCTGAGGAACAAACGCCCCGTTCTCTGGCGGGGCATAGTGGCAATCCATAGCGACATATAACTGGCAAGCATGCTGATTAACAACGACAAAACCGCCATCCCGCCTTGATATCTAACCTCGAAGGGCAGACGGCTGGCCATTAGCCCCACAAAGTGTATAGCCCATATGCCGCTGCCAAGCACACAAGCTCCAGAGAGCAGCCACAGGCGTCTTACGTTCCCTGCCGAACGGGAAGCCTGCGAAATCAAATTAAGCGCTGAATAGGCTGCAGAAGCAGCTAGCGCAAAAGATAGTAAAACAATCCATATACTATATTGGATTCCCATTTGATCCATAGTCGACCTCTTCACCCGTTTAATTATCATCGTCGCCGCAGTAGATGTATGAATTAATAAATAATATACGAATATCAGATAAATGGAAGAGTGCGGAAAGATTATAGGCCATCCCTGAAAGTTAACTTTAGCTGTATTCTACCCTGTATTTAGTACACTGTCTAAGTAAATACTGGATTTTGCATCCTTTTTTTAGTGTCGGCAAAAAATGTCCATATTTGCGTGTCCGCATCATGCGCCGAGGGTTGGGATTTGACCGGACTGCGAACCTTTACGCGGAAAGGCTGCGCGCCAAGCCCATACATTTACAGCTGCCAAAATTACCAAATAGATGTAAACGCCCGGTGAGATAAGAGTGAACATATAATGAAGGCCCGCCATTCCCATTAGGATAAAAATCAGTACAAATCCGCTCACTGAGAACTCCTTCTGCTTCGCGGCCTCGTATTTCTCCGAGAACGGAAGCGCCGGCGGCAGCACCCGGAAGCAGATTAACGCAAATAACGGTAATGCCAGCATTACAGCGGCCAGATCCGGGAGAATCCGGGCTCCGAACAGCCAGAGGAAAACGGCCGACTCCAGAACAAACAACGGAAGCATCAGCCGCAGAAGTGCGGCCTTAAGCATTCCCCGGTACACGGGAGCTGTTTCGGGCAGCGGAATGGTTCTGTAAATCCAGGCGCCCTTGTAGCTGGCAGAATAGCGGAGCATTTGCACTACTGTCAGCAGCAGCAGCGCACTGAGATAGATGAACAAATGGGCTTTGGATTCTGTATGCACCGCCGGATCACTGCTCCACACCTGGTTGAATATGAAGATAAAAGGCAGCACTAACGATAACCCGACAGTCGGATATACCTTTAGTTTGAAATCCCGTTCATTTCTCATCATTGCCCAGGTGAACCGGAAGAACATGGCTTCTGCCTTATCCCGGCATAAAAGTTCTGACAACAGGCGGGGATAGCGGCCACTGTCTTTACCGGCAGCCCCCTGCTCCGCCAGCTTCTGCAGACTCCGTTCGAACAGCGGCATTAGCTTAATATACGTAAACAGCAGCAGCAGCGGGATGGTGACAGCCAGTACCGCCAGCACCGTAAACTCCGTTCCCCTGCTTCCACCCACCAGTACCTCAAACGGAGCAGCAAACCAGGCAGGTGCAATGAAGTATTGCCACCAGACGGGCTGGAAGGAGCCTGTCAGGTCTGTCATATTGAACAGCCGCGGAACCAGCTGATACCCTACCGCAATCCCGATGGACAAAATAATTTGGATATAGTTGATAATATCCTTGAGCTTTTCCCCGTCAAAGACCCTCATAATCAGCAAATAGAGCAGCGCGGTAATCACAAGAATAAAACCATCCATCAGCAGAATTTCCACTGCATAGATCAGAAAAAACAGCACTCCTTGTTTAAACAAGGCCACTAACAGCGAGGGTGCCGTCAGGGTCAGCGTCAGCGTAATCAGATAAATCAGAACGTGGAGGCTCTTAGCCATGTTCAGCGTCCTGCGGTCCACCGGCTTGGAGAACAGAATGTTCTTGTCCCGTAAATCCAGCATGACTGAAGAGAAATCAGAGATCAGGGTGGTGGTGATCATAAACATAACAGCTGCAAACAGCACACTCATGGTCATCATGTAGTTGCTATCGGGTACAACGAAGAGGATCAGCATAAGTCCAAACAATAGATAGATCCACTGTACCCGGAGCGGTGAACCCTCGGTTCCCTGGCCACTCTTCTGTGTTCCAAGCACTGTAGGTGTCCGCCTTCCGTCCATGGTCAGCTTCACCTGCAGAATGCTGCGCAGCATTTCATAGTCCACACCTGCCCTCTTGAATACACCCTGCAGCCGGTCGAGCAGCTTCAATACCCAGAAATCATTCATGCGGAGCACCTTCACCAAGAACGGCTACAAACTCGCCGGCGATATCCCGGTACTTATCGAATCCGGTCAACTGATTAAAGATATCCTCAAGCGACCCTTCCCTGCTCTGCTCCTGAAGCTGTGCAAAGGTTCCATCCGCCACAATGTCCCCGCCATTAATCAGGATAATCCGGCTGCTGATTTTCTCCACGACATCCATGATATGCGAGGAATAAAAGATCGTTTTGCCCTGCGCCGCCAGTGAAGCGAAGATTTCCTTCACCACCATGACGCTGTTCGCATCAAGGCCGCTAAGCGGTTCATCGAGGAACAGAATATCGGGATCATGCAGCATGCTGGAGATAAGCAGCACCTTCTGCTTCATCCCTTTGGAATAGGAGGCAATCCGCATATCGTAGGCCTTATCCAGATTGAGCAGGCCCATTAGCCGTTCTGCCTTGGCATCGGCTTCGTTCCGCTTCATGCCATACAGCTCGCCAATGAACGTCAGATACTCCCGGGCGGTCAGGCTGTCATAGAGCTCGGCAATCTCGGGCACATAACCGATTCTCCGCTTGTAGGCGGTATCTCCGTCTGCAATATCCCTGCCAAAAATCCGTACCGTGCCCGTGTAGCCTTCCACCAGACCCAGCATGATCTTTACCGTCGTACTCTTGCCTGCCCCATTCGGTCCGATATAGCCGATAATCTGTCCCCTGTAGACTTCGAGGTCGATCCCCCGCAGCACCATCCGGTCACTGTAATTCATCCATAATCCTGATATCGAAATGACCGGTTCTTCGGTAAGTCCCATAACCTGCGCCCCTTTCAAAATTACGTTATACAATTCCATATTTATGTAATTATCAACACAAACCCTATTCTATCAAATTTCAGATCGTCTACCTATAAAGAATCGCAACATTGGAAAAAAAGAAAAAGAACGGCCAGAGGCCGCTCCATATAGAATCCCTATATTGTATTCTCACTCGGGCTACAGAGTGATTCTCTCCCGCTGCCGTGCGGATGCAAGGCAGGTTTCAAGCAGCAGCATGTTCTGTACCGGGTCATCAGCGGCAACCGCCGGCTCTGCTCCAAAGACAGCGGCAGCAAAATTATCGGCCTGCCGGACGTACGGATTGGCCCCCGTTGCCCGGGCACGTCTGACTTCCCCTGCGGCGTATACAAAAAATTCAGCATCGTCAAATCTGGCATTGAAAGGCATCGGAATCTCGATCCGCCCTTCTGTCCCGAGCACCTCCAGCAGTTGGCGGTTGTAGGCCCACATGCCGCAGTCGAAGATCAGACTGACGCCGCCCGGGAATTCGACCAGCCCGGAGGCCATCATATCTACATGATCATGCTCAGGGGAAAAGATCGCCTGGACTGTAACCGCCTCCGGCTCGGAGCCGAATAACAGCCGCGCCGCAGTGAGCGGATAGCAGCCGACATCGTACAAGGAGCCTCCGCCCCATGCCGATTTGAAGCGGATATTGGAGGTGTCTTCGGCATCGTTGTAGGTAAAAGTTCCCCGTATGGACCGCAGTTCACCGATTTCACCACTGGCGATAATCTGCCGCACCTCGGCAATCCGCGGATGATGCCGGTACATATAGGCTTCAGCCAAATGCACCCCCGCCTTCCGGCAGGCTTCCACCATCTCTGCCGCCTCCCGGCTATTCAGGGCAATCGGCTTCTCGCACAGCACATGCTTGCCGGCTTCCGCCGCGCGGATCGCCCATTCCCGGTGCAGATGGTTCGGGAGCGGAATATATACCGCATCAACATTCGGGTCCGCCAACAGCTCCTCATAGCTGCCGTAAGCCTGCGGCACGCCAAATTCCTTAGCGACGGCACTGCTTTTGTCCAGCCCCCGGCTCGCTACCGCCTGAATCACGCCCGTCTCCGATTCCTGTATGGCCGGCATGACCGAGCCTGTCGCGATTTGCGCACAGCCCATGATGCCCCAACGCAGCTTTTGTGTCATCGGTATACACCTTCCCTTGTCATAGATTTTCTGGCTGTCTCTATTGAAACAATATCACAGATTCCGGCACATCTCTATTAATGGAAGCGTTTCTTACAGCAGGACATTCAGCAGGATTGCCACACCCAGCACCACAATTCGGGCCACGCTCATCAGAACAAAATTTTTGACGGACAGTATGAAGGTGGTAGCCTTCTCCTGCTTGTGGGCAAACTTCGCAATATTCCGGCGCAGCGGAATCAAGGTCAGCAGCAGGAGCGCGGCCAACACCGGATTCACTCCCAGCAGCAGCAGCACGGCGAGGTCTACAAAGGAGACATAGTACAGCAGCTTAAACAACAGAAGCGCGTTGCTTCGTCCGATATACACAGGCAGCGTATACCGCCGGTTGTCCACATCATCCTCAATGTCGCAGATATTGTTGGCCAGCATAATTCCGGCAATTCCGAGAATCGCCGGTACGGAGAACCAGAAGAGGTACAGCACTTCCAGGATGTTAACGTGCAGACTGATCCAGCCCTCGGAGAACAGAAGCGTCACCACACTTTGATCGGAGTGTATATAGGCCGAGATGAAGATGATCACAAAACCCATAAACAGCCCGGAGAACAATTCGCCCAGCGGCATCCGTGAGATCGGTATCGGACCGAATGAGTACAGAATTCCTATCAGGAAGGACAAGCCTCCCAGCAAAAACACGAGCAGCCCTGTCTCGGCTACCAGCGCAATTCCACCACCTACCGCAAGCACCAGCAGGATAACAATGGTAACAACGACCGTAGTCTCTTTCAGCTTGTGGCGGACGATAGCATTATGCGTTTCATAGCCGTAACCATGAGTTTTGGACGCTTTTTTAAAATCATAGTAGTTGTTAATTGCCGTTGTTGCCATGTCAAAGCTAAGCAGGGACACGAACATCAGCACAAAACGCAGTACATAGAAATCCTCAAACCGGTACAAGGCGTACAAGGTCCCCAGCAAAAAAGGCAGCATGCTTGCCACCTTCGTCGGCAGCTCGACAAATCGCAAAAAACTTTTCACATTCACGTCCATACATCCTTATCTGTCAAATAAATGCGGGGTAGAACAAGGTTTTTCTCCTTCAATTATCATTTAATAATCATTATCATCGAACTATTATACATCAAAATTCGACACATTAGGGAGAAAAGCGCTGCAAAATATTCCCTAATCGTGGTACACTAATAAACATGGTACTTATTTCCTATTCATTTGAAATTCATTAAAGGGGAGCATCATGAAGCTACGCAAAAAAATGATCATTTTTACTTTTGTTGTTGCCTTGCTTTCCTTAGGGGTTACCTACCTGCTTCTGCACCTCATCATGCTCAACCGCTTCGAGAAGCTGGATGAAGCCGCTCTGAAGGAAAGCCTGGCGGATGCACTCTCTTCCTACCAGGAGGATCTGCGGGATATGAAGATCGGACTGCTCAATTATTCACTCCAGGATGAGACATACCGGTTTGTAGAGCCGGGCAGGAAAACCGAAGGTTCCATTGCGGCAGACGATGCTTTTATCCGCAGCACCTTCAATAGGACAACCTATGAAGTGAATCACTTCGATATGATTGCCCTGCTGGACAAGTCGGGACAGCCCCTATATGGAGGTATATATGATTCAAGCCTCAAGAGGATTTCGCCGTTAACACCGGAGCTTCAAACGCTATTCCGGTTGATGAACAGCCGGATACCTGCCTTTTCCGGTGCAAACGACAGTAAGTCCGGGATCGTGATGCTGGATGAGGGCCCAATGCTAATTACACTCACACCTATAGTCAACAGCCTCAGAGATAAACCGGTAATCGGTACCGCCATTGCCGGAAGAATGCTTCACCAGGAGGAAACCACCCATATCTGGGGGGAAGGCTCCTCCAGTATTCAAATTTCAAAAGTGAGCTCAGAGATGCTGGCGCAAAGCAAGGGAAATCAACTCTGGATGAGTCCGGTCTCCAACAGTATGATGTCGGCTCATACCATCGTAGATGATCTGTTCGGCAATCCGGGCATGGTCATCACACTGAAGCAGCCCCGCCAGATCTATGAGAGCGGACAGGAATCCATATACAGCTTCCGGATATCCTTCTTTATTATAACTGCTCTGAACTGCCTACTGAGTCTGGCCTTCGTGAACCGCTCCATTCTGGAAAGATTGTCTTCCCTGATTTCTAATATCCGCGCTATTGGAAGCAGTAAGGATCTATCCATCCGGATCCCGAGCACCGGAAAAGATGAATTCAGTGACGTGGAGCATGAGTTCAACCGGATGATTGATTCTCTGGAACAGGCCCAGGATGAGCTCAGGCAGCAATCCACACTTGATCCGCTCACCCGGCTACCTAATCGCTCGCTCTTTTTTGCAAAGCTCAACGCTGCGATTGCCGCCGCGAAGGACAGCAGCCGGCAGATTGCACTCGTCTTTATTGATCTGGACCATTTCAAGACCGTCAATGATACGCTTGGCCATGATTTTGGTGATGCTATGCTCAAAGAAACGGCCTTCCGGATTACACAGGCTGTCGGCCAGCATGATGTGGTGTCACGCCTTGGCGGCGATGAATTCACCATACTCCTCTCAGACATCCCCGATTCCGCTGCGATTGCCGCTCAGCTAACGAGTATTCAGGAGGCTCTCTCCATGCCGCATCATATCCAGGGGCACCTCCTCTATAATACTGCAAGCATCGGCATCAGCATCTATTCCCAAAACGGGGAGGACGCGGACTATCTGGTGAAGCAGGCCGATCTGGCGATGTTCCATGTCAAAGAGACGGGGAGGAACAACATTTTTCAATACTCCGAGGACCTGGAAAAAAGTATCCGGCGCAAAAAGGTGTTGTCCCAGCTGCTCCTGTCTGCAGCGGCTAATGATGAGTTTGAGGTGCATTACCAGCCGATTCTCAGAAGTATGGACCTGCAGGTGCACAAAGTGGAAGCCCTTCTGCGCTGGACTACTCCTTCCCATGGGTCCATTTCTCCTGCTGAGTTCATCCCGCTTGCGGAAACGAGCGGCTCCATTGTCGGAATCGGGGGCTGGGTGCTTCGCCAGGTTTGCACTGATTTACAGAAGTTCCAGGAGCAAGGCCTATTCCTAACAGCTGCGGTCAATATTTCAGGAGTCCAGCTCATGCAATCCGGGCTGCTGGATCTGCTGCAGGGTTTGCTGAATGAATTCGGGCTGCCCGCCTCCTGCCTGGAACTCGAAATTACAGAGAGCGTACTGGTCTCCGGTGACAGCATCCTCCAGTCGCTGCAGCAGCTTAGGGCGCACGGCTTCCGCATATCACTTGATGATTTCGGCACCGGATTCTCTTCCTTGAGCTATCTGCGGCGGTTCCCTGTCGATGTAATCAAAATCGACCGTTCCTTTATCTCCGAAATGACCCCGGCACCCCAAGGCGACGTGCTGGTCAAAGCCATTATCGAGCTAAGCCATAATCTGGGACTGTGCGTAGTGTCCGAAGGCATTGAGCTGCCGGAGCAGTTCGATATGCTCCGAAGCCTGGACAGTGACGAGTTGCAGGGCTTCTATATCAGCAAGCCGGTAACAGCCCGTGAAATCCCTCCCTTATTGTCACAGAAAAATTCAGGAAATGAACGGTTCCTTTATAGGCAAGGTTCAGGCGATATGATATGATAGGCAAGCTGATAACAGCACCCGCTCCGGGTGCTGTTATCCTATGCGAACACTTTTGAAAATTGGAGGCATTTATTGTTATGTCAGCGCAATCGCCAAACACTCAATCCGTCAAAATCATCACCGCCGACCCTAGCGCCATCGGCCTGTTCGGATTGGCTATCGTTACCCTGGTCGCTTCTTCACAAAAGCTCGAAATTACAACAGGTCTCAGCTACTGCATCCCATGGGCAATCTTCCTCGGAGCCTTCGCCCAGCTGTTCGCATCCATTCAGGATGCCAAGCACAACAACACTTTCGGCATGACTGCTTTTGGAGCTTATGCATTCTTCTGGTTCGGCATGGCTGCAAGCTGGCTGATCAAGCTCGGAGTATTTGGAACAGTTCTGGCAGAGGGTGTAGATCCCAAACAGCTCGGATTTGTTTTTCTCGGATATCTCGTCTTCACATTATTCATGACGCTTGGTGCGGTAGAAGCGAACCGGGTGCTGCTCATCATCTTTGTGTTAATTGACTTCCTGTTCCTCGGCCTGACCATGGATTCCTTCGGGGTCGCCGCTGAATTCTTCCACAAGCTGGCTGCCTGCTCCGAAATGGCTATTGGTATTGTATCCCTTTACGGCTGTGGCGCATCTGTGCTTAACGCTCATTTTGGCCGTACCTTCCTGCCGGTTGGAGCTCCGCTTGGGATCTTTAAAAAATAGTTTTTCCAACGCAACGGATAAATACAATCTGCTCTATGGCAGAACGTGTTTATCCGTTTTGATTTTGTAGGAACATGTAAGCTTTTCCCTTGCACAATGACGATAAAAATGACATGCTATAGAAACACCTGCGACATATATCGACATTTTCCTCTGGTGCAGGAACCCGGGCGAAACCTCTTTCAAACTGACAGCGTAGCTGTTTCTACTTGTGACAAATTTAATGTTGAATTTTTTCGATATCGGAGGCAATCCATGGCTTTCATTAATAAAAAGCCCTTAACCATCATCATCGGCTTCTTAGTCGTGCTCCAGCTGTCTCTGTTCTACTATTACTCTCTATCAGTAGAACGGGAATACCGGGCTGAAAAAGCCGATTTGTCCTCACAAGCAGTCATGCTAACATCGAATATTGAAGAACAAGTTTCGATTGTCAAAGGCGTCAGTTCCTTTATCCAAACGGTCGGCTTTGACGCTGATCCAGACCTGATTAACCAATATTTAGTCACCGCATACCGCATCAATTCTAACAACGTTATGAATATCATGATCGCTCCGGACGGCCTCATCCGTTATTTATACCCTCTCCCCGGCAATACAGCAATTCTGGGCAAGAGCTTACTGCTGGATTCGGCACTCTCCTCACCCGGGATGATACAGGAAACGATCCGCTCCCGCGGCATTACCATAGACGGACCACGGATACTGGCTCAGGGTGACTACGGTATGGTGATCAGGCAAGCCATCTATAAAAACAGCGCATTTGCCGGCATTGTCTCCGTCACTTTGAAGATTGACAATATCGTGGACCAGCTCCCGCTGAAGAACACTCAAATTTCCGTCACTGCAGACGACCACACCTTTCTGTTCGGCAGCCCTTCCCCTGCGGAAGAAACGCAGCTTACAGTTCCTGTTACCGTCTATAATCAGCACTGGCTCATGAGCATCCCAGTACCCTCACAGAAGAAATGGGAGGTGCTGCGCAGCGTGCTCTGGATCGATATCGCCTTCTTGCTGGTCATCGCATTTATTCTGTATATCTTCTGGCATCAGAGCCGCTTCAATCGTGAACTGGAACGGGTGGTCAGCATCCGTACACGCGATCTGCGCGTATCCAAACGTCTGTATGAGAAGCTTGCCCATTACGACAGTCTGACTGAAATACCCAACCGGCGTTATTTCATGGACGAATTCGAACGCTTACTGCAATCTGCAGAGCTGACCCAGACCTACACGCTGTTCTTTTTCGATCTCAACCGGTTCAAGGAAATCAATGATACGCTGGGACACTCCATCGGGGACCAGGTGATCAAGACCCTTGCCACCCGGCTGAAAGATGGCCCGCTGCCCTTCAAACTGTTCGCTCGCACCGGCGGAGACGAGTTCGTCATGATCTTCTCCGACCTTCCCCGGGAGGATATTCGCCTCATAGCCGGCCAGATCAGCGGGCTGATCTCGGAGACGCTGCTTATTTCCGGCGCGCATTTGAGCTTATCGACCAGTATAGGTGTCTCTATATATCCGGAGCATTCACTGAACAAGGATGATCTGCTGAAGTTCGCTGACATGTCGATGTATCAGGCTAAAACACTGGAAGACACTAATTTCTTTATCTTTGATTGGGAACTGCGCGAGAAGCTGGAGCAGAAGAAGATGATCGCCAAATATCTGCACTCTGCTCTGGAGCGTGAAGAATTCGTGCTTCATTATCAGCCGCAGATCAACGCCGTTACCGGTAAAATGATCGGCATGGAGGCGCTAATCCGCTGGAACCATCCCGAGAAGGGCCTGATCGGACCGGGGACCTTCATTGCTGCCGTGGAAGAAGCCGGACTGATGATTCAGCTTACGGACTGGGTCATCCGCGAGGTCTGCCGCCAGCTCTGTGAATGGAGAGCGATGGGCTTGCCGCTGCTTCGGACCTCGATCAATATCTCCAACAGCTGGTTCTATAACCGCAACCTGATCGAGAATTTACTTGCTGTTCTCGACCATTATGGACTGGAGACAAGTGTGCTGGAGTTCGAGATTACGGAGAGCACTGCCCTCCTCGAAGAGCATTATCCGCTGCTGCAGCAGATGCGCGATCATGGCATCATCGTCTCGATCGACGATTTCGGAACCAAGTATTCATCACTGAACTACCTGAAGCATTTTCCCGTGAACAAAATCAAGATCGACCGCACCTTCATTACTGGCATCGGCGTCAGTTCGATTGATGAAACGATTATCAAGTCTATTGTATTCGTCGCCTCTCAGCTCGGTTATGATCTGATCGCCGAAGGCGTGGAGACGCAGGAACAGCTTGAATTCCTGATTAAGCATAATTGCCCGCATATCCAGGGCTTCTTTTTCTTCCCGCCGCTGCCTCCCGAAGATATTCATAAGGTTGATTCATAAGCTATAGCCAGTATAATAAGAAGAACCGGCTGCGCCGTCCTTCAAGGGGCGGCAGCAGCCTGATGTTAAACCGAAAGGATTTTGAGAAATATGAATACGCTAACAACACCGGAATGGCTTGCAACCATTGCCTTCGCTCTAATTCTTGCCCTGATCGCATTTCGCGTCATCCGCGGTATGCCGAATATGGCTGGAGATATTTCCGCTTTCCGCAAAAGAACTTTGGTCTGGACACAGGTCGCGCTGGTGCTGACGGTTCTCCAGCTCAACTTCAAGGCAGGAGACTGGCGTTTTGGGATCATTCTTGGCCTCATCGTGCTGTTCACCGGCAGTATTTGGCTGGCCGCCCGCCATTATGACTTGCGCCGTCCAGAGGTTGTTGAATCTGCCGAACAGGATACAGGCAAGGAATAGCAGCAGCTGCAGAATCCCCCTATCATCTTATAAACAGCTCCCGGCAGGGGGCTGTTTTGGTATACAGATAAGAATTCATATGCTTCGCGCAATACATTATCGTCATCTTTCACGCTTAACAAATATTTAAAATTTGTTGTTCTGTACTGTAGATTCTATGTACAATAAGCTAAAATAAACATTCTGTTCTACAGGGAGGGATTCTGTGACACACAAAAACAGCCACGGAGTCTTCGGCTTCCGCTTCGGCGAGTCTGACCGTCTGTCACTCTGCCATCTTTTCGCAGTCGGACATGAGATCGTGACGGACTCTTCCTATCACTGGAACGGCATGAGCCGTACGGATGGACCACTGCTGCTGTTCCAATATACCGTAGAAGGACACGGAATGTTCGAGACGGATCTGGAGACTCACCGCATCGGGCCGGGACGGGCGTTCCTGACTGAAATCCCCGGCAGCCACCGTTATTATCATCCCGGTGATTCAGGGCCATGGGAATTCTATTTCCTGCTCTTCCGGCCGAAGTCCCTCCTGCCTCTCTGGGAAGACATTAAGTCCAAGCTCGGAGCCGCTCCTGCCATTGTCCCCGGCAGCAGGCCGATCCGTATCCTGCGCGACATTGCCCGTGAAGCCCATTCGGGAAGAATTTCAGATCCCTATATGGCCTCCTCCCTGCTGCATCAATTCATGATGGAGCTTGGCAGACTCTCTCTGGGCGGAGCACGGGACGCATTGGAATGGCCTGCAGCTATTCGGGATTCCGTCCAATTCATCGACACCCATTACAGCTCCATGACCGGCCAGGAGCAGCTTGCGGGGCAAATGGGCCTATCCAAATTCCACCTGCTGCGTACATTCAGCAAATATGTCGGCCTGACCCCCAATGAATACTTGAACCGGACCCGGATTGAACGCGCTATAGAACTCCTGGGAACCACTGATTGGAGCATTGAGACTATTGCATCCCAGGTCGGATATTCCAGCGGCAGCTACTTTATCAGGGTCTTTCAAAAGCTGACCGGCCAGACTCCAGGCTCTTTCCGGTCCGGAAGCGGCGGGTTGAATTACAGCCGTCTCTTTTTCTGAACTCCCTCTCTCTACATAATTTCATACCATTAAATCCCCTATTTTATTGTGAAATTCAGTTTTCAGGAAGCATACTTCCTCCCTCCATAACCATACTAAAGACATCTTGGCTATCCATGGAGGGATAAGAGGAATGGGTAAACGAATGAACCTGCTGATGTTCAGCGGGGAGTATGACAAGGCCATGGCGGCGCTGATTCTAGCCAATACCGCCCGGGATATTGACGTCGAGGTCACGATGTTCTTCACGTTCTGGGGATTGTTCCTCGTCCGCGATCCGGACAAAATGACACTGGAGGATAAAACGATTTACGAAAAGCTTATGGATGTGATTACCCCTAAGGGGCCGGAGCAGCTTCCGCTCTCGCGGATGAATTTCAGCGGCCTCGGGAAGATGATGCTGGAGGAAATGATCGAGGATCAGGGGGCGCCGAAGCTGATCCACTTTTTGAAGGGAGCCCGCAAAAAAAACATCAAGTTCTACGCCTGCAAGCTGAGTGTTGAAATTATGGGCTTCAAGCCGGAGGAGCTCCTGCCCGAGGTCGAGATCATTGATGCGGCCACCTATCTGAAGGATGCGATTGAAAGCGATATGCAGCTGTTCATCTAGCCAGATCCTATCCGGCTGGCTCTGGGCTTTAACCTATTTCTGCAAGCGGGCATATACTGGGGCCATACGAAGAAACGGCTTCGCCGGACATTGAAGGGCGGTACCCGTTTCAAGAAATTATTGGCTGGAGGGATTGTCCGTGCTGAGTATCCACCGCACTTCTAAGGCAGGAGAGCCCGCTTCCTTGCAGGAGCACTTCGCAGCTTTTCGCGAGCATACGATTGGGAGCCGGCATGTGATTTCAACGCCCTATGGCCGGCAGCCGCTGCTCTATGCCGACTGGACAGCCAGCGGAAGGCTGTATGAACCCATAGAACGTAAAATCCAGGAGAGCTTCGGCCCCTATGTAAGCAACCCGCACACAGAATCCAATACCACGGGGCTGACGATGACTGGGGCCTATAATGAAGCGCGGAGAATTATCAGGGACCATGTGAACGCCGGACCCGGGGATGCTCTGCTTTTCTGCGGCAACGGTACTACAGGTGCAGTGAATAAACTGATGCGCCTGCTGGGCCTGAAACTCCCGGAGTGGATGCAGGAGGAGTATCTCTGCCCCCCCGAAGACCGGCCGGTCATCTTTGTCAGTCATATGGAGCATCACTCCAATTTGCTGCCATGGCAGGAAGGCATCGGTGAGGTTGTCACCGTCCCTGCCGGTTCAGATGGAACGATGGATCTGCGGCAGCTGGAGCACCTGCTGATACTCTACCGGAGCCGCCGCTTCAAGATCGGCTCCTTCACCGCCTGCTCCAACGTAACCGGTATTCAGACTCCTTACCATAGGCTCGCCGCGGTGATGCACCGCCACGGCGGAGTTTGTTTTGTTGATTTTGCCGCCAGCGCTCCATATATCCCCATCAATATGCATCCAGATGATCCGCTGGAGAGGCTGGATGCCATCTTCTTCTCACCACATAAATTCCTGGGCGGCCCCGGCACAGGCGGAGTACTGGTCTTCGATGCAGATTTAAAGCGGGGCCGTCAGCCGGATGAGCCGGGCGGGGGGACGGTGGTATGGGTCGATGCCTGGGGAGGACGCCGCTATATCCGTACAGTTGAAGTCAGTGAAGACAGCGGGACTCCAGGTTTCCTGCAAGCCTTCCGTACAGCGCTGTGCCTGAAGCTGAAGGATGCCATGAATGGCGATGGCGGATTCATGATGGAGAGAGAGCATCAGCTGTGCAGCCGGCTGCTCGCCGGACTTGACTCTATCCCGGGCTGCACAATTCTTGCTGGGGAACACACGCGGCGCCATGGGATCGTCTCTTTCAATGTACAGGGGATTCATTATAATCTCGTGGTCAAACTGCTTAATGACCGGTTTGGTATCCAGGCACGCGGAGGCTGCTCATGTGCAGGACCTTATGGCCATCATCTGCTGGGTCTTGACCGGGAACGTTCACGTGAATTTATCCAGGCCATTCATGCTGGCGACCAGTCGCTTAAGCCGGGTTGGGTCCGTCTCTCCCTGCACCCTATAATGACTGACGGCGAGGTGGAGCGGATGATATGCGCCGTCGGAAGCATTGCCCGCCACATTAGCGTATGGCGGCAGGATTACCGCTATAACCGCACGACTAACAGCTGGGTTCACTTTGCCGAAGAAGGCGTAACCGGTAGGGCTGTCCGCGAACTATTCGCGTTGTAGCGATTCACCGGCAGGAAAATCCTCCCCCCTTACCCGCGCGGCTCGGGCGAACCGGGCCTCAATGGCCTTAACCCCCCAGAGTGAGACTCCGATAAAGAGCAGCACATAGAGGATTTCCCAGGGATGGCGGATGAACCGTTCCATATCATTTCCGATATAGGACACTGCAAATACCATGATGGCTTTGCCTGCGCACAGCGCAATGAGGTACGAGCGCAGCCGCATCTGGGCCAGCCCCGCAGCCATGTTGATTACGACAAACGGTCCGACCGGGAATATGCTGAGCAGAAACACATAGCTGAAGCCGCTGTTGCGGACCCAGGTCATGCTCTTTGCAACCTTGGGCCGCAGCGCCCACTTGCGCAAGTAAGGGTGCGAGGCGATTTTACGGATAATCAGGAACGTAGTTACACAGCCCGCAACCAGCCCGAGCCAGGAATACAAAAAGCCCAGCCACAGCCCGTACACCGCCCCATTAAGTCCCACGATCGCAATCGTCGGCAACGGCGGCACAAAGGATTTCATAAAGGTGAGCCCGACTCCGGGCAATGGCCCCAGCGACCGGTATTGCTCCAATAGCTGCCGGAGGCGCTCCTCCGTAAGCCATGACATGATATCTAAATAAAACATAGGATTCCGCTCTCCTCATCCATAGTAGAAATGGCTTAACATTGAGCCTCAATTATACAATACTTTTCATTGGATGCGGTGTCTTGACGCACATCGGATGGACAAGCGGAGAGAAGCCCGGCAGGGATAACCAAAAAGGCCACGATCCTAAGATCGCAGCCTTGTAATGCTTATGACAGCTCAGATATGTGTTTCCATGGCGGTAACTGGTCTGATTCCGGCAAAAAGCAGTGTCGTCACATGCTTGCGCGCATCAGCTGTAAGCAGCAGCAGCTCTTGGGAGCTTTTACCCCGATCGCTGCTGATGAACTTCACTCTTGCTCCGTCCAGATCCTCCTGGATACTGGTAATGGAGTAACCCTGCCGCAGCAACGTGTCAACCTCCAGCCGCTCCTTGTCGAACTCGGCATATGCAGACATTTAGACCACTCCTCCGCTGATTTCTGCTTGAGCGGGACGCGGCGCTTCGGCTTCAAAGCGTTTGCGGTGCAGATATTTGCCGCAGCCCGCCTTGCCTACATACTGCTTGTCACGGATGACGAATTCCCCCCTGCTCAGCACGGAGACGGGCTCACCCTGGACCTCCATACCTTCAAAGGCATTGTAATCCACGTTCATATGATGGGTACTGGCAGAAAGGGTCCTTGTCACAGCAGGGTCGAAAATAACGATATCCGCATCGCTGCCTACAGCAATGGTGCCCTTCTGAGGGAACAGCCCAAACAGCTTGGCGCTGGACGTTGAAATGATATCAACAAATTGATGAAGCGAAATACGGCCTTTCTGCACACCTTCGGAAAAGAGCACGCTGAACCGGTCTTCAATAGTTGGTCCACCGTTCGGAATTTTCGAGAAGTCACCCAGACCCAGATCCTTTTGCCCCTTGAAGTTAAAGGAGCACTGGTCGGAGCCGATCGTCTGCAGCGTACCGCTCCAGAGTGCATCCCACAGCACATCCTGGTTCCACGCTTCTCGCAGCGGCGGAGACCAGACATATTTGGCCCCCTCGAAGTCCTGCTTCTCAAGCGCCGTCTGATCAAGTACCAGATACTGCGGACAGGTCTCGCCGTAGACCCGCAGCCCTTTCCGGCGCGCTTCAGCGATCTTCCAGGCGGCTTCCGCACAGGTTACATGCACCACATAGAGCTGCGAATCGGTCAGCTCTGTCAGATAAGCAGCCCGCCCGGTAGCTTCGCCCTCCAGCTCCGGAGGCCGGGTCAAGGCGTGGTAGATCGGATCGGTGTTGCCGGCAGCCAAGGCCTGCTCTACCAGATATTCAATCACATCGCCATTCTCGGCATGGACCATGACTAGTGCACCCTCCCGCTTGGCGGCCTGCAGCGTCTTGTACAGCACGCCGTCGTCGGCCTGGAACGTGTTCTTGTAAGCCATGAACACCTTCAGCGAGGTGATGCCTTCCTTCTCAATAATCTGCGGCAGTTCGCCGAGCACTGTATCGTTCAGCTCTGAGACCATCAGATGAAAGCTATAGTCAATGACAGCCTTATCCTGCGATTTCCGGTGCCAGGTATCCACAGCCTGCTGCAGCGGCTGGCCTTTGGTAGTCAGGCAGAAGTCGATGACCGTTGTCGTCCCCCCGTAAGCGGCGGCAATGGTTCCAGTCTCGAAGTCGTCAGCGGTTACCGTACCTCCAAAGGGCATATCCAGATGGGTATGGGGATCGATGCCCCCTGGAAAGACATATTTGCCGGAAGCGTCGATGATCTCCGCACCCGGCGCTTCCAGATTCAGGCCAATTCCGGTGATTATCCCGTCTTCCACCAGGATATCTCCTTTATAGGTGTCCGCTGCGGTAACTATAATCCCATTTTTGATGATCTTCTTCATCCTTATACCACCTCCGCTTCCGAGTATGAGCCGTTCAAACCGCTGATCACTTTATTCCGCTGATTCCAGGTCAATGGCGCTGCCCCGCTGTCCAGAGCGACCATATCAATTGCACCGTCTGCCGGACAGACAATCGAACACAGATTGCAGCCTACACAGTCTTCCTCACGTACTTGCAGAATCGCCTTGCCCTCGGCATTGGTCAGCATATCGATACATTGATGCGAAGCGTCCTCGCAGGCAATGTGGCATTTATTACAGTTGATGCAGTTCTCTTCATTAATCCGGGCCACCACTTTGTAATTCAGATCCAGATCGCCCCAGTTGGAGTATTTGGGCACCGACTTGCCGATTAGCTCTGTGACTGAAGCGAGGCCTTTGTCATCCAGATAGTTGTTCAGGCCGTCGATCATCTCCTCGACAATCCGGAACCCGTGATGCATCACCGCCGTGCAGACCTGGATGCCCGTTGAACCCATTAGCATGAACTCCACCACATCCTGCCAGGTGGAGATGCCGCCGATCCCGGAGATCGGCACACCTACCCCGCGGTCGCGGGCACATTCAGCGACCATGCTGAGAGCAATCGGCTTCACCGCCGGACCGCAATAGCCGCCGTGCGCGCCTTGGCCGCCCACATTGGGAATCGTATTCCAGCTGTGGATATCCACGCCAGCCAGGCTGTTGATCGTATTAATCAGACTGATCGCATCCGCGCCGCCCTTGACAGCGTGGCGGGCCACCACCGTAATGTCGGTAATATTCGGTGTCAGCTTCACAATGACGGGAGTGGTCGCCACTTCCTTGACCCAGGTCGTCTGGGCCTGCACCAGATCCGGCTGCTGGCCGGAGGCAGCGCCCATCCCGCGCTCAGCCATGCCGTGCGGACAGCCGAAGTTAAGCTCCAGCCCGTCTACACCGACGGCTTCGACCCGCTTGACGATTTCATGCCACTTCTCCTGCTTGGGTTCCACCATCAGGGAGGCGATAATCGCATGATTCGGAAATCTTTTCTTCGTTTCATAGATTTCCTTCAGGTTCACCTCAAGCGGACGGTCTGTGATCAGCTCAATGTTATTAAAGCCCGCTACACGCTGTCCGTTAAAATGTACCGCTGCAAAACGCGATGAGGTGTTAATCACCGGCTCTCCGAGCGTCTTCCACACCGCACCTCCCCAGCCTGCCTCAAAGGCGCGCTGTACCTGATAGCCTGTATTGGTAGGCGGGGCAGAGGCCAGCCAGAACGGATTGGGTGACTTGATTCCTGCAAGATCAATACTCAAATCTGCCATTAATGTTCCCTCCCTGTCATGTATGTCCGGCAAGAGCAACCGGTCTTGTACTTCGCACAGTAATCCCAATTTATACAGCAGAGCCCAATACGCTATCCTGAAGGCCCGACATTTGCTTCATAATGGCATAAGCCGCATCCTTGCCCTGCTGGGCAGCCGAGACCACCATCGCTTCACCTTTGCCCGAGCCGAAGACGATATCCCCGGCGGCATAGATCTGAGGGTCGGAGGTCAGGCCGGTCCGCTCATCGATCTTAACGACGCCCCATTCGTGCTCCAGGCCCAGTGCTTCAATGAGGTCAACCCGCCGTTTCTGCCCGATGGCCACCACCACCGCATCCACCGGTATGAGGAATTCCGAGCCTTCCACAGGCACCGGTGTCAGACGCCCGTCCTTGCCGGTCTCTCCGGTCAGCTTCATCTGTACACACTCCAGAGCGGTTACATTGCCCAGTTCATCCCCGATGATTCGTTTGGGCAGGGTCAGCCAGCTGAATTCTACGCCTTCCTGCTTCGCGAATTCATATTCAAAATCATAAGCCGTCATCTCCGCGAGCGTCCGGCGGTAGACCATCTTCACATTCGCCGCTCCCAGCCGCACTGAGCAGGTAGCCGCATCAATCGCCGTGTTGCCTGCGCCAATAACGGCGACCCGCTGGCCCATCAGCTCCAGCGCCGGAATGCCTGTCTTTGTGGTTTCCACGAGTTCAATAGCATCATAGACCCCGGAGAGCTTCTCTCCGTCAATACCCAGCGGCGGAACATAGCCCATTCCTGCAGCCAGTACGATGGCATCATACCCGGCCTTCAGTTCTTCCACGGAGACATCAACGCCCACTTTCACCCCTGTACGAATCTCTACGCCCAGCTTCCCGACCTGTTCTACTTCCCACAGGGATATGGACTGCGGCAGCCGGAACGAGACGATTCCGTGTGTATCCAGTCCGCCCGCAAGCTCCTTCGCTTCATAGATCACCACACCATAACCTTCACGCGCCAGTTCTCTGGCCGCAGAGAGTCCGGCCGGACCGCCGCCAATCACCGCGACTCTTTTACCGTTCGGAACGCCTGCCTTAAATAATTCCACCCCGCTGTTGATCGCCCAATCGGTGGCATAGCGCTGCAGCAGCCCGATTTGAATCGGCGCAGAAGCATCATTCAACACACATGCCCCTTCGCACAGCTCCTCCGTCGGGCAGACACGTGCGCAGCTTGCGCCCACCGGATTAGCATCCATGATGGTTTGTGCCGAGCCCTTCAGATTGTCCGTGGCAATACGTTTAATGAAAGAAGGAATATTAATGCTGGTCGGGCAGGCCTTGATGCAGGGGGCATCGTAACAATACAGACAACGATTGGATTCTTCGATTGCACCTTTGCGGGTAAGGCCTCGTTCGGCCTCGGCGAAACCCCGCATGAACATATCTGGCGTAAATGTGTTTAACGGAGAAGAATGCTCCATCCGTATCCCTCCTTCTGTATGTGTGGTTTCCGCTTGAACTGCATGTTTGTGTTATATAATATAACATTATTACGAGTATTGCCTTAATATTTTACTTACTTCTCAGGATTATTGTAGTAAAATGAACAATAAACCTAACTACATTTCTGATTTCTATCGATTTGGGTTAACTATCCTGACACGTTATATTGAAACTATAGTAAATTCCATTTTTCGTTACATTAGACAGATTGTCTAATTTCAAAAGTGTATTTTTTACACCAGGCAGGAAGCCGGTCATACGTCAAGCGAGGGGGAAGTTTATGGATTGGGAGCTTGTATTTACGATTCGCGATGCGCTGAAAAGACCGCTGTTCGCCGAAGCAGAAATCGCCGGTGGAAGAACCGGCCTGGGCCGGGCCATCCGCTGGGTGCATGTGCTGGAGAGCGCGAGCTTTGAAAGTCTAATCCACGGGGAAGAGATGATTCTGACCACCGGCATAGGGGCAAGCGCCGATCTGCCCTCATCCTTATCTTTTATGCAGAATCTGATTGATAAGAATGCAGCCTGCTTATGCATTGAGCTGGGAGCCTATTTCAGCAGCATTCCGCAGGAAATGATTGATCTCGCCAACCAGCATGACTTCCCGCTGATTATTTTCACCCGCACGGTACGCTTTGTAGACATCACCCTTGACCTGCATTCCCTCATTATCAACCGCCATCACCGCATGCTTCAGGAGCTAGAAAGTATCTCCCGTGAGTTCCACCGTCTGACGCTAACCTCTCAAGGTGCGCTCAAGGTTCTGCAATTATTATGCAAAAGCACCCGCACGCAAATTGTATATATGCAGCCGCAAGGGAAGCCCCTGTTCTTCCCGGCGCTCCCGCCCGAGGAGCAGACTCCGCTCCTGAGCTTCTTCGAAGCCTTCGGCGAAGAGATGGAAGGCGTGCAGCCGGATGCAGCCCCTTATATCCGCGACTACGGCCACAAGACGATTGCCCTGAAGCCGGTAGGTGCGCTCGATCAGACCTGGGCTTATATTCTGATGGTCTGCAATCACAAGCCGCAGGAATTCGACTGTCTGCTACTCGACTCTGCCTCACTGTCCATCGCACAGGAGCTGCTGCGCACACGGTATATGGAGGAACGCAAGCTGTTCTCGGAGAATCTGTGGGTGGATGAGCTGATTGGCGGACGGACCCAGGATGACAACCGGCTCAAAGGGCTGGTCGGTCCCGACTTCAATGTCGTGAATGAGCTGCCGTACCGCGTGTGCCTGATCGAAATCGAAAATCCCCGCGACGTGAAATGGAACAGCTCAGAGAACGACTGGGAGTCGATCACCTTTCACCTGTCGCTCATCCTGCGCTCCATCTTCGAGAAGTACTCGCTGCGCCCGCTGATTACACTGAAGAATAACCGCCTCACGGTTATCGCCCTTGATATCCAGTCCAAGCTGCCGGGCAAGCTGCGGCTGCAGCAGGCACTGGATGCGCTGCAGCACATCCGTTCCGACGAGAAGCTGAAGGACCTGCAGCTCGTCATCGGAGTCAGCAAGTCCCACCGGGGTCTGAAACACGCCTATGCCGGTTACCAGGAAGCCGTACAGGCACTGTCTCTATATTCTTGTTATCAGAAGTCTATTCTGTTCTATGAAGAGCTCGGCGTCTTCCAGCTGCTGCTGAGCCTGAATGACGGCAAGACACTGGAGAACTTCATCCGCAGCTATCTCGGCCCGCTGATCGACCATGATATGGCCAAAGGAAGCGAGCTGCTGCTGACCCTGCGTGTCTACCTCGACCACGACGGCTCGAAACAGATCGCCGCCCGGAATTTGTTCATCGTCAGACAGTCCCTTTACTACCGGCTGGACAAAATCACCGAGCTGCTGGGTGAAGACTTCATGCTTCCCGAGAACCGCATCTCCATCCAGGTCGCCCTGCGCGCCTATCAGCTTCTCTATCCTGAGAAATTCACTCTGCCCAGCTCCCGTTCAGCACAGCTGTAACGGTGTCGATGATGAACTGGATATCCTCATCGGTGGAGGATAGCGGAGGCGCAAGGGTAAGCACATTATTGAAGCCAGCTACCGTATCGCCGTTTTTGCCGATGATCAGACCTTTCGCTTTGCATTCGGCAATAATTCCCTTCACGACAGCCAGATCAGCGGGCTGTTTGGTGACTTTGTCCGCTACCAATTCAATGCCAATGACAAGTCCGAAGCTGCGGATATCTCCCACCAGCTTATGGTCCAGCAGTTCAGCGAATCCGGTAGTCAGCTTCTTGCCCAGAATACCCGCTCGTTCCACCAGGTTCTCCCGTTCCAGGATTTCCAGATTGCGCAAGGCAAGCGCACAGGCTGCCGGATTGCCGCCAAAAGTGTTCACATGGCGGAAATGCCCGTAGTCGTCGCTATTGTCCTTGAAAGCCTCGTATATATCCTTGCGTACGGCCGTTGCCGACAGTGGAAGGTAGGCACTGGTCAACCCTTTGGCCATGGTGATTATATCCGGTTTCACACCAAAGTTCTGATGCCCGAATTTACGGCCGGAACGCCCGAAGCCGCAGATCACCTCGTCAATAATCAGCAGGACTCCGTGCTTGCGGCAAATCTCCTGAACCCGGTCCAGATAAACCTGATGCGGCACAATGACGCCTCCGCCGGTAATGACCGGCTCCATAATAACTGCCGCTACCGTCTCCACGCCTTCCCAGACGATCGTATCCTCAATAGCCTGCGCACTCTGAAGGTTGAATTCCTCCACGGTCATGCCCGCTGGACGTCGGTAGCTGTCCGGCGGGGCTACATGCAGAAACCCGCCGCTCAGCGGCTCGTATTTATATTTCCGCTGCGCCTGGCCGGTGGCCGAGAGCGCACCAAGGGAGCTGCCATGATAGCCCCGGTAGCGGGCGATGAATTTATGACGGTAATGCTGGCCGATCTGCTGCTGGTATTGGCGGGCGATTTTGAAGGCTGCTTCATTGGCTTCTGACCCGCTGTTGGAGAAGAAAATAACATAGTCGCCTTCCAGCCATTCATTCAGCTTCTCGGCCAGGGCAATTGCCGGCATGTGGCTCTGGGTGAGCGGGAAATACGGCAGGCTAAGGAGCTGATTGTAAGCCGCCTCCGCCAATTCCTTACGTCCATAGCCAACATTCACACACCACAGGCCGGACATGCCGTCCAAGAATTTGTTGCCGTCAATATCCGTCACCCATGAGCCGCTTGCTTCTACAGCGATCATCGGCGGATTCTTTTCATTGTAAGGGGTTATATTATGCCACAAATACTGCTGATCCTTTTGGATGGCCAGCTCGCTATCGTTCCCCAGGCTTTGCATGGCACTCTCTCCTCTCAACATTCCATAGTAGTCAATAACGTGCGGTAACCATTTTTTTGCGGGTATAGAACTCTACGCCGTCCCTGCCGTTCGCATGCAGATCTCCATAAAAGGATTTCTTGTAGCCCGAAAAAGGGAAAAAGGCCATTGGCGCAGGCACGCCCAGGTTAACCCCCAGCATTCCCGCATCAATCTCTTCCCGGAATTCCCGGATCGCCTTAGCGCTGTCCGTATAGATGCAGGCTCCATTGGCAAAAGGGGACTGATTGGTCACGGCAATGGCTTCGGCCAGATCTTTGACCCGCACCACAGCCAGCAGCGGCGCAAAAATCTCATCCTGCCAGATCGTCATGCCCGGCTGCACACGGTCAAATAGGGTTGGCCCGATGAAATAACCCGCTCCGGCAGCCGCATGGTCCAGTCTGCCGTCCCGCACCAGCTCCGCCTGTTCCTTAATCCCCGTTTCGATATAAGCGATCGTACGCTCCTTGTTCGATTGGCGTATCACCGGGCCAAGAAACACCCCCTCGTCCTTGCCGTCGCCGATCTTCAGGCCATCAGCAGCTTCACTCAGGCGGCTTACCAGCCTATCTGCGATCCCCTCATGCACAACCACCACAGAGCAGGCCATACAGCGCTCACCTGCTGAACCAAAGGCGGCGGAAATGATGTTTTTGACCGCGTTATCGAGATCGGCATCGGGCAGTACTATAGAATGGTTCTTAGCCCCTGCCAGGGCCTGCACCCGTTTGCCGAACGATGTCCCGTACTTATAGACATACTCCGCAACCGGCTGGGAGCCTACAAAGGAAATAGCTTTGACTTCCTCGTGCTCGAGCAGACCGTTCACCACCTCATGCGCCCCGTGCACCACATTCAGCACCCCTGGCGGAAATCCCGCTTCCGCAAACAGCTCGGCCAGCCTGTTCATCAGCAGCGGCGTACGCTCGGAGGGCTTCAGGACAAAGGTGTTGCCGCAGGCGATCGCCAGCGGGAACATCCAGCAGGGCACCATCATCGGGAAGTTGAACGGTGCAATGCCGCCAACCACTCCAAGCGGGTAGCGGTACATGCCTGACTCGACACCAGTAGCAATGTCCGGCAGCTGACTGCCCATCATCAGTGTGGGAATGCCGGCGGCAAATTCCACGCATTCAATGCCGCGCTGCACTTCTCCAAGCGCTTCCTCCAGGCTTTTGCCGTTCTCCAACGTGATCAGTCCGGCCAGCTCGTTCCAGTGCTGAACCAGCAGCTGCTGGTACTGGAAGAAATAGCGGGCCCGGCGCGGTACAGCAACCTTTTTCCAGGAAGAGTACGCCTCTGCTGCCGCTTTCACTGCATCATCCAGCTCCTCCCGGCTGGAGAGCGGCACATAAGCGATGACCTCACCGGTCGCCGGATTGAACACTTCTTCCTGCTGTCCGGAGGAGGACTCCACCCACACTCCATTCACGTAGTTCTTCACTTTCTCCGTATGTCTTACAAGCAGAGACATCTTCTGCACCTCTTTCCACCTTCTGGGCTGCTGATTATAATAGATGACCGCCCCTTCCGGCGGTCATCTATCAGGAATATGAGTGTATCCGCGTTATTTTGCCGCCATCTCCACAATTTCGTTCGTATAGGCTTCATCCACCTTGGATGCGGTCTTGATGACGCCGAACTTAAGAGCGATATCTGCCGTCTGCTGGAACGCTGCCGCATCGGTATAACCCATCTTGGAAGCGTCGAAGCCTTCCGGCTGAATCAGCTTGGCAACCTCGGTCATCATCGTCAGCTGATGCTCCCGGGTGGTGCTGCCCTTCTCAGCCAGCTTCATGACACTGTCAACCGCTGCTTCCGGATCGGCAATCGCGTCCTTCCAGCCTTTCAGGGAAGCACGGACAAACTTGGCGGCTGTTTCCTTATTGGCTTCAAGCCATTCCTTGTTGGCGAAGAGGTTATCTTCCAGCATCGCCACACCTTCATCATTCATGTCGATTACATTCAGATCCTCTGCCTTGATACCCGATTCCAGCACGACCTGGTATTCGTTATAGGTCATTGCTGATGCCGCGTCGATCTCCCCGCCGAGGAACTGGTCCATCGTGAAGCCCTGCTTGGTAAACTTCAGATCTTTATTCGAATCCAGTTTGTATTTATCGAAGAGTGCCAGAATCTCGAACTCGTTGCCGCCCATCCAGTTACCGACCTTCTTGCCCTTCAGGTCAGCCGGTCCGTTGATGCCCGCATCCTTTTTCGATACCAGCACCAGTCCGCTCTTCTGGAAGATTTGCGCAATCTGCACCAGCGGCATTTCCTGCTCCTGGCTGGTCAACAGACTGGCGACCCAGTCCACGCCGATATCCGCCGATCCCCCTGCGACCTGCTGCTCCGGCACAATGTCCGGACCCCCGGGCAGAATTTCAACCTTCAGCCCTTCTTCCGCGTAATAGCCCTTGTCCTGGGCCAGGAAGTAACCGGCGAATTGAGCCTGAGGCACCCATTTCAGCTGCAGCTTGACCGTGACCGGATCTGCAGCGGGTTCCGTTGTTGCCGCCGCTTCCGGCGATGCAGAAGCCTCTGTTCCGGCCGTCGCCTCAGCCGACGGAGCCGCATTGTTATTATTGCCGCCACACCCTGCCAGCAAAGAAATCATCATGATAAACGCCACTACCAGCACCCCGCCACGAAACTTGCCCTTCTTCCTGTTCATCAATATAACTCCCCCTACCCGTTTGAGTTTTCATTTCGGCAAAAGCCACAGCATGGTTACCAGCGTGATGCTCTATGCATACGGCCTGCGGAGGGGTTCTCTGTCTCCCTCTTCGCAGAAACCGGATGTAACGAATTCAGGTATCAGGACCGCTGAGAGGAGTGCCACTTGATGAACACCTTCTCCAGCCGCTCCACAATCAGGTAAAAGAGGACTCCGGCAATGGCAGCCAGCACAATGCAGGACCAGCCGAGCGGCATTTTGGCTACTTTGATGGAGTTAGAGAGCAGATAGCCGAGGCCCTGCGAGGAGAAGAAGAATTCCCCGACAATAGCTCCGATCATACTCGCTGTAGCATTGATCTTCAGCGCGGTGAACACATAAGGCAGACTGTTCTGGATCCGCAGGTAGCGGAATACCGCTGGCTTGCCGGCTGCATACGAATGCATCAGATCCAGAGCAAGGGGGTCAACTGCAGCCATTCCCTTATAAGCATTAATAGCCATCGCCGCCATCGTTGTCGCTGTAACAATCGCGGCCCGGGACCCGATGCCGTCCCCGAACCACAGGTTCATAATCGGAGCAAGCGCCACAATCGGCACAGCGTTCAGCGCAGCCACCAGGGTCAGACTCCCTCCGCCCCAGCGGGGCCAGGCCGTTGCCGCCAAGGCGATCAGGAAGCCGCAGGCCGAACCGATCAACATCCCCACCACCGCCTCAGTCAGCGTATAGCCGGTATAGGAGAGCAGCAGGCTGAAATGCTCACGTATTGCTTCTGCAATGGCCGAGGGCAATGGAAGCTGATATTTCTTGAGATCAAAGAGCTTGTGGAAGACCTGAAACTCCCAAAGGATCAGAAACAGCACACCGGCCAGCACGGGCAGAATCACACCCGGATTCAGCCATTTGAATAACCGCCGGGGACTTCGACGCTTGTCAGGATCTGTTGAAATTTCGTTGTTAGTTGATGTTATTGAAGTGTGTACTGCTTCTTTTCCTGATGATGCAATGAAGGGTATATCTTGCACAGTAGTATTGCTCTCCATCAGCGGCTGCCCCCTTTCGGACGGAATTCCGGCTGCCATGGCGCTGCCAGGCGTTCCGCCAGACTCATCAGCCAATAGCTGACCATCCCCAGCAAGGCTCCGACAAGCACTGTCGACCAGAACATGTACGTATGGGAAGGACCATAATAGAGATTACGCAGCATGAGGACACCAATGCCATGCTGTGCGCCCATGAGCTCCACGAGGATCGCCCCGGTTACTGCGAGCGGAGCTGCAATCTTCAGGCCGCTGAAGAGGCCCGGCAGCGCAGCCGGAAAGCGCAGCTTCCAGTACACCGCCCAGGGCTTCGCGGCATAGGAGTGCATAAGCTCCACCGCCGGCAGATCCACGCTCCGCAGCCCGCGGAGCATATTCAGCGCGACCGGAAAAAAGGTGATGTAGCCGGAGATGATAATCCGCGACACTTGCTCGTCGCGCACAATGCCATAGATGATCGGCGCCAGGCCCAGAATCGGAATCATCTGCGAGGCAACCGCATAAGGGAAGGCAAGCTGTTCAATCGTCTTCGAGAGACTCATCAGCACCGCGAGGATCACTCCAGCCACTGCACCGATCAGAAATCCGACTCCGGCATTGCCGAAGGTGGCTCCCCCCTCCTTCAAGAGCGTGCCGCTATACTTCCACAAGGTGGCCGCCACTTCATGAACGTAAGGCAGCTTGGATTGGGCCAGCGGCGTCTTCGCCACATTCAGCAGCCACCAAGAGACTGCCTCCCATACCACCAGCAGGCCGAAGATCCAGACGAACAGCGGCAGCACGCGGTCCCGCATAAACGTACTGTTCTCCTTCATCTCTACACCCCTTCGAAGCTGTCGCGGATATGGGCGATCAGTTCAAAAAACTGTGGACTGTTTCTCATCTCCGCCGTGCGCGGACGAGGGAGTGGAATATCCACAATCGCGGACAGCCTGCCCGGATGCGGAGATAAAACGAACACGCGGTCCGAGAGAAAAATCGACTCGGGAATGCTGTGGGTTACGAAAACAATAGTGCTCTGCACCTTGTTCCAGACGGACAGCAGCTCCTCATTCAGACGCTCGCGGGTGAATTCATCCAGCGCGGAGAACGGTTCATCCATCAGCAGGATCTCCGGCTCCATCGACAGCGCTCTGGCGATGGCTACCCGCTGCTGCATCCCTCCGCTGAGCTGCCACGGATATTTGTCTGCGAAGCCCTGCAGGCCTACAAGATCCAGCAGTTCCAGCGCTTTGTCCTCACGTATGGATTTCTTCACACCCATCAGTTCCAGAGGCAATGTAATATTATGCTTCACCTTCCGCCAGTCGTACAGGACCGGACTCTGGAAGACAATGCCGTATTTTTGGGCCAGACGGGCTTCGCGGGCACTCTTGCCAGCCACCGTAACGTCCCCGCCGGTTGGTGTTATAAGATCTGCCATCAGTCTCAGCAGTGTAGTTTTGCCGCAGCCGGACGGGCCGAGCAGAGAGACGAACTCTCCTTTGGCAATATCCAGGCTCACTTGATGCAGCGCAAGCACATCGGCAGTGTCTGTCTGGTAACGCATCTCTACGTTCTGCAGCTGTATTTCAGGAATTCTTGCCGCGACTAATGACATATCCAGCTCCCCCTTTACTCCTGAATCGGATTTTCATTCCCTTATTTATGTTATATAACATAACACAATTTTGCGTATAACGATTACTCCCCTTCATTCATGTAGGATTAACTAACATGTTACACTTTGCTCCGGTGACTCTCACTAGACAAAAAGTAAAATAGCGTCTGAAAAATTCCGTCACTTTGTCTAGGTGGAGCCTATTCAGTATTAAAAATTGAGACTTTTTCCGATAAAGTAGGTATATATCATCATGCGGACAACCTTCATACCAAAGATTACAAAATTTATGATTGATGCTATCTCACTATATCTTTCGACGATTAGGAGACAATCTGCCTATGCTCAACGCTTATGTCCATCCATGGAGGTCTGAACGATGGGATCCATGATTTCGAATTATATTGTGATTGTTGCGATCTCCGGTGTGCTGAATGTGCTGCTGGCTCTTTTTGCCTACTATAAAAGAACCGATTTCCCAGGAACCCGGGCCTTCATCCTCAGCTCCTTCACTTCAGCAGTCTATACCTTCGGCTTCGCTCTGGAGCTGTCGGGCCGGACCATGCCGGAAATCAGCTTCTGGATTAAGGTCGAGTATCTCGGACTCCCCTTCATCGCTCCCTCTAGTCTGATTATGATTATGTATTTTGTTGGACTGGAGCGGCTGATCCGAAAAGGGCTGGTTACCGCGCTCTATGCCGTGCCCTTCATCTCCGTCCTGCTCGTATGGACCAACGATTATCATCACTTGTTCTATCAGTCAATGTATTTCCGGGAAGGCGCACCCACACCGCTGATCGATATCGTGATGGGACCCTGGTATATTGTTCAGGGCAGTCTGACTTTTGGCTGTATGCTTGCGGGCATGTGCCTGATTCTCTGGCAGTGGAACCGGATGAAGCGCGTCTACCGCAGGCAGCTGTCCATTATCTTCATCGGGCAGTTTCTCCCGGCTCTGGGGGCATTCCTCTATTTAATGGATGCAACCCCTTATGGGATGGACCCCGTACCCGTGATTATGAGTGTCACCTCGACCCTCTATATATGGGCTATCCTTTCCAGAGGTATGCTGACCGCCGCTCCGATCGCCCGCGAGAATCTCTTCGAGAGCATGCGCGACGGCGTGCTGGTTACGGATCTCTCCGATATGCTGGTGGATTACAACCAGGCCGCTCTGGACATGCTGCAGGATCTGGATGCCTCAGCCATCGGCAAACCTTTGGCCCAGCTCTTCCTTCCGGCGGGGCAGGATGCCGTTGACTATGTCATGAACTCTGATCCGCAGCTCAGTGAAGAGCGCGAGCTGGGCTGGAATATCCACGGTGAAACCCGTTATTACCAGGTCAGATCCTCTCCGGTGCAAAAGCACGACGGACATTTGGTGGGAAGGATGATTATGCTGATTGATGTCACAGAGCGGACACTGCTGCAGGAGAAGCTGCTCCAGTTGGCCACCATCGACAGTCTCACCGGTATTTACAACCGGATGCATTTTATGGAGCTCAGCCGGCAGCTCCTGGAGGAAGCCTCATTCAACCTGACGCCGGTCTCAGTGATTTTGCTGGACATCGACTTTTTCAAAAGTATAAACGACCGATACGGCCACCATTATGGAGATATGGCACTTCAGCATATTGTAACCGTCTGCAGCAGGCATTTGCGGGAGGGTGATATTTTTGGGCGTTACGGGGGCGAGGAGTTTGTCCTCTGTCTGCCTGAAACTCCGTTGAAGCAGGCCGCTCTGTTATCTGAAGCGATCCGTAAGGATATTGAGCGCAGCTCCGTCTATACAATTTCCGGGTCCATTCATGTAACAGCAAGCTTCGGAGTGGTGGATTCCTCAAGCAAGAACCTTTCTCTCGAAGAGCTGCTCTCCGAAGCGGATCATGCCCTGTATACCTCCAAGCGAAATGGGCGTAATGCGGTTCACGTATCCAGCGGCTCCTCTATCACCCATTTCACACCGGTGTAAGATACGATGCCCGCCGAGGGTGCTACAGCAACGGCATTTTTGCCGTTGTTTCAGGGCAAACCCGCCGGCGGCGCTACAGCAACGGCGTTTCTGCCGTTGTTGCGGGGCAAACCCGCCGGCGGCGCTACAGCAACGGCATTTCTGCCGTTGTTGCGGGGCAAACCTGTCGGCGGCGCTACAGCAACGGCATTTTTGCCGTTGTTGCGGGGCAAACCCGCCGGCGGCGCTACAGCAACGGCGTTTCTGCCGTTGTTGCGGGGCAAACCCGCCGGCGGCGCTACAGCAACGGCATTTCTGCCGTTGTTGCGGGGCAAACCTGTCGGCGGCGCTAAAACAACGGCATTTCTGCCGTTGTTTTGGGACTTAAACTGTTCTTCACTGAACAGCATAGCCGTTGCGGATTCCAGTTAAGAGTTGCACGGATGGCCTCATTGGACACAGCGCAGAGCTAGTTGGAAAAAGAGAACTTAATTCGTCCTCGCCCACTTCTCAGCAGATACATGTTGGAAAAAGTAGACCTAATTTGCCCAATTTCCGCCCTTTGGGGTGAATTCGCTGAAATTAAGTCTACTTTTTCCTACTATTCTCCCCGCTGAAGGCTTTTCCGTCTGTTTAAGTGAACTAATTCCAACATCCTGCGGTTCCCCACACGCTCCCCCTTTAATTTTCCTAAGCAAGTATAAATGTACAAATCCGTCCATGAGACGGTACATTTCCTATAATAACAATAAGACCCCGTTTCTAAGCAGGCTTATCGCTTGCAAAGAAACGGGGCTGTTCTGCGTTAGGCATCCGCCGTTAACGCGCATTATTTTATTGTGATGGGCTTTATTCATCCTTCATTAATTCATTAATTCATTTATTCATTCATTTATTCCTTCATTCATTCATTAATCCCTCTATTCACTCATTTACTCCCGGCCAGAAAATACTCTACACCCTGCAGCAAATCAGCCGGCAGCTCCTGGAGCTTCAGATAATCCCTCAGCTCCTGCACTACGCGTTCACGGTTGTGCCCGAAAACATCCACAATCCGTGCCAGCCGTTCCCACGGTGCCAGATCGGCACGAAATTCCGCTGTGCTCATTGGTACGCCGTGCGATTCCACAACCCACTGGGCATTATAGCCGTAAGCAAGTCCAAGTAAATTCAGAAAGCCTGTGCTGCTATATTTGCGGGGACCACCGTATACGGAAGGACCCAGGGCATCCCCCAGAAAGAGGACGTTGTCTTCCTTCACGTGAAGAATACAGGAATCTGCGGAATGGTCACCGCCCACATGGCTCAATTCACAGGTGACTCCTCCCAAATCCACATTAATACTCTCCGTAAACACGATATCCGGCTGCACAACCGTTATGTTCCTGTTGTCCCCGTATTCCAGACGAATATGCTGCGCGCTCTCTTCACTGAGGGTTCCGGTTAGAACCAGTTCCTCCAGATCATCATCCGACCAGCCGCGCCCGGCAAGACTACCCAGTACTTCTGCCGTTCCTTTATGAGCAATGACCGGCACTTTCCAGGCGGACATGCCAAAAGAATGGTCCCAATGCCAATGTGTCAGAACGATTAGCTCCGGCTGTCTCATACCGCGCTTGGCCATTTCCTGGCGGAAGAGCTCCGCGTGAGCTGGCGAATTCCCCGCATCCATCAGCAGGGTGCGCCGCTCCCCCGTAATTGCTGCAAGAATGGGCCGGTCGGTCTCATGCTCCGCATGCATGATCAAAATGTGCGGACTGAGTTGCTGAAATTCATGCTCCATGTTTAACTCCCTTTCTGTGTCCACCTTTATGGCAATGACCAGAGATTACTCTGTATCGTATATCTGCTGCATGATTGGGTGATAACAGCTCCCATAACCCTATAACCGGCTCCGCCGCTTGAACCGCATCTCTATTCCCATGTTGCATGAATTCCAAATATTAATCAACTACCCGTTGTTTGTGAATAGTGGTTTTCAGTTTAATAAGAGTTAGCCGATTCATTTAAGCACGCTTCGAGCGGGAGAGGGGGAGGTTCCATGATCAAAATCGGGCTAACGGGCTTTGGGGATCACGAGGAGCTGTACGGCAAAATAAAACCGGCTGAACGGCTGCCTGTCTACAGCGCTCATTTCCCCATCGTGGAAATCGACAGTTCCTTCTATGCAGTGCAGCCGGTCAGGAATTACGCCAAATGGGTAGCACAGACCCCGGATGAATTCCAGTTCATCGTCAAGGCATATCAGGGCATGACCGGACACCTGCGCGGTAAAAAGAATTACTATGATACCTCTGAAGAGATGTATCAGGCTTTTCATACCTCGATAGAGCCTGTACGGTCAGCCGGAAAGCTGGCTATGACTCTTTTTCAATTCCCGCCCTGGTTCGACTGTACCAAAGACAACGTGGAGCTTCTGCGCGAGGCCAAGGAAAGGATGCTGGATGTTCCTTCAGCAATCGAATTCCGCAACGAATCCTGGTACAGCCCTGAAATGCGCGACAACACACTGAGCTTCCTGGAGAAGGAGGGCTGGATTCATACCGTGGCAGATGAGCCGCAGGCGGGGTCCGGTTCGATTCCCATCGTGCCGGTATCCACTACCTCTGATGCAACTTATGTCCGGCTGCATGGGCGCAATATCAGCGGCTGGAATCAGAGCAGCCACCCGGATTGGCGCAAACTTCGCTACCTGTACCGCTACAGTACCGAAGAGCTGACAGAGTGGCGGGACCGGCTGCTGGAACTTGAAAAAACATGCCGCGAGCTGTATGTTGTGTTTAATAATAACTCTGGTGGAGACGCCACTGACAATGCAAAAGAGCTGCAGTCGCTGCTCGGAATCGATGACGGACTGGCTCCGCGCCAGCTGGATTTATTCTGAATTGCCCGGGTGATGCCTGGAGGTCTACATAATCTCTTCCACTCCTTGCTGAAGCACTAAGCCATATACTACAACCTATTTATCCGTTTCATATCTATGAAGGAGGCTACAGGAAATGAAGAGAAACCATACTATGATGCAATTTTTCGAATGGCATGTCGCGGCGGACGGAGAGCACTGGAAGCGGCTGGCCCAAATGGCTCCTGAGCTGAAAGCGATAGGCATTGATTCCGTATGGGTGCCTCCGGTAACCAAGGCCGTCTCCGCTGAGGACACGGGCTATGGCGTATACGACCTCTATGATCTGGGCGAGTTCGATCAAAAAGGGACCGTCCGCACGAAATATGGCACCAAACAGGAACTGATCGACGCTATTGCCGAGTGTCTCAAGAACGGCATTGCCGTGTATGTGGACCTCGTCATGAATCATAAAGCAGGCGCAGATGAAACCGAGGTCTTCGAAGTGATTGAGGTAGATCGGAATGACCGCAATAAGGAGATCTCCGAGCCTTTTGAAATCGAGGGCTGGACCAAGTTCACATTCCCCGGCCGGGGTGACGAGTACTCCTCCTTCAAATGGGATCATAACCATTTCAACGGCACCGACTTCGATGCCAAAGGGAAACGGAGCGGAGTCTTCCGGATCAACGGCGAGAACAAAAGCTGGAATCAGAACGTGGATGACGAGTTTGGCAATTACGATTATCTTATGTTCGCGAACATTGACTACAGCCATGAGGAAGTCAAGAACGAGATGCTGGAGTGGGGCAAATGGCTGGTGGATACGCTGCAGTGCAGTGGTTACCGTCTGGATGCCATCAAACACATCAATCATGAGTTTATAAAAGAATTCGCGGCAGAGATGACCAAGAAGCGCGGAGAGGATTTCTACATTGTAGGGGAATTCTGGAACTCGAATCTCGAAGCCTGCCGGGAATTTCTCAATACGGTTGACTATCAGATAGACCTGTTCGATGTGTCGCTGCATTACAAGCTGCATGCGGCTTCTCTTGGCGGCAGAGACTTTGATCTGACACATATTTTTGACGACACGCTAGTCCAGACGCATCCCGGCAATGCCGTGACCTTCGTGGACAACCATGATTCCCAGCCACATGAAGCACTGGAGTCTTGGGTCGGGGACTGGTTCAAGCAGAGCGCTTATTCCCTCATCCTCCTTCGGCGTGACGGATACCCGGTAGTCTTTTATGGTGATTACTACGGCATCGGCGGGCCTACTCCGGTGGAAGGTAAAAAAGAAGCCATCGATCCCCTGCTGTACGCCCGTTGCCACAAAGCCTACGGCGAGCAGGATGATTACTTCGATCACCCGAACACCATCGGCTGGGTACGCCGGGGCATCGAAGAGGTTGAAGGCTCAGGCTGCGCCGTGGTCATCTCGAACGGAGACAACGGCGAGAAGCGGATGTTCCTCGGTGAAGAGCGGGCTGGAGAAGTGTGGGTCGATTTCACCCATAACCGCGGGGAGTCCGTAACGATCGGTGAAGACGGCTGGGCGGCATTCCCGGTGAACGGCGGAAGTGTCTCCGTGTGGGTGCTGCCGGATGCGGATGAAAAGGAGCCCGCTGCAGAGGCGCAGGGCACCACGGACAGCGGTGCTTCGGACAGCAGTACGGATGACGGTACCACAGACGGCGGGGATACGGACGGAGTTACCACAGACAGCGTTGCTTCTGACAGCAGTGCTACGGATGACGGTACTACAGACAACGGGGATACGGACGGCGAATCCGTCACAAGGGAAAAAGGTAAATGATTCAAAGCAGCTAATTTCCGCTTGGAGAATCATAGGAACACTCCCACCTCAGCGGTGCTGTGCAGCCTGGATAGAAATATGCCCTATCCGCTATGTAAACTGAGGTGTGATACACCCTAATGCGAGCAAGCTGAAGTGGAAAAAGTAAACCTAATTTGCGCTGTCTCATTCCCACGCGAGCTTTACTGGTAAAAGTGCAGCTAGAAGGTACACCTAATACTACTAAATTGCTCCATATGTAGGGAATCCATCGAAATTAGATGGACAAAAGCAAAATCCCACTAGTCCCCACTGCGGATAGAATTTCGACAAATTTAGTTTTACGAATTCCACTTAGCATACATTTTCACCTATGCACACCGTTCGTTAACCAGTCCGCCATGTGAATAACGCGAGCGTTTCTGTACAAACATGCTAATTCCATTCAGGCTTATCACATGCTGGTACACAAAATTTTTTTTTTGAGCCGACTTATAAGTTTGCACCAGGCAAGTTCAGCTAGTCCAACAGTCCAACAAGTCTGGCAAGTCCAGCCCATTTCAACACTGCCGCTCAGCGGCAGGAGTAACTGAGGCTTCAAGCAAATAGGTGACTCCGGCCATGGCCGGGGTCACCTATTTGTGTGATCTCTTATGTTGTCAGGAACCATCCATTAACGGTTGACCGCTGATTTTCCACCTTCGGTCCAAGTGTCCGGTTCCGTATTCAGGATACGCTCAATCGGATAGACTCTCCATACGGCGGTTACAACGGCAGCACTCAAAACCGCCTTGATAAGATCACCGGGGATGAACGGCCACATGCCTGCCGTTAATGCCTTGGAGAGAGAAGTCATGCCCGTAGAGTGGGCCAGCCACCATACACCGCCGGGATACACAAGAAGTGCACCGAACAGGAAATTCACCGCCAGCAGCTTCACAAATGTGTATTTATTCTGCCCGATACGCTGCGCAGACAGGCCGATCAGGAAGGCCACCACCGGCCAGGAGAAGATATAGCCTGCCGTTGGTCCAACCAGGACCGCCAAGCCCCCGCTTCCGCCCAATACGGGAAATCCGGCTGCCGCCAGCCCAATTACAATCAGCACGGCCAAGGTGCCATAGCGTGCACCCAAAATGGAACCGGCCAGCATGACTGCCAGCGTCTGCATGGTGATAGGTACGGCTGAGAAAGGCAGTGATATTCTTAAATAGCTGAGTGCGATCATGACTCCGGCGAATAGCGCACTGAAGATCAGGCCGCGAGTCGTCCATTTTTTCATGAGCAGGATTACCCCCATTTTTTTAGGATCACTATATCATCCCCCACCCGATACATCAATCTTAAAATATTTGCTATAATGGGTAGCAATTATCGACTACAGCAGTTAAGGAAGCAGGCACGACCATGATCAGAGCGGAGCAATTGACCTTGTCTTACCGGGACGGCCAGCGCAGGCTGCCGGTATTGCAGGGGATTTCCATACATATCAAGCGGGGTGAATGGGTGGCCCTAACCGGAGCCAACGGCTGTGGCAAAAGCTCGCTCATCCGCACATTTAACGGTCTGAAGATTCCAACCGGGGGCAGTCTGTCTGCCGCCGGTCTGGATCTGCGTTCACCGGGCAACCGCACAGCTGTCAAGCAGCATATCCAGCTGGTATTTCAGAATCCCGAAGCACAGACGATCGGCTCCACACCGTTTGAGGACATTGCTTTTGGACTGGAAAACCGCGGCTTAAGCCAGGAGTTGATGCTCGCACAGATCGAGAAGGTTCTTCACCAGGTCGGGCTGGCTCATAAAGCAGAGGCCGATGTCTCCACCCTCTCAGGTGGTGAACGGCAACGCCTGGCAGTCGCCTGCTGCCTCGCACTGGAGACGGAAATGATCATTTTTGATGAAGTAACCTCCATGCTCGATCCGGCCGGACGGCGGGACATCCTGGAGCTGGCCCGCAAGCTGTGGGAACAGGGGACGACGGTACTCTGGGTGACCCAGCGGATGGAGGAGCTTGCCGAAAGCCCGCGTGTTGCCGTCATGAGTCAAGGCAAAATGCTGTATGACGGAGACACGCGGACGCTTTTCTATTCAAGCGGGCTGCCGGATGCTCTCGGCTGGCCCTCCGCGCCGGCCGTCCGTATCGGACAGCTGCTACAGGCCAAGGGCTGGCCTCTGCACAGCCTGCCCTTGACCGAGCGGGATTTGGAGGCGGTTCTGTGAGGATTCAGGCGAACCACGTATCCTTCAGCTACGACAGACTCCCTGTCCTCACAGATATTAATCTGGACATACGCGAAGGCACGCTGACTGTTCTATGCGGGGTCACGGGCAGCGGAAAGTCTACACTGCTGCGCCTCTTGTCGGGCCTTGCAGAGCCGGCTTCCGGCACAGTTCTCCTGGACGGCGGCCAGGCTGCTGCCGGGAATGTCTCCATGGTATTCCAGCAGCCGGAGACGCAGCTGTTCGCAGGCAGCGTGCACCAGGAGCTGGAATACGGCCTCGCTCAGCGCGGAGTGCCGGGGCCGCAGCGGCTGGAGCTGATCCGCAGCGCACTTGCCAGAGTCGGACTGCCCTACGATGAATTCGGCGGGCGCTCGCCCTTCCTGCTGAGCGGGGGCGAGAAACGGCGGCTCTGCATCGCCGCCGCTATCGCTTCCCTCCCCGGGCTGCTCGTCCTTGACGAGCCCACAGCCGGTCTGGACCCGCAGGCGGCCGGGTCCCTGCTGGAGATGCTGCACGGGCTTCGCCGCAGCGGCTTAACCCTGGTCATCGGCACTCATGACCTTGACAGCTTCCTGCCCATCGCAGATGAGGCGATTGTAATGTCCCAGGGCGCCGTCCATTATAGCGGGCCGGCTTCTACCCTGTCTGCCGATCCGCTCGTGCTGACCGGCGCAGGGCTGGAGCCCCCCGCCTATTCGCGGCTCGGGCACAGACTCCGGCAGCGCGGCCTGCTGGCCGAGCTGCCGGACGGCCTCGACAGCCTGCTCGCAGCGCTTGCAGAGCTGCCGCTTCCCGCACCGCCGGAGGAAGCCCCTCCGGCTTCGCTGCAGCCCCCCCGCCGGAGCCGGAGCGGCGGGGAGGAATTGCTGCCCGCCAAAGGAAATACGGCGGGCCGGTCTTCCGCTGCCACGGATATACAAACAGCCTCTGCACGGAAGCCGTGGCAGAGGCTGGACCCCCGCGTCAAATGGCTGGGGATGGTGCTGGGCACGCTGGCCGTTCTGGGGATGCAAGCCCTGCTGCCGCTGCTGCTGGCCTCAGGGCTGATTACTGGACTCATGCTCTCTGCCCGCATTCCCTGGCAGAGGACGATCCGCTTCTTCCGTCCGTTCCTGCTGATGTTCCTGTTCCTCTGGCTGCTGTCCGCGCTCACCTGGAGTTCTCCGGATTATAAGCTGGGGCCTGTTGGCCTAAGCCTTGCCGGTATGGAACGGGGCGGACTGAACGTGCTCCGCTTTCTGCTGCTGGTTGCACTCGGTTTCCTGTTCACGGAGACTACCACCGGCGCCCCCTTGCGTGAAGCGCTGGAATGGGGGATTGCCCCGCTCCAAAAGCTGGGCATCCGTACCCGCAACTGGTCGCTGGCGGTGTCCGTCACGCTCCAGTTTGTGCCCTGGATTCTCGATAAGCTGGCCCAGCTGCAGCTGGCGCTGAACTCGCGGGGCCGAAAAGCCCGCGGACTGGCCCGCTATACGCCGCGGCAGGTTGCCCTGCTGATTGTCCCCTTGCTTATTCTGGTCATCGGGATGGGCGATGAGCTGGCTACTGCAGTTGAATCCCGGGGCTATGACCCCGCCAAGGAGCGGACGCCTGCCTACCGGCTGTCCTGGCAGAACCGTGATACACTCGTCATGCTCTGTATCCTGCTGGCAGCCGCTTTGCTGTGGACGGTCTCGCGGTTCAGCTAAGAATATAACTCAGCATGTATTCCATGTGCGGGTCCGGAGTATGTAACAGGGGGTTTTGCCGGGTCCAGACGCCCGGGATGTCCAGCTCCCGGCAGGCGAGCTCGAAGCTGCAGGCCGCAATCCCGATATCGATCCGCTGCATTTCGAACCCCAGCTTGTTGCCGCTGTAATTTGGCGTAGGCAGGTAATAGAAATGCACCTGCTTCCTGTCTTCGGACAGCACGACCCTCCAAGGCTGCTTGTTGGAAGCCGACGGGCCCAGCCGGACCATCTCCAGCGGTGCGGCCAGGCTGCCTGCAGCCTCGCGGGTCAGCTCGCGGCCGAATCCGCCATCCTGGAACAGCTCATTCCAGGGCTTCCTTTGATTCGATTTGGCGATATATCGCATCGTCGATTCCAGCAGACGCTGCTTCTCGCTTGCATAGCCCAGCGGAGAGATACACGGGATAAGTTCTCCCGGCGCAAGCTCAATTTCTCGGGAAAAGGACTTACGGTTAAAGGTGCCCCCCATCCAGCAGGTTCCAAGGCCCAGGCCGGTGGCATGAAGAATCAGCTTATGAAAGATATAGCCGAACTCCAGCAGCGCCGTCTCCCCGTTCTGCACCACACCCACCAGATACGCTTGCGGGTTCTTAATGACCCCGTAAGCTCCAAGCTTAACGCCTGTTGCCTCCGCCACGCCTCCTTTGACTGTGATCCATTCCACAGAAGCCTTTCCGCCCAAAGGTCCGCGCAGATTCTCCTCCTGTGCCAGATATTCCATCACCGCTGCGCGGGCCTCTTCCCGGATCGGTGTCTGCTCATAAGTGCGGACCGATTTGCGTTTGTCCATAATCTCCATGATGGCGGTTCCCATAACTGTATCCTCCTTTTCATATCAAACAGACCTGAATCTTTTGTTTCTTAAAAAAAGATGGCGCCTGCATCGCGCAGGAGCCATCTCTAGTGATGTATATCTATGTTGATTGTTCGTACTCATGAATCCGGCAGAATCAGTATTGCCGATTTCCGCCTAATCGTCCAGGACCTATAGCACATCTGGTGAAGTTTATTTCCGGTCCTTGCCCTCTTCCGTGTAACGCGAGACAAGCCTTACCAGATCAAGTGTCAGGATTGACAGCGTAAGCGCGGCCGGATAGGCCAGATATCTGGGTTCCCACTCCGGATTGAACTTCTCCTTATAGCGGCGCAGCCCGGAAAAACCGTACCAGTGTCCACCCCGTATATAAATCAGATGGGCCAGTTTTTCTTCCCGCAGCGCTCCTGAGTTGTGCCCGACACTGGACAGCGGAGCATTGCCCAGATTAAATCTGCTGCTGCCCTGTTCTTGGGCCCACTCCAACAGACGGACGAACAAATAGTCCATTGTGCCATTTGGCGTTTTCTTCAGGTGACGCATGAGATCGATTGAAACGGTAGTCCCCCCGTCATATCCCGGTGCAATGGAGGCAAAAGCCAGCACAGCACCCTCCTTGGTCCTCAGCAGTGCAATGGGCGCCAGCTGGAGGTACGACGGCTTGAACCAGCCGAGAGAGTAGCCTTTTTCCTTACGGCCGTTCAGCCATTCCTCAGAGATCCGGCGCAGCTCGTCCAGCAACGCCTCGGAATGAGGCGAATCCGCCACCTCGAAAGTATATCCCTCCCGCTCAAAGCGGCTTCTTACACTCCGCAGGTCGGAATTCCTTTTGCCACTCAGTGTGAAGCTGGCCAGCGGCACCATCGCCTCTTCCCCCAGCTTGAAAAAACGGTAGCCCTGCTCATGATAGACCGGCAGAAAGGCCGGAGTGGCCTGATAGAACACCACAGCAAGCCCATATAAATCCGCAGCCTGCCGAAATTCACTAATTCCGTCATTGATCAGGTCCAGCGGGCCCAGCGGATCACCCAATACAACCAGTTTGTCCCGCGCCCGGGAAAAAGCAAGCAGCACCTTGCCGTCTTGGGCCCAGTAAAAGCTCTTATCACCCAGGAACAGCATATGGGTTAAGGGATTCCCGGGATTGGCCTCTAGGAACCGGCTTAATCTGTCCATGTCCTTATCCGCGAACAGCTCATCCACTTTGTGGTTAGGCCGAAGGGTAAACAGCATCGTAAGCAGAACCCAGGAGAGCACCAGCCCGCCTACAGCGGTAACCGCCACGTTACTATGACGCTGCAGCCACTCGGGATCGACACCCCGGGGGAGATGCTTCAGGAAGCCCCGATGCGCATAGCTGCCCAGCCAGTAGTAGAGCAGTGCTATGAAAGTCGTCAGCGCCAGCCACCACAGGGTATTCTGCCGGCTTACCGGCACACTGACCCGGTAGAATCGCGCCCGTGAGATCCACAGGATGAGCGCTACCAGCAGCAGGAACAGAGCCTCCTCATAATCAAAGCCCTTCGTAAAAGTAAATACAGCTCCCACGAACAGCAGCACACTGGTCCAGACATAGGCTCTGCGGATCCGCAGCGAAATTCCGCGTGACAGCAGAATGAGCATGAATCCGATCAGCACGGAGAGATGATGCGATATGCGCATCACCGGCAGCGAGAGCAGATCCTCCGTAAGCTTCAGCCGGTACAGGAGCTCGGGCGTGGCCGCTGACAGCAGCAGAATAAGTCCGCTGACAAGCACCAGCTTGCCAAGCGCCCAGACGCCAAGATCGCTCAGGAACGTATATTGACCCGGCCAGCCCCAGATTTTCTGCCAGCGGTTAAGCGAAGGCTCAATACCCGCTGTACTACGGTCGGGGTCCTTTTTACTCTGAAGTCCAATTTCCAGTGCGGCCAGTCCCAGGCCAATCAGCCAGGGAATCAGATAATAAAACAGTCTGTAAATGACCAGTACGGCCATCGCCTGATCACTCCGGTATCCCAGCTGCGTAAGCCCGAGCAAGGCAATCAGATCGAAAGCGCCGATACCTCCGGGAGCCATGCTGAGTATGCCGGCAATCGCGGCAATTACATAAATACTAAAGACGGTCACGAAATCTACGCTGCCGAGCAGGTGGCTTCCGATCGTCCAGAACGTGATTCCTGCGAACAGCCACTCCAGAAAGGAAGCGCCGACGGAAGCACCTACGGTCAGCCAGGGCGTCCGGCCCTGATCCCGGTTAATCCATCTGGCGAACAACGACGAACGCTGAACAATAATGAAAAACGGCAAATACAGCGCCATGCCCCAGACCGCGAACACCAGCCAGTGATGCTTGTGCAGCAGCGCGGCAGCCGGAAGCAGGCCAATGATATTGCCCCAGGAGAGCAGCGACAGCCCCGTGATCATCAGCGGTGAGAGAAACACGATAGCGGGCGTAAGAACGGCGGCAGGTACACCGCTTTTTTTGTAGAGAAGCGTCCGTAAGCCGACCCCTGCCAGACCCGCAAACCCGATCAGATTATTGAAGGTATTCGCAATCCACGAGTAACGGAAAGTGCTCCAGCCCCCGATATTCAACCGGAAATGGCGCCGGATCAAATAATCATAGCCGCTCATGACCGCAACAGCGAGCAGTGCCACCCCCATCATCTGGGCAATGGCCTCTGCGGGCACACGTTTTAGTTCATGGAGGATCAGTCCCAGATGCACCTGCTTCAGCTCATGCTGTCCCTCCAGATATACAAGAGCTATGATTGCAATCGGTATAAGCGCTCTCACCGCCCTGAGCCGGTAGACCGCTACAATCAGCCTTACGATTTTGAAACGTTCGAGTGTCTGGATCTTGGAGTGCATGTCTTCTCCTGCCTTTACTGCCGGATGATGGGCTTAATAAGCCTCTTGCCCTTTTTCATTTCTCCATTATACCAAGACTATGGATGAAAGGCTCATTTTGGAGTGATTCAAAGGTTAGACTACCCGCAAGCCCCAATACCCTGCACTACAGCGTTAAAAAAATCCATGGCGCGCCAAAAAAAGAGGACCCTCTCACGACAAAGGTTGTCCTCTTTTCAGGTGCTGCTTACGATTCAGTTGCTTACTCGCCTTGACGGAACTACACCCGGATGTCAAATCTTCCTTCGCTGTCTGTAGTGGCTGTCGCAATATCCTGCGCGCTTGCAGGCACAAGCGTTTTGCCGCCTGCCGGTTTCTCCGGCGGAGCCGCATTGCCGCTTGCCGAAGCGGAACTTCCGCTCTGGGACTTCTGGGTAATTTGGGCCTCGATCTGTTTGATCTGCTGCTCCAGCTGCTTGGTCTTCGTCTCCTTGGTCTTCTCATCGTCTTTGCTGGAATTCACCTTTTCCAAATCGGCTTCCAGCTTGGCTTTTTGCTTCTCCAATGCAGCGGTATCAGATGCGCTGGAGGAAGTGTAAGCGGTGGAAGATGCCGATGATACAGATGAAATATTCATGCTTGTCCCTCCCTTCACTTCACCAAGTATAGGCGGTTTATCCGGGAGGAACGTTAAAATGCGCTGAAAGTTTGCTGAAAGGCATCCGGCTTACCAGGAGATGCAATGTTCCATGCATGTAAGCCGAAGACTATATTTTCCCCTGACGGGCCGATACTTCACCCGGGTTGCCGGGCCCAGCACCTTTTTTTCTCCGGTTCACAAGAGTAACACTCATCAGAATAATCACGAGCCCGGCGATGGTATTGGCATAAACCTGTTCATGCAGAAAAATCACACCCCAGACCAGACCGAATACAGGGACCAGAAAAGTTACGCTGACAGTCTTCACGGCGCCAACATTGCGGATCAGTCGGAAATATAACAGATAGGCTATGGAGGTACAGAAGATAGACAGCCCGAGAACCGAATAGACAGCCGGGGCTGACGGCAGATGACGGGGTGCAAAAACAATAGCCAGCGGCAACAGCACCACTGCTGCTCCAAGCTGCTGTCCGGCGGCAAGCGTCAGGGGCTCAAGACCGCGGCCTACCCGGGAGGCATATAACCCGCCGAACCCATAGGAGAGGGCAGCCCCCAGAGAAAAGAAGACGGATAACAGAATCTTGCCCTCCATAGGAACAGGACTCCAGCCGACCAGAACTCCCACTCCAAGCAACCCGATCACAAGGCCTGCCGACTTGGTGAGTCCCGGCTTCTCCTGCTGGATTCCCCAGGCGGCAAGCGCTGTGAATATTGGAGTTGTGGCATTAAGGATGGCTGCCAGAGAGGCGCTCAGATGCAGCTCCGCCAGGCAGATCAGCGTAAAGGGAAGGGCGGCATTGACCGCCCCAAGCAACAGGAACTGCTTGGCGTGCCGCCAGATACCCAATTTCTGACGCTTCAATGCCGCATACAGCAGCAGGACGGCAGCAGCCAGCGTGACACGGAGCTCTGTCGTAAATACCGGTCCCAGCTCAGGCGAAGCGATTCTCATGAACAAAAAGGAAGCGCCCCAGGCAAAAGCCAGCAGCAGCAGAGTGCCAAAATCCTTGCGGCTCACCGGGCACCTCCCGGCTTGCAGAGCAAGAGATAGGACAGTATGGAGCACAAGCCGGCCCCTGCGATGACCATTGCCATCGGCAAGGCGGTTTCACTGCCGCCAAGTCCGACAAGGGGAGCTACACAGCTGCCAAGCAGCAGGGGCAGCAGTCCTAGAAGTGCTGAAGCGCTGCCTGCTGTCTCGCCCTGATCCTGCATGGCCAGGGAGAAGCTGGTTGTTCCGACCATGCCCACACTGGAAACCACGGCGAACAAGCAGATCAGGATGGGCACGAGACCGCCTCCGGACAGAACGGTCAGCAGCAGCAGTACACCGCCTAGCGTGCAGAGCAGCAGGCCGCCCACCAGAAATCTCTGTTCGCCGAATCGTCCGGCCAGTCTGCCGGCGACCTGGCCCGAAAGGATAATGCCCAGTCCATTGACGGCAAAAATCAGGCTGTACATTTGTGGGGATACCCCAAAGATATTCTGCAGAACAAAGGATGAACCGGATATATACGCAAACATGGCGGCAGAGACAAAACCCTGAGAGAGGGCATATCCCATAAATCTTCCATTGCCAAGCAGGACAGCGAACGTACGCAGCGTACCGCGAAGCCCGCTCCTGGAACGCCGCTCTTTGGGCAAGGTTTCTGGAAGCCGCAGCAGAATCGTGGCAAAAAAGATCAGACCGGCGGCAAACAGCACCACGAACACCCCCTGCCATGTGGTCACTCTGAGCAGCTGGCCTCCGATGACCGGGGCCAGGATCGGACCCAGTCCATTGACAATCATCAGCAGGGAAAAGAATTTGGTTAACTCGGAGCCGCTATACAGGTCACGCACCGCCGCGCGCGAGATCACGACTCCTACCGACCCGGCTAACCCCTGGATAAACCGCAGCATCACCAGCAGCCCGATGGAAGGGCTGAACGCACACAGCAAGGAGGAGACTGCATACACCACCATGCCAATGAGCAGTGGGGTGCGCCGGCCATATACGTCGCTCAAAGGTCCGGCTACCAGCTGACCCGAGGCCAGTCCCAGCAAGAAAAAGGTCAGGCTGAGCTGCACCAGCGCAGCTCCGGCGCCAAAATGTGCCCCCAGCGCCGGAAGCGCGGGCAAATACATGTCAATGGACAACGGGCCAATCGCGGAGATAGCCCCCAGAATGACAGCGATCTGCAGCCGCTGCTTCCGTGTCGGCCCATCCGCTTCCAGCACCCTACTATCGAATTTTGTAATCATAAGCAATAACGTCAACCTTTCCGTAGCAATGTAACCTTCATACTACCCATCCCGGATGGATTATTCAATGCAAAAAACCGCCCGCAGGGGCTTTCAAGTGGCTAATACAGTCACTTGGCAGCAGCCCTGCAGGCGGTTATAGGGTCAGACTTGGCGGAAATTACTTTGCTGTTTCAGCCAATCACGGGCACTTTCAGCTTCGGCTGAGCTGAGGCGGTGACCCTGATTACCCCAATGCATGGTTACCTCTGCACCTGCTCCCCGCAGCAGAGATTCGAGTTCTCCGGTTTCCTCCGTGCGGATGATCGGATCATTTGTGCCTGCTCCGATGAACACCGCAACATCCTTCAAGGATGGCAGGTTCACCCCGCGCAGCGGCACCATCGGATGCAGCAGCACAGCGGAGCGGAAGATACTTCCGTAGTGGAACAGCAGGCTGCCGGCGATATTTGCACCGTTGGAGTAACCTACCACCACCAGATTACCGGAATCAAAACCGTACTTAGCCGCTGCCTCATCCAAAAACTGCTTAACCTCATGGGTGCGGAAGATCAGGTCCTCCTCATCGAAGATGCCTTCAGCCAGCCGCCGGAAATAACGCGGCATGCCATTCTCCAGCACATTCCCCCGGATACCCAGTACCGAAGCACCGGGGGCCAGCAGTTCAGCCAGCGGCAGCAGATCCTGTTCATTGCCGCCTGTACCATGGAACAAGACTAATGTCGGCAAGCGATCATCGGTACCTTTGCGGAAGATATGAATCATCCCTGCTTCACCCCGATTTCGCGGATTTCAAAAGGCGTCAGGTTCTCTTCGATCACCGCACGGTGCGGCTCGAACCAGGCGGGAAGCATCAGCTTCTGTCCCAGCGCATCCGGTGCTTCATCACGGGCAAAGCCTGGAGGATCGGTTGCGATCTCGAAAAGAATTCCGCCTTCCTCACGGAAGTAAATAGCGTTGAAGTACTGGCGGTCCTGCACCGGCGTCGGCTGATAGCCATGGCTCTGCACATGACGGCCCCATTCCAGATGCTCGGCATCATCTTTGGCCCGCCATGCGATGTGATGGACCGTTCCCGTGCCTCCTGCTCCGTGCGGAACCGGCGCTGCCTTCAAATCAATGATGTTGCCCAGATCGCCGGTCGATTGGTAGCGGATGTATCCGTCACCTTCAGCGATGCGCTCGAGGCCGAGTGTACGGGACAGGGTATCTGCTGTTTTTTCCGGATCTGTACTGTAGAGAACAGCTCCGCCGAACCCTTTGATGGCATGCTCAGGTGTCACACCGCCAAAGGACCAGGTGCTTGGCGCCCCTTCTTCACGTTCAACAAGTTCAATCCGCAATCCGTCGAAATCAGCAAACGAGAGGTAAGACTCGCCAATCCGGCTCACTTCGGTCACCGGGATCTGATAGGCAGCCAGGCGCTGCTTCCAGAATTCCATGGAGCCTACCGGCACTGCATAAGTGGTTACACCCACCTGACCGCCGCCGATGCGGCCTTTGCGGCCCTCAGACCAGGGGAAGAACGTAATGATTGTGCCAGGCGCACCCTGTTCATTTCCGAAATAGAGGTGATACACCTCGGGAGCATCGAAATTGATGGTTTTTTTCACAAGGCGCAGTCCGAGAATTCCGGCATAGAAATCAGCATTGCGCTGTACGTCTCCAACAAAAGCAGTAATATGGTGAATACCTTGAGTTTGCATAGTCATTATAATTACCTCCTGAAATGTTATGGGTGAGAATGATGTTTCAGCAAAAATCAGTTAAAGAACAGCGCGTCCAGCGAGATCGATCCCGGTCCGGCCAGTGCAACACCCACCGCAACCACCAGCAGCGTCAGAGGGAACTCGATGCCATTCGCTGTGGACCAAAAGCCATTCGGAGCATGCACCTTAACAATGGCGCCCAGCATAGCTGCGGCAATCAGTACGGCAGCGAGCGGTGTCAGCAGCCCGGCTGCGAACAGCAGGCCTCCGACAAGCTCCATCAGTCCGGCCAGCACCGCCATCAGCACCCCAGGCTTAATCCCAATCGACTCCATCCAGCCACCGGTCCCTTTTGGACCATAGCCGCCGAACCAGCCGAACAGCTTCTGTGAACCATGCCCGATAAACGCAATCCCGATAACCAATCTCATCAACAATAAACCTACACTAACCATTTTAAACACGCTCCATTCTCTTTGTTTTAATTATCTTAACGTTAAGATATTAGGTAAAAAAATTTTGGTCTTGCTGTTGTTCCTGACGAACTCTGCTTTCTTATACAATGAGGCTGTTCTCCGCTATTCCCTGGCAAGGCGTATCTGCTGCTGCACCTGTATCAGATGCGTTATGTCTATACGCCTTTGCCAAGTTTCTTCAGCAGCCCGATGGCCTGATCCTTCTCTTCTCCATTCAGACCACCCATCATACTGTGAATGGAATGGACATGACGGGGGAAAATATCATCGAACAATTCGCGTCCCGCATCCGTAATCTCTGCGTAAGTTACGCGCCGGTCGTCGCTGCAGGGAACACGCTTCAGCAATCCCCTCTTCTCCAGCTTATCGATGTTATAAGTAATACTGCCGCTGGTGACAAGGATCTTCTCGCCGATCTGCTGCAATGGAATCCGGGTTCTGTGATACAGCACCTCCAACACCATAAACTCCGCCGAAGCGAGCCCGTGGCTCTTCATATCCTTCACCGCCTGATCCATCAGGCTCTTATACGCCTTAGACAGGACAACGAACAGTTTCAGCGATGCTGCCTGATCTGCAGCTTCTCTATCAGCTGCTATGCTTAATGTCTCCTTGGAATCACTCATCCTTGTTCACCTCCCATCGCTTTTTCTTTCATCTTTAAATTAAACATCTTTAAGTTAAGATAAATATAATCCATTCCAGATCACTTGTCAACACCTTCTGCCAAAAATAAATCACCGCGGTTTGACCTGCCTCTAAAAACGGCGTATCCTTTTCCTTGGAAAAGCCGGCTGAAGCCTTGGTTATTGCCTCGGAGATCAGCTGCTATTGATCCGCTGAACTTATGCTTATAGTAAAGTGACTTATTATAGAAGGAGGCTGGAGGATGGAAGCATTCGATAGACAAGCTCCAGGCCCGCACGGTGAAGCAGGGCTTCTACCTGACGCTCCGCACATCCTGATCGTGACTGCGGTCGCGGCAGAGCGGGATGCGGTCCTGCGCGGCCTGAAGGGCAGCAGCAGGTTCCATGTCATCGCGGCGGGCGCCGGCACCGCCGCCGCAGCGGCAGGCACTGCCGCTGCTCTGGCAGCCGGAAGCTACGGCTGCGTCATCAGCGCCGGGATCGGCGGCGGCTTCCCGGGCCGTGCGCCCGTAGGCTCGCTGGTCGTCGCCAGCGAGATGCTTGACGCGGCCCTCGGCGCTGAGACGCCGGAGGGCTTCCGCAGCGCTGCCGAGCTTGGCTTCGGCAGCGTGTCCGTGCCGGCCGACATCGGCACGGTGCAGACTCTTGCGGCCGCGCTGGCAGCGGCCGGACTTGCGGTAAGCACGGGAATCGTGCTTACCGTGTCGACGGCGACCGGCACCGCCGGGACGGCCGCCGCTCTGGCCGCGCGCCATCCGGAGGCGGCGGCGGAAGCGATGGAAGGCCACGGGGTTGCCGTGGCCGCCCAGCACTTCGGGATCGCGGCGCTGGAGCTGCGCGCGGTCTCGAACCCGGTCGGCCCGCGTGACCGGGCCGCGTGGAAGATCCCTGAAGCGCTCGATGCGCTCGCGGCAGCAGCCGCTATACTACTGGAGGTGCTGTAATGTCAACAGAGCTGAATATAGCTTTTTCCCCTTGTCCTAATGATACTTTCGTATTTCATGCCTGGGCTCATGGCTTAGTTCCGGATGCGCCCAAGCTGAATGTAACGTTTGCCGATATCGATATCACCAACGGATTGGCTGCGGATGGCACCGGACCGGAGGTGCTCAAAATCTCCTACGCTGCGCTCCCCTGGGTGCTGGAGAAGTACAAGCTGCTGCCCTGCGGCGGCGCTCTTGGCCGGGGCTGCGGCCCGCTGGTTCTGACCCGCAAGGGCGCTGGCGCTATCAAGCATACGCGTGAGCTGTCGGGACGCCGTATCGCCGTTCCCAGTGAGCGCTCGACCGCCTATCTGCTGTTCCGGCTATGGGCGGCACAGCAGGTGCCGGGCGGCCCTGCCGAGATCGTAGTCCTGCCCTTCGACGAGATCATGCCTGCGGTACGTGACGGACAGATCGATGCAGGGCTCGTGATTCATGAAGCCCGCTTCACATATCCGTCCTATGGCCTGAACCTGCTGACCGATCTGGGCAGCTGGTGGGAGAGCGATACCGGGCTTCCCATACCGCTTGGTGCAATTATCGCCCGCCGCGACCTGGACCACGAGGCCATTACCGGCTGGATCCGCAGCTCACTGCAGTATGCGTGGGATCACCCCACCGATTCCAGAGAGTATGTGCTGGACCATGCCCAGGAGCTCTCACCGGAGGTCGCCAAGTCGCACATTGATCTTTATGTCAACGAATTCACGATGAACCTCGGAGACGACGGCTACGCCGCAATTTCAGCGCTGCTAAACCGCGCTGCCGCCGAGGGTTTAGTTCCGGCGGTTGACCCCTCGCTGCTGCGGTAGCATACGGACAACATCCCTGCCGGCTCCCGGACCGCGTGTCAACGCTACGGAGCCGGCTTATTTTATAACCTGACGGCTCAAGATTCCCTTTACCCTCTGCCGGCTGTATGACTACTAATCCTATACTGCAAGCCGAGGCTTGGGGAGCTGCCGGTTACAAACGATTTTTATGCTGACAATCTAGCACCCGTATACTTACACTTACACTTACACTTACACTTACCCTTACACTGACACTGACACTGACACTGACACTGACACTTACACGCACACGCACACTCACTCGCACACGTTCGCTGTACTCTAACAATTGTCCGGCATTCACGTCGGGAAATCAGCTTCATTTCTCTCACTGCTGTTTGGCATGGCGTCTTAGACTACTTACAATAGAAGTATTGACCAGCACTTGCGAGGAGGTTTTTGATTATATGATCCCTACCGGCAACAGCAAGCCTAATATTGAACGGTTCCTGGGGTATCAGGACGACTACGACCGCTACCGGCCCGAAGCTCCGCCCATCGTGACCGGACTGCTGACCAATTACCTGGGCCGCAGGCCTTCACGGGTAGCCGATGTAGGCTGCGGAACCGGGCTGTCCACCTTTCTATGGAAGGATGCCGCGGATGCCGTAACCGGAGTGGAGCCTAACCCCGATATGCTTGGCAAAGCGCTGGAGAAGCTGCATCTTCTCGGCAGCGGGTCAGAAGCCCTGTCGTTTGTCCAAGGCTTCTCGAACCAGCTTCCTTTTCCACCCTGCAGCGTAGACATTATCACCTGCTCGCAGTCGTTCCACTGGATGGACCCGGCCAGCACGCTGCAGGAAATCTCCCGCTGTCTATGTCCGGGCGGCGTATTCGCCGCTTATGATTGTGATTGGCCGCTTGCCCTGCAGCCGGATATTGAAGTTCGCTACAATCAGCTGATCGCAGCGGCAGATGATCTGCTGGCCGAGCTACAACCCGCAGCCGAACAGGCGCATAAATGGGACAAAGAAGGCCATTTAGCCAGAATAAAAGCCAGCGGTGCATTTTCTTATGTGCGGGAAATGGTGTTTCATAACATGGAGGACTGCGATGCACAGCGTTATGTCGGACTTACGCTCAGTCAAGGCGGTATCCAAACCGTGCTGAAGCTTGCTCCTGCCGCCCTGGCACAGGATATAGCGGATTTCACAGCAAAGGTGGAGCAATATTTCCAAGGCCGGACACTGCCTGTGCTGATCAGCTACCGGATGAGGATTGGGGTAAAGTAGCCAGTATTTTGCGGCTTTTGCGGGTTTGCGGCTTTTGCGTGTTTTCAGTGTTTTCAGTGTTTTCAGTGTTTTCAGTGTTTTCAGTGTTTTCAGTGTTTGTTTTAGCCATATCCGCTTGTTTGATCTATATTTCCTGCTTAACCTGTACTTCGTGTTTGACCTATACTTTGTGCTTAGCCTATACTTATTGAAGCGAGACGAAGAACGTCCCGGTTGCCCTCCAAGGGGAAGCCTGGGCGTTTTCTATTTTCCAGGGAGAGTGAATCTATTGATATTTGAAGAAGCACATCTGCAATTTATCAAAGGACATTTGGCGGACAGACCTGCGGGAGAACGGCGGGGACGGCTGGAGAGAGGTCATCAGCACGCGGAAACCTTATTCCTGCGGAATGTCTGGTGGCCGCTTCGGGGTAACTTTACAGGGCTTCATCCCGAATATGAGGTGACTGACTGGCGAGGAAGATCCTATTTTGCCGATTTCGCCTGGCTGCCCGGCTATGTGAAGCTGCTCATCGAAATCAAAGGTTATGCGTCACATGTGCGTGATATGGACAGGCAGAAATACTGCAGCGAGCTCAACCGTGAAACGTTTCTATACGCCATGGGCTACCATGTGATTTCTTTTGCCTATGATGATGTGGAACAACGTCCAGAACTCTGCATGACCTTGCTGCGTATGGTTCTAACTAAATACCAACCGTCTGAAGCGCCTATATCACGCGTCCAGCTGATGGAGCAGGAAGTAATCCGGCTGGCTGTTCAACTGGCACGTCCCATCCGTCCCTTGGATGTGGAGGAGCATTTCGATATTACCTACAAAACGGCAATTCGAATACTTCGTAGTCTGACCGATAAAGGCTGGCTGCTCCCCTCCGCGGACGTCGGGCAGCAAAGAATTGTCCGTTACGAGCTGGTACACGGGGTTCTGGAGTACTTTCATTAGTTTTATTTTATAATTTGATTAGCCGCGGACTATAGCCAACGGATGGCACGAGTTTACGGGGGTACGGGCTGCAGTGGTTATGTTTCGAGCAACCTACAAACTATGTACCAGATGGGCTCCTTTATCCGGTTACTTATGCTCTCCAATTGTCAACCTGCCGGTCACGTTCAATCAATGATCAGCAGCGAGTCGCATTGGTCCTTTAGCCAATATTCAATCTCAGAATTAGGTGGAAAAAGGAAAACTAATTTGTACATTTAGTTAGTTTCAGGACGTTTAGGTGGAAAAAGTAAACTTAAATTTCATAATTTTTCTCAAATTCATGATTTCGGGTTGTTTTAAGTGGACTTTTTCCCACTACCTCCCCTTCAAGAGGTGGCCCAGGGCATTTATGTGGAGAAATTCCCACTAAATTAAAAACGAGGAATCTACTGAGCGAAGTTAAAAAAACTAGCCGGGAAAGGGCCGGAGTTTACAATGGGTACGGGGTACGGGGT